>NZ_JALIZI010000004.1:0-469014 GCF_040595865.1 Cellulosimicrobium sp. MI9406
CGCCCCTGCTGCCCCCGGTCGCGCGCGACGACACCGTGCCCGTGGAGGACATCCTGGGCAAGACCGAGGTCACCGTCCCCGTCCTGGACAACGACGAGGACCCCGACGGCGCCGCGAGCGAGCTCACTGTCACCACCGACGCGAGCACCGCGAGCGTCACCCCCGACGGCGAGCTCACCGTCACCCTCACCGAGGGCCGCCAGGTCATCACCTACACCGCGACCGACATCGACGGCCTGACCGCCAAGGCCTTCGTCAAGGTCCCCGGCCTCACCGACCAGAAGCCCACGCTGCGGCCGGGCACGCAGCTCGAGGTGCTGGCGGGGGAGTCGCTCCCGATCGACCTCACCCAGCACGTGCTCGTCGTGGAGGGCCGCTCCCCGCGCCTGACCACCGAGGACAAGGTCAAGGTCACCGAGGGGGACCGGCAGGTCCCGTCCGTGACCGAGATCGTCTACACGCCCGACGCGGACTACACCGGCCCGGCGTCGGTGTCGTTCGAGGTGACGGACGGGTCGGGCCCGGACGACCCGGAGGGCCGGACGAACGTCCTGACGATCCCCGTCCAGGTGCTCCCGCCGGAGAACCTGCCGCCGGAGCTGTCGACCCCGACGCTCGACGTCGCAGCGGGCGAGGAGGCCTCGATCGACCTCGCGCGCTTCGCGACCGACCCCGACGGCGACCCCCTGACGTTCAAGGCCACCGGCCAGGCGCAGGGCGTGACCGTGTCCGTCGAGGGCACCACGCTGCGCGCCCAGGCGACCCCGGACGTGCCCAAGGGCTCGGTCGTGCAGGTCCCGATCACCGTCACCGACGGCGAGCACCCCCCGGTCGAGGGCACCGCGACCCTGACCGTCGTGGCCTCGACCCGGCCCCTGGCCCGCGCCAACCCCGACACCGTCGACGACGCCCACCAGGGCAAGGCCACCACCGTGCCCGTCCTGGCCAACGACTCCAACCCGTTCCCCGACCGGCCGCTGACCCTCGTCGACGCCGTGGTGGAGACGGGGCAGGGCACCGCCTCCGTCTCGGGCGACCAGGTCTCGGTCACCCCGCGCGACGACTTCGTCGGGGTCATGGTCGTCCGGTACCGGATCCAGGACGCGACGAAGGACCCCGACCGCGAGGTCGAGGGCCGCGTCCAGCTCAAGGTGCTGGGCAAGCCCGAGGCGCCCGCGACCCCGCAGGTCGTCGAGGTCCGCTCCAAGACGGTCGTGCTCACCTGGGACCCGCCGAACAACAACGGCGCCGACATCACCGGCTACACCGTGCGCTCCCAGAACGGCTACGAGAAGGCCTGCGGCACCACCACCTGCACCCTGGACGGGCTGACCAACAACGTCGAGTACACGTTCACCGTCTTCGCGACCAACGCCGTCGGCGACGGACCCGCCTCCCCGGCCTCCGCCGTCGCCCGACCGGACGAGAAGCCCGACCCGCCCGCCGCACCCACCCTCGAGTTCGGCGACAAGTCCCTCACGGTCACCTGGACCAACAAGACCTACACCGACCGCTCCCCGATCCAGGCCGTCAACCTCGAGATCTCGCCCGCGCCGCCGGGCGGCGCCGTGCAGAAGACGGCCCTGACCGGGACGTCGGTGACGTGGGACGGCCTGCAGAACGGCGTCGCGTACAAGGTGCGCGCCCAGGCCGTGAACCTCGCCCCCGACCCTTCGGACTGGGGCGACTACTCGGCGGCCGAGACGCCGGCGGGCAAGCCGGCGGCTCCCGCCAAGCCGGCGGTGCAGCGCACGTCGATCGGCGACACGTCGCAGATGCAGGTCTCGTGGGGCGCGCCGGACGGCAACGGCGCCCCGATCACGCGGTACACGATCGAGGCGCTGCGGGGCGGGAGCGTCGTGCAGACCTCGACCGCCGCCGGCGGCGCGACGTCCGCGACGGTCGGCGTCCCGGCGGACACGACGGGCTACGCGTTCCGGGTGCGCGCGCACAACAAGGCGACGGACAAGCTCGGCGACGCCGAGTTCTCGCCGGCGTCGGACCCGGTGCGCGCGTTCGCAAAGCCGGGCGCGGTGTCGAACCTCAGCGCCGACGCGAACGGCACGGACGGCCAGATCCAGCTGTCGTTCGGCGCCGCGTCCGGCAATGGCGTGCGGGCCGAGGAGATCTCCTACCAGTACGACGCCGGCGGTGGCTGGCAGCCGCTCGGCGCGAACAAGGTCGTCGGCGGGCTGTCGAACGGCAAGACGTACCGGATCGCGGTGCGCGCCGTCGCGGGGGTCGACGGCGCGCGCGAGCCTGGCGCTGCGGCGACGGCGAACGAGGAGTCGCCCTACGGGCCCATCCCGGCGCCGGTCGTGTCGATGAACGGCGGCGACCGCTCGATCACGTACAGCTGGTCGACCGCGGGCAACGGGCGCGGGTACTCCGTGCAGGTGCGCGGCGCGGTCCAGTCCACCCAGAAGGAAGGCTCCGGGAGCCTCTCGGTCGGCTACTCCGAGACGCGCGAGATCTGCGTCCGGGTCACCCCGACGGAGGGCGCCGCGAAGGAGACGTGCAGGTCGGCGACGTCCGACAAGAAGCCCGAGCCCGTCCTCACGGTGAGCAAGGGGAGCAATCACAAGCTCCCCGACGGCAACTGGCCGGGATACTGCACCCACTCGTCGTGCGCCGAGCTCTACCTCACCATCAAGGACGGCCCGGCCAACACCGCGTTCCGGGTGACGTGCTACGGCGGCGGGTCGCAGATCGGGTCCGGCAACTACAGCCGCGACGCCCAGGGCCGCGCCCTGCAGACCGACGGCAACGGGAACTACTCCGGCGGCCAGCAGTGCGTCTACGGCCAGCCGGGCGGCTCGGCGCGGATCGAGACGACCATCGGGAGCACGAACACCATGACGTGGTACTAGCGCGGCCCGCGCCCCACCTCGGACAGCACAGCGAACGGAAGCGACGAATGACCACCATGACCCCCGAGCAGGCCACCTGGTTCGCTCAGACCTTCGACCGCCTCGTCGGCAACGTGGGCCAGGCCGTCCTGGGCAAGGCGCACGTCGTGCGCCTGACCCTGACGTGCATGCTCTCCGAGGGGCACATCCTCCTCGAGGACGCGCCCGGCACCGGCAAGACCTCGCTCGCGCGCGCCCTCGCTGCGAGCGTCCAGGGCACGAACAACCGCATCCAGTTCACCCCGGACCTCCTGCCGTCCGACGTCACGGGCGTGACGATCTACGACCAGAAGACGGGGAAGTTCGAGTTCCACCAGGGCCCGATCTTCGCGTCCATCGTCCTCGCGGACGAGATCAACCGCGCCTCGCCCAAGACGCAGTCCGCGCTCCTCGAGGTCATGGAGGAGGGCCGGGTCACGGTCGACGGCGTCGGTCACGAGGTCGGCCGCCCGTTCATGGTCATCGCGACGCAGAACCCCATCGAGCAGGCCGGGACGTACCGCCTGCCCGAGGCGCAGCTCGACCGCTTCCTCATGAAGGCCTCGATCGGCTACCCGGACCACGCCTCGACGGTCGAGATCCTCTCGGGCGCGTCCGTCCGCGACCGGAGCAAGACGCTCCAGCCGCTCATCACGACGCAGGCCGTCACGGAGATGGCCGAGCTCGGCGCACGGGTGCACGTCGACGGCGCGGTGCTCGAGTACGTCTCCCGGCTCGCCGAGGAGACGCGCAACGCGCCCGAGGTGCGCGTCGGCGTCTCCGTCCGTGGTGCGCTCGCCCTCGTGCGCTGCGCGAAGGTGTGGGCCGCCGCGCACGGGCGCAACTACGTCCTGCCGGACGACGTCAAGGAGCTGGCGCAGCCGACGTGGGCGCACCGCCTCGTGCTCGACCCCGAGGCCGAGTTCGCGGGCGCGACGAACGAGGCCGTGCTCGGCCGCCTGCTCGCCGACGTCGCGGCGCCGCAGGAGCGCCGCAGCGCCTGACACGACCGGCGTCCCGCACGCCGGCCGCACGCCGTCCCGCCGCCGGCGGACCGACGGCCCGCACCGACCGAGAGCTCATGCCATGAACGCCACCCCCGGCCCGACGAGCGGGCGCCCCAGCGCCCGCTCCGGCCGCACCGCCAGCGGCGGCCGCCCGGGCGCACCCCGCGCGGGGTCCGCCCTCGCCGGGCTGCTCCGCCCCCTGGCCGCACCCCTCGCGCGGGTCACCGCGCCGGTCGGGCGTGCGCTCGCGCCCGCCGCGCGGACGGTCCGGCCCGTGACGTCCGCCGTCAGCCCGTTCGGCTGGGCGGCGCTCGTCGTCACGGTCGCGGCCTGGTGGGCGGGGCTCGCGCTGTCGTGGCTCGAGCTGCTCGTCGTGGCGGTCCTGCTCACGGTCGCGCTGCTCGCGGCCGTCGCGTTCGTCCTCGGGCGCTTCCGGTACGCCGTCGTGCTCGACCTCGCGCAGCAGCGCGTGACGGTGGGGGACCGCGCGGTGGGCCGGCTCGACGTCCGCAACGACTCGGCCCGTCCGCTGCTCCCGTCCGTGATGGAGCTGCCCGTGGGGCAGGGCATGGCGACGTTCCCCGTGCCGCGTCTGCGCCCGCAGGGGAGCCACGAGGAGATCTTCACCGTGCCGACCCACCGGCGGTCGGTCATCTCCGTCGGCCCGGTGCGCTCCGTGCGGGCCGACCCGCTCGGGCTCCTGCGGCGCGAGGTCGTGTGGACCGAGCCCGAGGAGCTCTTCGTCCACCCGCGGGTCAAGAACCTGTCCGGCTCGTCGACCGGGTTCCTCAAGGACCTCGAGGGCCGCGTGACCACCGACATCTCGAACTCCGACGTGTCGTTCCACGCGCTGCGCGACTACGTGCCCGGCGACGACCGCCGCCACATCCACTGGAAGACGACGGCCCGCACGGGCCAGCTCATGGTGCGCCAGTTCGAGGAGACGCGGCGCTCGCACCTCGCGGTGCTGCTCTCGACGCGCGCCGAGGACTACGCGCACGACGACGAGTTCGAGCTCGCCGTGAGCGCGTGCGGGTCGCTCGGGCTCCAGGCGATCAAGGAGGACCGCGGCGTCACGGTCCTCGTCAACGACGGCAACCTGCGCGGCGACCACCGCACGCGCCTCCTCGACGACCTCGCGCGCGTGGAGACGCAGTCGCAGCGCACGTCCCTCGTCGACGTCGCGCGCGTCGCGGGCCTGACGATCACCGACGCGTCCGTCGTGGCGTTCATCGTCGGGAGCCGGGTCACCCCGACGGAGCTCCGTGCGGCGTCGGCGCGCCTGCCGCAGGACGTGCGCGTCATGGCGATCCAGTGCGTGCCCGGCGCGTCCCTCAGCCGGCACGCCATCGCGGAGCTCGTCGTCCTCACCATCGGCGAGCTCGGCGAGCTCCCCCTCGCCCTGCGGAGGCTGAACGACTGATGAGCGCGCCCAGCACCACGACGCGCGGCTCGCGCCGCGCCACGCCGGTCGGCACGCCGGCGCCCTCGTCCGGCACGTCGCAGCGGAACACGACCCGGCTGAGAGGCGCCGACACGCCGCGCGCCCTCACGGCGCTCGGCGCCGTCGACGCGCTCGCGCTCGTCCTCGTCCTCGGTGCCACGGTCGTCGGGTTCGGCCCCGTCTGGGGCTCCTCGGGCTACCTGCTCCCCGCGGCGGGGGGCGCCCTCGTCGGTCTCGCGGTCGCGTGGCTCGGCGCCTGGCGGCGCTGGGCGGCCTACACCGTGCTCCCGGTCGCGGTCCTCGCGTACCTCCTCCTGGGCGGTCTGCTCGCCCTGCCCGCCGACGCGATCGGCGGCGTGCTCCCGTCGCTCACGACGATCGCCGACCTCGCGCGGGGGGCGGTGACGGGCTGGAAGGAGTTCGTCACGACGGTCCCGCCGCTGCACTCGTTCCCGCACCTCGCGGTCGTCCCCTACCTGCTCATGCTCGTCACGGGTCTCCTCGCGGGCACGATCGCGTGGCGCGCGCGTCGTGCCGCGTGGGCGCTCGTGCCCGTGGCCGTCGCGTTCGTGGCGGTCATCCTGCTCGGGACCGTCATCGCGGCGTACCCGGTCGCACAGGGCCTCGTGCTCGGCGGCGTCGGCCTGCTCTGGGCGGGGTGGCGCGTCACCGCCGCGCGGCTCGGCGCGCACCAGATCACGACGGAGGCGAGCCGCGCCGCTACCCGGCGCCTGTGGTGGCACCGCGTGCGTACGGGCGCGGCGATGCTCGTCGTCGGGGGCGTCGCGGCGGCGTTCGCGGCCCCCGCGCTCCTGCCCGACGACCCGCGCACCGTCCTGCGCGAGACGGTCGTCCCGCCGCTCGACCTGCACCAGTACGTCAGCCCGCTCACGGCGTTCCGCAAGTACGCGAAGGACATGCGCGAGGACGAGCTGTTCACCGTCCGGGGCCTGCCCCCGGGCGCGAAGGTCCGCCTCGCCGCGCTCGACACCTACAACGGCGTCGTCTACGACGTCTCGAGCGGGCTGCCCGGCTCGGGCGTCTACACGCGCGCGGGCCAGGAGATCGCGACGGTCGCGCCCGGCACGCCGACGCGCCTCGACGTCCAGGTCGGCGACTACACCGGGGTGTGGGTGCCCGACGTCGGCCAGCTCGCGGGCATCACCTACACCGGCGAGCGGGCGCGCGAGCTCGCCGACACGACGTACTACAACGGCACGACCGGCACGGCGCTGTCGACCGCCGGGCTGCGCCCGGGCGACACCTACACGCTCGACGCGCTCGTCACGGCCGAGCCCACCGAGGACGACCTGCGCGCCGGGGCGATCGACCAGTCGGTGCAGGTCCCCACGCCGCCGAAGGGCGTGCTGCCCGCGTCGCTCGCCGGCAAGGCCGCGCAGTTCATGGGCGAGGAGACCGAGCCCGTCGACCAGCTCTACGCGCTGCGCGACGGCCTCGTCGCGAGCGGCATCTTCTCGAGCGGGCTGGACACGCAGCCGCCGTCGCGACCGGGCCACTCGGCGGAGCGGATCGACACGCTGCTCGCCGACGAGGAGATGGTGGGCGACGACGAGCAGTTCGCCGTCGCGCTCGCGCTCATGGCCAACCAGGCCGGCATCCCGGCGCGCGTCGTCATGGGCTTCTACCCCGACCTGGACAAGAACCCGCTCGAGCCGGGCGAGCCGTACACGGCGACCGGGACCGACGTGCACGCGTGGGCCGAGGTGCCGTTCGTCGGGCACGGCTGGGTGCCGATCACGGCGATCCCGGACGAGGACAACAAGATCCAGCCCGAGCCGAAGAGCCTCCAGGTGCCCAAGCCCCCGATCCTCGAGGACCCGGAGCCGCCGGAGGAGCCGGCCGAGGCCGAGGCCGGGAAGATCGACGACGAGGAGAAGGAGAAGGCCGACAGCGACGGGTTCGACTGGGGCCAGGCCGTCCTCATCGGCGTCGCCGTGGTCGTGCCGCTCGCGCTGCTCGCGCTGCCCGTCGTGCTCGTGCTCGCGTACAAGGCGCGGCGCCGGGCGCGGCGCCGCGCCGCGGAACGGCCCGTCGACCGCGTGAGCGGTGGCTGGCGCGAGGTGCTCGACGCCGCGACCGACCTCGGGACGCCCGTCCCCGCCGGCTCGACGCGCCGCGAGGGCGCCGGGCTGCTCGCGCAGGCGTACGGCGCGACGGCGACCATCCCGCTCGCGCACCGCGCCGACGCGACCGTGTTCGGCACCGGGGAGCCGACCGAGCAGGAGATCGAGGCGTTCTGGGCGGACGTCGACTCCGTCGTCGGAGGGCTACGCTCCTCCGTGAACCGTCGCGCGCGGGTGCGCGCCGCGCTCTCGCTGCGGTCCGTGCGCGCGGGCGCCGGTTCCGCGGGCCTGCGCCGGTGGCTGCCCGGCCGCCGCGCCGGTGCGCGGGGTGGAGCCGTGCCCCCGGCGGCAGGGTCGTCGTCGGGGCCGTCGAGTCGACAGGGAGACGAGTCATGAGCGACGTGACGTGCCCCGCCTGCGGGTCCGCGCAGTCCCCGGGGGCCGCGTTCTGCGCGGTGTGCGGTCAGCCGTTCCCGCGGACGGGCCGGCCCGTCGCCGCGCCGTCGGCCGGGCCGGTCGGCGGCGTCCAGGCCGTCGCGGGCCGCGGTGGGCCGGACCTGCCGTACGCCGCCGTCGCGCACTCGGCGCCGGACACGACGACCGAGCCCGAGGTCTACGCGGCGACGCAGAAGGCCTTCGTCCCGGTCTCGGCCGGGGCGTCGCCGTCGTCCCTCGCCGCCGCGCCCTTCGCCGGGACCGGCCGCCGCTTCCTCGCCTACCTCGTGGACGCGGCCGTGCCGGCCGTCGTCGCGCTCGTCGTCCTCGTGGCGGGTCTCGCGGTCGTGGGCGCGCCGCTCGGCAGCGTGCAGACGGTGACCCAGGAGGAGGCCGCCGCGCTGCTCGGCAAGATCCTCGTGGTCTACGTCGTGGCCGCGGTGCTCGCGCTCGCGTGGTGGGTCGGCGTCTGGTTCTGGGAGGGGTCGACGGGCAAGACGCTCGGCAACCTCGCGACCGGCATCCGCACGGTGGACGCAGGCACGCGCGGGCCGGTCGGGTTCGGGCGCGCGGCGCTGCGCTGGATCATCGTGGGCGTCGTGCCGCTGGGCGGGATCCTCGTCGTGCTGCTCAGCCCGCGCTTCGACTCCTCCGGCCGGTCGCAGGGCTGGCACGACAAGGCGGGCCGGTCGCTCGTGCTCGACGTGCGCGGCGTCGCCCCCACGTCCTCGGGGTACGACGGCGTCGCCTCGCTCGTGGCGAGCGGCCCCGCCGGGGCGTACGGCGCCCCGGCCGCCCCCGGCGCGTACCCCGCCGCCCCGGGCGGCCACCCGGCCTCGTACCCGGCGCCCGACGCCGGGCGCCCGCCCGCCCCGTCGGCCGCGACCCCCGCCGCGTCGTTCGCGCCGCCGCCGTCTCCCGCCTCGTCGGCCCGCCCGGGCACGGCGTCCGGGGCGGTGCCGGCCGCGCCCGTGCCGGACCCGTGGGCCTTCCCGTCCACGCCCGCGCCCACCGAGGGCGGTCTCATCACGGGCGTCCCCGGCGTCGGGAGCGGAGCGTCCGCCCCGCCGCCCGCCGCGCCCCCGCCGGCAGCGGTGCCAGCGCCCGTGCCGACGCCCGCCCCGGCGGCTGCTGCGCAGTCCGCCGCCCCGCCGGCGGGCCCCGAGGCCGCCGAGCCCGAGTGGGACAGCACCCGGATGTCCGCGCGCGACGTGCGCGCGATGGACCCCGCGCCCGACGTGGCCGTCGTCCTCGAGCTCGAGTCGGGGGAGCGGCGCACCGTCGACCGCCCGACCCTCGTGGGCCGCAACCCCCAGGCGCCCGACGACGGCCCGTGGACCCTCGTCGCCCTCGACGACCCGACGCGCTCCGTCTCCAAGACGCACGCCGAGCTGCGCGTCGACCCGAGCGGCCTGTGGCTCACCGACCGCGGCTCGACGAACGGGACCGTCGTCTCGGTGCCCGGAGCCCCGCCCCGCGTCGCCGAGCCGGGGACGCGCGTGCGCGTCCCCGTCGGCGCGACCATCCACGTGGGCGACCGTCGCCTCGTCGTCCACCCGGGAGTCTCGTGACCACCGACCAGCCCGCCGAGGTGCACCTGGCCTGGGGCGCGGCGTCGCACCGCGGCGCCCGCCGCCTCCTCAACGAGGACCGCTTCCTCGCCGCGCGCTCCGTCTTCTTCGTCGCGGACGGCATGGGCGGGCACGAGGCGGGGGAGGTCGCGAGCGCGACGGCCGTCGAGGCCCTGCGCCCGCTCGCCGACCTCGAGGTCGTCACGCCCGAGGAGGTGCGGACCCGCATCGCGGTCGCGCAGGAGAACGTGCGGGCGATCGTCACCGAGCCGGGCCGCGGCGCCGGCACGACCGTCACGGGCGTCGTCGTCTCCGAGCAGGACGGCAACCCGTACTGGCTCGTCGTGAACGTCGGCGACTCGCGCACCTACCACCTGGCGGGCGGCCGCCTGGAGCAGGTGAGCGTCGACCACTCCGAGGTGCAGGAGATGGTCGACGCCGGTCTCCTCACCCCGACGGAGGCGCTCACGCACCCGCGGCGCCACGTCGTCACGCGTGCGCTCGGCTCGCGCAACGCTCCGCAGGCCGACTTCTGGTACCTGCCCATCGAGCGGCACGACCGCGTGCTCGTCTGCTCCGACGGCCTCACCGGTGAGCTGTCCGACGAACGGATCGCGGAGGTCCTGCTCGCCACGCCGGACCCGCAGGCCGCGGCCGAGCGGCTGGTCCACGAGGCCATCGCGGCCGGTGGCCGGGATAACATCACAGTCGTCGTCGTCGACGCGACGGGCGTGTCCGACGACACGAGCGGCGGGAGCACGACGCCGCGGGACCAGGTGGCGGCGCCGGGTCCGGTCGTCGACGAGGACACGCTGCCCAGGGATGTTCGTCTGCAGATCGGGGGTCTGACGTGACGCTGCGCTACGTCACCGGAACGGCACGCACCGTGGTGCGCGGCGGCGCGGTCGTGGTGCTGCCCGCACCGGTGGAGCCCTCGCTCGTCGAGCAGGTGTGGGACCAGCTCGGCACCGACGCGGGCGTCGTCGAGGTCCTCCAGGTCCTCACGGGCGCGTTCGGCTCCAGCCTGCGCACGGTGCCGCCGTTCGTCGTCGCGGTCGTCACGGGCCGTCGCGTCCACGTGGCCGCGCGCGGCCGCCTCTCCGTCACGCTCGAGCTCGACGGCGGCGAGCGCGTCCAGGTCGAGGGCGAGGGCGTCACCACCTGGTCGGAGCGGGTGCTGGACGACGTCGTCGAGCTGCTCGTCCAGGCGGACGCGGGCGTGGTGCCCGTCGAGCCCGCACCTCCCGGCGGGCCGCTCCTCGGGGACGCGCTCTCCGTGCCGCTCGAGTCGGGCGTGGTGCTCGCGTCCGCGGTCGCGTGGCCGCTCGTCGAGCGCCCCGAGCAGCCCGTCGCGTCGGGCGGCGAGGACCTCGGCTCCGACCCCGGGCCGGACGACGACCGGCTCGTCACCTCGGAGGCGAGCGCCCCCGAGGACCGGGCCTCGCAGCCCGGTCCGGGTGCGCGCCACGCCGCCGCGGAGACGGCGACGCTCGCCGAGGCGCCCGCGGTGCCGTCGGCGACGACGGTCCTCGGCGGTCTCGGGGCGACGCTCCGGCTCCCTGAGGAGACGATCGCGCCGCAGCCCGACGCCGTCGAGCCGCCGCCCGTCGTGGAGCCGGCCGCGCCGGTCTCCGAGGCGCCCCCGGAGGAGGACGACGACTACGCCCACCTGTGGGGCTCCACCATCCTGCGGACCGTCGAGGACGCCGCGGTCCGCTCCGCGGAGGACGACGAGACGGACGAGGCCGACGAGCCCGCGCCGTCGGCCACGGTGCCGCCCGCGCCGCCCGTCCCGGCCGTCCCCGCCCCGCCGGCGGACGAGGCGCCCGTGCCCGCCCCGCCGCCCGCGCCGGACGGCCTCATCGCGGGCGTCCCGCGCGAGTGGACGGGCGCCACGCCCGCCGCCGCGCACCGGGCGGCGACCGTCACGCCCGACGACGAGCCCGCGCCCGTCGCCGGGCTCGACCACGACGGCCACACCGTGCTGTCGTCGGCGATCGCGGACCTGCGCGCGGCGGCCCAGGAGCCGGCGGTCGAGGACGCGCCCGTGCCGCCCCCGGTCCCGTCCTTCAGCCCGCCGCCCGCACCGGGGCAGCAGCAGATCCTCGCGCGCACGTGCCCCGAGGGGCACGCGAACCCGCCGTCGCGCGACACGTGCGCCGTGTGCGACGCGCCGCTCGACGGCGACGCCGAGCTCGCCGTGCGCCCGCCGCTGGGCCGGGTCGTGGTCTCGACGGGGCAGACGCTCGAGCTCGACCGGCCCGTCGTCGTGGGCCGCCGCCCGCGCTCGCCGCGCACGCAGGCCGCGGAGCTCCCGCGCCTCGTCACGGTGCCGAGCCCGCAGCAGGACATCTCGCGCTCGCACCTGGAGATCACGCTCGAGGGCTGGCACGTGCTCGTGAGCGACATGGCGACGACGAACGGGACCACGCTCCTGCGCGGCGACCAGCCGCCGCGGCGCCTGCACCCGTCCGAGCCGGTCCTCGTCGTCGACGGCGACGTCGCCGACCTGGGCGACGGCGTGACCCTGCGCTTCGAGGGGATCCGGTGAGCAGCAAGCGCGCACCGTCCCCACCACCGGAGATCCGCGGCTTCGAGTACGTCTCGCTCATCGGCTCGGGCGGGTTCTCGGACGTCTTCCTGTACCAGCAGCAGCGCCCGCGCCGCCGCGTCGCGGTGAAGGTGCTGCTGCACGAGTGGTCGAGCCACTCGCAGCGCGCGGCGTTCGACGCCGAGGCCGACCTCATGGCGACGCTCTCGACGCACCCGTCGATCGTCACGATGTACGAGGCGGACATCGCGGACGACGGCCGCCCGTACCTCGCGATGGAGTACTGCTCGCGGCCCAACCTCGGCGCGCGCTACCGCACCGAGCGGCTCCCCGTCGCGGAGGCGCTGCGCACGGCCGTCCAGATCGCCGGTGCCGTCGAGACGGCGCACCGCGCCGGGATCCTGCACCGCGACATCAAGCCCGCGAACATCCTCGTCACCGAGTACGGGCACCCCGCGCTCACGGACTTCGGCATCTCGTCCACGGTCGACGACGCCGCGCGCGCCGAGGGCATGTCGATCCCGTGGTCCCCGCCGGAGTCGTTCGCGGAGCCCCCGCGCAGCGGCATCGCGACGGACGTCTGGGCGCTCGCCGCGACGACGTACACGCTGCTCGCCGGGCGCACGCCGTTCGAGGTGCCCGGCGGGTCGAACTCGAGCGCGAACCTCATCTCGCGCATCGAGGGCTCGCCCCTGCCGCCCACGGGCCGCACCGACGTCCCGGCCTCGCTCGAGCGCGTGCTCGCGACGGCGATGGCGAAGAGCCCGGCGTCGCGCTACCCGACGGTCCTCGCGTTCGCGCGCGCCCTCCAGCAGGTCCAGAACGAGCTGTCGTACGCGGTGACGCCGATCGACCTGCTCGACGACTCGGGCCACGTCCAGGAGGAGGAGCCGGACGACGACGCCGGGACGCGCCTCCGCCAGGTCGTCTCGATCGACCCGTCCGGGACCGGGACGTCCGCGGGGCCCGTGGCGCCCGGCCGTCCGACGCAGCCGACGACCCCGCTGCACACCGCCCCGCCCGGTGCGTGGCCCGGGCAGACCGTCGCCCCGGGCACCGCGCCCGGGCAGCCGACGCCGTACCGCCCCCAGGTGCCGTACGCGCCCGCCGCGTGGGACCAGGGGCCCTCGGCGGGGACGTCCGGCACGGTGCCGACGACCGCCGTCGGGCAGGGCGGCGCGCCCGTCGCGGAGCTCACGGACCCCTCACGGCTGTACCCCGGCCCGCGGCGTCCCGGTGGCTGGGGGACCCCGCCCGTCGAGGACACCGTGCACCGGACCGCCGGGCCGGACCAGGCGCCCGACGACGCGTCCCCGCAGGAGCAGCGCTCCGGCCGCGGCGCGCTCTGGGCGACGGTCGCGGGCGTCGTCGGCGTCGCGGTCGCCGTCGGGGGCTTCTTCCTCCTGCGGCCCGACGCGACGCCGGACGACACGGAGACCACCGCGGGCGGCGAGAGCTCGGCCTCGCCCGACGACGACTTCGTCCCGTCGGACAACCTCGGCGACCTCGTGCCCCCGGTGAACAACCTCGTCGGCACCTACGACCCGGCGCGCGAGGTCGCGACGTTCACGTGGGCCTACGACTCGGACAAGGCGCTCGAGGACGACTCCTTCTGGTGGCGCAAGATCGACCCGATCGAGGAGACGCCGTTCAAGGAGAACTTCGACAAGACGTCGGTCGAGCTCCGGGCCAAGCCCGGCGAGCAGGTCTGCGTCGAGGTCATCGTCGACCGCGACGGCAAGGTCTCGGCCTCGCCGCAGAAGGCGTGCGTCACGGGGGAGGCGGCATGAGCGAGCTGGCGGTCGAGTTCTGCGGGGAGTGGTTCCGCCCGTCCACCGACGGCGACCCGTTCGACATCGGGCGCGACGGGGACCTCGCGATCGAGGACAACCCGTACCTGCACCGGCGCTTCCTGCGCATCGCGCACGAGGGCGGCATCTGGTGGCTCGCCAACGTCGGGTCGCTCATCTCCGCGACGGTGTGCGACTCGGGCGGCGGCGTCCAGTCGTGGCTCTCCCCGGGCAACCGTCTGCCGATCGTCTTCCCGACGACGTCGA
This sequence comes from Cellulosimicrobium sp. MI9406, assembly GCF_040595865.1. NCBI lineage: Bacteria > Bacillati > Actinomycetota > Actinomycetes > Micrococcales > Promicromonosporaceae > Cellulosimicrobium > Cellulosimicrobium sp. MI9406. Next base: position 14,038 of record NZ_JALIZI010000004.1, read on the forward strand.
TCGTGTTCACCGCGGGGCCGACGACGTACGAGATCACCGCGCAGCTGCGCGGCGCGCCCTACCAGGAGATCCGCTCGGAGGACCCGGAGGCGGGCGGCGCGACGACGATCGGCATGATCACGTTCACGACGAGCCAGAAGCAGCTCATCGTGGCGCTCGCCGAGCCGATGCTGCGGCGCGACGGCACGGGCCTGTCGGAGATCCCGTCGTCCGCCGCGGCGGCGGCCCGGCTCGGCTGGGCGACGACGCGCTTCAACCGCAAGCTCGACAACGTGTGCGACAAGCTCGACCGGATCGGCGTCAAGGGCCTGCGCGGCGGGCCCGGCGCGCTCGCGACGAACCGCCGCGCGCGCCTCGTCGAGTACGCCGTCGCGTCGCGCCTCGTGACGGCGGCCGACCTGCCCCTGCTCGACCTGACCGACGACGGCTGAGCCGACCCGCTCCTGCGAGCGCGCGCCGCGCGCTCCGGTCGGTCGCGCCCGTCGACCGCTCGCCGTCCGCCGCTGACCACCCGGACCCGAACGAGGAACTCCCGTGCGAATCAAGCTCACGCTGCACCGCCCCGACGCCAGCACGACGAACGTCGCCGTCACGGCCGACGCGACGGCGTCGGTGCGCGACGTCGCCGAGGCGCTGTTCGCGGGCGACCCGACGCGCGCGGGCACCGCCGTCCCGGACCGGCTCACGCTGCAGGTCGGGACGTCGCCGTCGGGCAGCGGCCAGGGCCGCGTGCTGTCGCCGACGAGCGACCTCGTCGAGGCGGGCCTGCGCTCGGGGTCGACCGTCTCGATCGTGCGGGTCTCCGAGCAGTTCGACTCGCCCGGGCAGGACCGCGGGGCCGCGGTCGCCGTGCTGCGCGTGCTGGAGGGCCCCGACGCGGGGCGCGAGTTCTCGCTGCCCGTCGGCACGAGCTACCTCGGGCGCGACCGCAACATGGACATCCGCCTGAGCGACCCGCAGGTGTCGAAGCGGCACGCGCGCATCACGGTCGGCGAGACGATCGAGATCACGGACACGAACTCCGCGAACGGCCTGGTCATGGGCGGTCAGCGCATGCTGCGCTCGACGCTCACGTCCGCGGACACCGTGACCATCGGCTCGACCGTGGTCTCGGTCGTCGCGCTGCACCGCACGACGAGCCTCGCGCCGACGAGCCCCGTCGTGGAGTTCAACCGGTCCCCGCGCGTCGTGGCCCGCTTCGGCGAGCGCAAGCTGCGCGCGCCCAAGCCGCCGCAGCCGCCCGAGCCGCAGCGGTTCCCCTACCTCGCGATGGTCGCGCCGCTCCTCATGGGCGTGATCCTCTACTCCGTCACGCGCAACGTCCTGTCGATCGTCTTCATCGGGCTCAGCCCGATCCTCATGCTCGGCAACTACCTCGACCAGAAGGTGCAGGCGCGGCGCAAGCTCAAGGCGCAGCGCGAGCAGTTCGAGGCTGCCGTCGTCGCGATGCGCGACACGATCGACCGCACGCACGCGGTCGAGCGCGCGGTGCGGCTCTCCGAGGCGCCCTCGGTGGCCGACACGGTCGACGCGGTGCGGCGCCTCGGCGGCCTGCTGTGGACGCACCGCCCGGAGCACGACGCGTTCCTCTCCGTCCGGATCGGTCTCGGCTCCGCGCCCGCGCGCACGCAGCTCGAGCAGCCGAACGAGAACAACACGCTGCCGGAGTACTGGAACGAGCTCGAGAAGCTGCACGCGCAGTGCGCCACGATCTCCGGCGTCCCGGTCGTCGCGCGCCTGCGGACCGACGGCGCGCTCGGCGTCGCGGGGGCGGGCGCCGCGGTCGACGCCGTCGCGCGCGGTGTGCTGGTCCAGCTCGCGGGCCTGCACTCGCCGTCGGAGCTCGTGCTCGCCGCCGTGACGTCGCAGCGCTCGCGTGCGGACTGGGAGTGGCTCGAGTGGCTCCCGCACACCGGGTCGGCCCACAGCCCGCTGGGCGGCGAGCACCTCGCCGACAACCCGGGGGCCGCGCAGTCGCTCCTGTCCCGGCTCGAGGACCTCGTCGAGCTGCGCGGTGCCGACCTCGGCACGCACGCCGAGCTGCGCGGGCCGATCGACCCCGAGGAGGGAGAGGACACCCCCAAGCCGGTCCTGCCGACCGTCGTCGTGCTCGTCGAGGACGACGCCCCGGTCGACCGCTCGCGCCTCACGCGCCTCGTCGAGCGCGGCGCGGACGCCGGCGTGCACGTCGTGTGGGTCGCGCCGTCCGTCGAGCAGCTCCCGGCCGCGTGCCGCACGTTCGTGCTCGTGGACACCGTCGACACCGCCGACACCCCGGGCGGCTCCGCCGGCGCGACGAGCGGCGAGGTCCGCGTCGGGCGCCTGACCTTCCCCGTCGCGTGCGAGACGGTGGACCTCGCGACGGCGCACGAGGTCGCGCGCATCCTGGCCCCGGTGGTCGACGTCGGCGCGCCCGTCGACGACGACTCCGACCTCCCGCGCTCGGTCTCCTACCTCGCGCTCGCGGGCACGGCGCTCGCGGAGGACCCGAGCCGGCTCATCGACGCGTGGCGCGAGAACGGGTCGCTCACGCCGCGCGACGGCTCCCCGCCGGTACGGCGCTCGGCGCCGACCAACCTGCGCGGGCTCGTCGGCCACTCCGGCACGGAGCCCCTGTACCTCGACCTGCGCACGCAGGGCCCGCACGCGCTCGTGGGCGGGACGACGGGTGCGGGCAAGTCCGAGTTCCTCCAGTCCTGGGTGCTCGGCATGGCCGCCGCGCACAGCCCGGACCGCGTGACGTTCCTGTTCGTCGACTACAAGGGCGGCGCCGCGTTCGCGGACTGCGTGAACCTGCCGCACACCGTCGGGCTCGTCACGGACCTCTCGCCCCACCTCGTGCGCCGCGCGCTCACGTCGCTGCGGGCCGAGCTGCGCTACCGCGAGCACCTGCTCAACCGGAAGAAGGCCAAGGACCTCGCGTCCCTCGAGCGCACGGGCGACCCGGACGCGCCGCCGAGCCTGCTCATCGTCGTCGACGAGTTCGCGGCCCTGGTCAACGAGGTCCCCGAGTTCGTGGACGGCGTCGTGGACGTCGCCCAGCGCGGCCGGTCCCTCGGGCTGCACCTCATCCTCGCCACGCAGCGTCCCGCGGGCGTCATCAAGGACAACCTGCGCGCCAACACGAACCTGCGCGTCGCGCTGCGCATGGCCGACGAGGACGACTCGACGGACATCCTCGGCATCCCCATGGCCGCGCACTTCGACCCGTCGATCCCGGGCCGCGGCGCCGTGAAGACCGGCCCCGGCCGGATCACGCCGTTCCAGACCGGCTACGCCGGCGGCTGGACGACGTCGCGCCCCGAGCGTCCCCGGATCGACGTGCAGGAGATGTCGTTCGGCACCGGGGTGCGCTGGGAGCTCCCGGAGCCCGAGGTCGAGGAGGTCACGGACCCCGGCCCCAACGACATCGCGCGCGTCGTCGCGACGATCTCGCGGGCCGCGACCGAGGCCGCCGTCCCGATGCCGCGCAAGCCGTGGCTCGCCGAGCTCGCGCCGACGTACGACCTCGCGCGCCTGCCCAACCCGCGCACGGACACGATGCTGCTGCTCGGCGTGGAGGACGACCCGAAGTCGCAGGCCCAGCCGACGGTGTTCTACGAGCCCGACCGCGACGGCAACATGGCGATCTACGGCACGGGAGGCTCGGGCAAGAGCGCGACGCTGCGGACGATCGCGGTCTCGGCCGCCATCACCGCGCGCGGCGGCCCCGTCCAGGTGTACGCGATCGACGCGGGCGCGAGCGGCCTGCGGATGCTCGAGGACCTGCCGCACGTCGGCGCCGTCATCTCGGGCGACGACGAGGAGCGCGTCCAGCGCCTGCTGCGCACCCTGCGCGACCTCGTGGACGAGCGGTCCGCCCGCTACGCCGCCGTCCGCGCGGGCAGCCTCGACGAGTACCGCCGGCTCGCCGGCGCGCCCGACGAGCCGCGCATCCTGCTCCTGGTCGACGGCATCGGTGCGTTCCGCGAGTCGTACGAGTTCCGGCCCGCGCACGCGTTCCCCGTGTGGGGCGCGTTCACGGCCGTCGCGACCGACGGGCGCCAGGTCGGCGTCCACGTCGTCGTCGCGGGCGACCGCGCGGCGTCCGTCCCGACGTCGCTCGGCTCGACGATCCAGAAGCGGCTCGTGCTGCGCCTCGCGAGCGAGGACGACTACCTGACGCTCGGCGTCCCGAAGGACGTGCTGTCGCTGACGTCCCCGCCCGGTCGCGGCGTCCTCGACGAGAACGAGGTCCAGGTCGCGGTGCTCGGTGGCGACCCGAACGTCGCGCTCCAGGCGCGCGAGCTCGGCAAGCTCCGCGACGCGATGACGCGGCTCGGCATCCCGCAGGCGCCGGGCGTCGAGCGGCTGCCGGACGGCTTCGCGCTCGAGTCGCTGCCCGAGGTCACGGGCGGGCGCCCGACGATCGGCCTCGACGACCTCGACATCGCGCCCGTGGGGCTCCCCGCGCGCGGCACGTTCATGCTCTCCGGCCCTCCCGGGGGCGGCCGCACGACGGCGCTCGTCACCATCGCGCAGGCCGTGCGCCGGGCGCGCGCGGGCCGGGTCGTGTACCTCTCGCCGCGCCGCACGAGCATCTCGGCGCTCGACGCGTGGGACACCGTCGCGACGTCGCCCGAGGAGGTCGTGACGCTCCTCGAGACGCTCACCCAGGCGATCGAGGGCGGGTCGCTGCGTCCTGGCACGCTCACGGTGCTGGTCGAGTCGGTGACCGAGTTCACCGGCACCCCGGCCGAGCAGCCGCTCGTCGCGTTCGTGCGGGCCGCCACGCGGGCCGAGCAGCTCGTCGTGGGCGAGGCGGAGTCCTCGACGTGGGGCCAGGCGTGGGCGATCGCGCAGCCGTTCAAGGCGGGCCGCACCGGTCTGCTCCTGACGCCCGGCGACCTCGACGGCGACACGCTGCTCGGGACGGGGCTGGGCCGCATCCGCCGCGCGGACTTCCCGCCGGGACGCGGTTTCCTCGTGGTCTCGGGGAGGGCACGCAAGCTGCACGTCGCGCTCCCGCGGTAGCGACGTGACGACCACGGGCACCTCATGGGGACACCTCCCCATCGACGGCGCTCGTGGCCCGATGGTTGAGTACTGCCATCGACAACGGGACGACGTCCACGCAGGGTGGGGGTCGAGACACAGAAGGAGAACACCATGGCTGGTGGCATGTGGGGCGCGAACGTCGAGGAGCTCCGTGGGCTCGGTCAGACGCTGCAGCAGAAGGCGGACGAGATCCGGACGACGATGCAGAACCTGAACTCCCAGATCCAGAGCGTGCCGTGGGAGGGCCCCGACGCCCAGCAGTTCAAGGGCAGCGACTGGCCGGCCGCGCAGACGCAGCTGAACAACGTCGCGCAGACGCTGACGGACGCGGGCCAGAAGGCCACGCAGAACGCGCAGCAGCAGGAGCAGGCTTCGAACAGCTGATCCGGCTGAGCTCCGCCGAGGGCGCGGGACCCCGAGAGGGTCCCGCGCCCTCGGCGTACGCACGCCCGGCGTCGGGTGCGAGACTGCTGACGCGCCCGGTGGCGCCCACCCCCGACGAGAGGACCTGACGCATGACCGAGCTGCGCTACCCGAGCGACGACTTCCCCGCGCCCGTGGGGGTGCGCGTGGTCGCGCCGGAGAGGTGGGTCCCGCTCCCGCACGTGGGCCTGCCGCTCGCGCTCGGCCGCGAGGTCGAGCCGGGGGAGTTCAACCCGAACGTCATCGTCACGGTGTCGCGGATCCGGGCGGAGCAGACGCTCGAGGACGCGCACGCCGAGGTGCTCCGCAAGCTCCGGCCGATGCCGCGCCTGCGCGAGCTCGACGGCGGCGAGGTGGACGTCGACGGCCTGCCGGGGCGCTGGCTGGAGGCGTCGTTCAAGGGGGGCGGGGGCACGGTCCTCGTGCAGGCGGTGCGCACCGTCGTGGTCCCGCGCGGCCCCGTGGCCGACCTCGTGCAGACGACGGGGACGTGCACGCTGACGCAGCACCCGTGGGCCGCGGGGGAGATCCGCGCGGTCCAGGAGAGCCTCCGCGTCGACCGCTGACCCCCGGCGTTACATTCGCCCGGACCGCAAGACGGGGTATCCAGCAGGCGAGACCGGTGTCAGGCTGGTCACGGAGGAGAGGGTCTGAGTGAGGCGACCCTCACCCCAGTCGTACAATCGAGAGGTCTCCTGCGGCCGGTACCCACCGGTCGACGCGGAACGGCCCGTCGGCCGCGCGGGAGAGACCCCCGTCCTCGACCGGAAGGCGCCCTGTCCTGTGAGCAGCATCCGTCCACTGCGCGTCGCGATCGTCGGCGCTGGTCCCGCCGGGATCTACGCCGCGGACATCCTGTCCAAGACCGACCTCGACGTGAGCATCGACCTGTTCGAGCGCCTGCCCGCGCCGTTCGGCCTCGTGCGCTACGGCGTCGCGCCGGACCACCCGCGCATCAAGCAGATCATCGTCGCGCTCCACAAGGTGCTGAGCCGCGGCGACATCCGCCTGCTCGCGAACGTGGACTACGGCGTCGACCTCAAGCTGGACGACCTGCGCCAGTACTACGACGCGGTGATCTTCTCGACCGGCTCGATCCGTGACGCGGCGCTCCCGATCGAGGGCATCGACCTCCCGGGCTCCTACGGCGCGGCGGACTTCGTGTCCTGGTACGACGGCCACCCCGACGTCCCGCGCACGTGGCCGCTCGAGGCCCAGCAGGTCGCGGTCCTCGGTGCCGGCAACGTCGCGCTCGACGTCGCGCGCGTGCTCGCCAAGCACGCGGACGACCTGCTGCCGACCGAGGTCCCGCAGAACGTCTACGAGGCGCTCAAGGCGTCGCCGGTCACCGACGTGCACGTCTTCGCGCGCCGCGGCCCGGCGCAGGCCAAGTTCTCGCCGCTCGAGCTGCGCGAGCTGGGCCACGTCCCGGACGTCGACGTCATCGTCTACCCGGAGGACTTCGAGTTCGACGAGGGCTCGATGGCCGCCATCAGCTCCTCGAACCAGACGAAGCAGGTCGTCAAGACCCTCACCGACTGGACGCTCAAGGACCCGAGCGAGAACACGGCGTCGCGCCGCCTGCACCTGCACTTCCTCCACGCGCCGTCGGCCGTCCTCGGCGACGGCAAGGTCGAGGCGCTGCGGACCGAGCGCACGCGTCTCAACGGCGACGGCACGGTGTCCGGGACGGGCGAGTTCCACGAGTGGCCCGTCCAGGCCGTGTACCGCGCGGTCGGCTACTTCGGCTCGCCGCTCCCGGAGATCCCCTTCGACGAGCTCAAGGGCGTCATCCCCAACCGCGAGGGCCGCGTCGTCGACATCGACGGCGAGCACCTCCCCGGCGTCTACGCGACGGGGTGGATCAAGCGCGGTCCCGTGGGCCTCATCGGGCACACGAAGTCCGACGCGTCCGAGACCGTCCGGCACCTCGTCGAGGACGTCACGGGCGCGGGCGACGGCGGCGACGTCGCGGCGGCCGACCTCACGGCGGGCCGCGTCGCGCCGCTCGGCGAGCCCGAGGCCGTCCTGGACTTCCTGCGCGAGCGCGGCGTCGACCCGATCGAGTGGTCGGGCTGGGAGCTCCTGGACGCGTACGAGCGCTCGCTCGGCGAGCCGCACGGGCGCGAGCGCATCAAGGTCGTGCCGCGCGAGGACATGATCCGCGTCGCGCGCGGCCAGTCGCAGGCCGGCTGACCCGGCCCCGGCCGCACGCCCGCCGTCGTCGTCCCGGGCGTGGTCCGGGACCTCCCTCGTCGCGGGTGCCCGACGCCGTCGCCCCGCCCGGGAACGGGACGGTCGCCTCGGGCGTTCATCCAGGTGGGCGTCGGCAGGGTCGGCGCCCGTCGGGCGCCCGGCACACCGCGCGGGCGGGCCCGGGGCGCGGAAGGGAGCACAGCGTGGGGCGTCAGCACTTCAACGGTCTCAAGACGGCGGGCCTGTTCGGCGTCATGTGGGCCATCGTCCTGGGCCTGTGGGCCCTGTTCGGCGCGCGCGCGAACCTGCTGTGGGTGTTCGTCGGCATCGGCCTCGTCACGACGTTCTACGGCTACTGGAACTCCGACAAGATCGCGATCCGCGCGATGCACGCGCGCCCGGTGAGCGAGCTCGAGCAGCCCGCCATGTACCGGATCGTGCGCGAGCTCTCGACCGAGGCGCGCCAGCCGATGCCGCGCCTGTACGTCTCGCCCACCCAGGCGCCCAACGCGTTCGCGACGGGTCGCAACCCGAAGAACGCGGCCGTGTGCTGCACCGAGGGCATCCTGCGCCTGCTCGACGAGCGCGAGCTGCGCGGCGTCCTCGGGCACGAGCTCATGCACGTGTACAACCGCGACATCCTCACGTCGTCGGTCGCCGGCGCGCTCGCCGGGGTCATCACGTCGCTCGCGCAGTTCCTGCTGATCTTCGGCGGCGACCGCGACCGGGGCGGCAACCCGCTCGCGGCGATCGCCATGGTGGTCCTCGCGCCGATCGCGGCGATGCTCGTGCAGCTCGCGATCTCGCGCACGCGCGAGTACGACGCGGACGAGGACGGCGCGAAGCTCACCGGGGACCCCCTCGCGCTCGCGTCCGCGCTGCGCAAGCTCGACGCCGGGACGCAGCGCGCCCCGCTGCCGCAGAACCGCGACCTCGTCGACGTCTCGCACCTCATGATCGCCAACCCGTTCCGCGGCGCGGGCGTCGGCAAGATGTTCGCGACCCACCCGCCGATGGCGGAGCGCATCAAGCGCCTCGAGGCGATGGCCGGCCACGGCCCGGGCTACGGCGGCATCACGTACCACTGACCGGCCCGCACCGGAGTGCAGGGCCTGGAGCGCGGTGGCCGCGCTCAGCGGGCCGTCGTCCTCCTCGGCGCGCCGCGCAGCGCCTCGACGGCGTCGAGCAGGACGCGCGCGACGCCGTCGTGGTCGTTCGAGCCCGTGCGGTCGGTCGCCGCAGCGAGCACGTCGGGGTGCGCGTTCGCGACGGCGAACGAGCGCCCTGCCCAGCGCAGCATGGGCAGGTCGTTGGGCATGTCGCCGAACGCCCAGACGTCGTGCGGTTCGACGCCGAGGCGCGCGCACCAGCGCGCGAGCGCGGCGTCCTTGGTGACCGTCGGGGCGAGCAGCTCGGCGAGCCCTGCCGCGCCGGAGTAGGCGAGGTGGGCGCGGTCCCCGACGGCGTCGCGCACGCGCGCGAAGAACGTCTCCTGCGCCGTCGTCTGCCCGTCCGCGACGACGACCGGCTGCGTCGCGGGGGCGTCCTCGACGGGCACGGCGGGGTCGCGCGCGAGGATCTTGCCGACGGGCTGCCGTCCCGCGTCGCCCGGCGCGTCGTCGTGGCCGAGCGTCGTCTCGACCACGGCGACGACGTCGGCGTCGTCGTCCGGCGTGGAGCGGAAGCCCGGGTCGAACGTCGGGCCGTCGACGCGCTCGAACGCGAGCGCGACGCCCGGGACGGCGGCCCGCAGGTCTTCGACGAGCGTCGAGGCCTCGCTGTCCGTGAAGCCGCACACGTCGAGCGGGCTCGCGGTCGCGAGGTCCCAGACGGCGGCCCCACCGAGGCAGATGACGTGCCCGTGCCCGCCCACGACGTCGGCCAGCGCGCCGAGCCAGCGCGGCGGCCGGGCGGTGACGAACACCACCTCGACGCCCGCGTGCTCGGCCGCGCGCAGGGCGGAGCGGGTGCGCTCCGAGACGGTGCCGTCGGAGCGCAGGAGCGTGCCGTCGAGGTCCGTCGCGACGACGCGCGGGAGCCCGCTCGGCGACGCGGCGGGACGGCCCGGCGCGACCGGGCGCGGGCCGCCGTCGGGCACGGTCACGGTGGCTACCGGTAGTTCGTGAACTGCAGCGCGACGTCGAGGTCGGCGCCCTTGAGCAGCGCGATGACGGTCTGGAGGTCGTCGCGCGACTTGCTCGTCACGCGCACCTCGTCGCCCGTGATCTGGGTCTTCACGGCCTTGGGGCCCTCGTCGCGGATGATCTTGGTGATCTTCTTCGCGTTCTCGCTCGACAGGCCCTCCTTGAGGGTCGCGACGAGGCGGTACTCCTTGCCCGACGCCTTGGGCTCCTTGTCGCCCGTGTCGAGGGACTTGAGCGAGATGCCGCGCTTGATGAGCTTGGTCTCGAACACGTCGAGGATCGCGAGCACGCGCTCGGCCGAGTTGGCGACCATGACGATCGTCTCGCCGCTCCAGGCGATCGACGCGCCGACGTTGCGGAAGTCGTAGCGCTGCGAGACCTCCTTGGCGGCCTGGTTCAGCGCGTTGTCGACCTCCTGGCGGTCGACCTTGCTGACGATGTCGAACGACGAGTCGGCCATGGGTGGTCCTCTCTCGGGCCGGGAACGGTGCTGGGTCCCACCGTAGTCGAGCGTGCTCAGCGGCGGGCCGCGAGGCGCGTCGCGCGGGCGGTGCGCAGACCGTCGACCGACAGCACGACGAGCGCGAGCCAGACGAGCCCGAAGCCCGCCCACCGCGTCGGCGACATGGGCTCGTGGAACACGAGCAGGCCGAACAGGAACTGCAGCGCGGGGCCCAGGTACTGCAGGAGGCCGACGACGCTCAGCGGCAGCCGCCGGGCGGCCGCGCTGAACAGCAGCAGCGGCAGGGCCGTGACGATCCCGGCGGAGGCGAGCAGCAGCGCGTGCCCGACGCCCTCGGTGCCGAACGTGCCGGCTCCCGTGGCGCCCAGCCACCCGAGGTAGACGAGCGCGACGGGCGTGAGCACCGCCGTCTCGACGGCGAGCCCCGGGAGCGCCTCGACAGTGCGGCCCACGCGGTTCTTCACCAGGCCGTAGAGGCCGAACGAGCCGGCGAGGACGAGCGCGATCCACGGCAGGCCGCCGGCACCGGTGCTGATGACGACGACGGCGGCCGCGCCGACGCCGACCGCGACCCACTGCGCGGGCCGCAGCCGCTCGCGCAGGACCGCCACGGCGAGGAGCACGGTGACGAGCGGGTTGATGAAGTACCCGAGCGCGGCGTCCAGCACGTGGCCGGAGAGGACGCCGTACACGTAGACCGTCCAGTTCGTCACGATGAGGACGGCGGCGACGGCGAGCGTCCCGAGCGTCCGGGGCGACCGGAGGGCGGCGACGAAGCCCCCGAGCTGGCGTGTCGCGGCGAGCAGCACGAGACAGAAGAGCAGGCTCCACACGACGCGGTGGGCGATGATCTCGAGCGGTGCGGCCGGCTCCAGGAGCGGGAAGTACAGGGGCATCGCGCCCCAGAGGAAGAACGCGCCGGCACCGAGCAGCAGGCCCCAGCGGTCCGTCGGGGCGGGTGCGCCGCGGTCCGTGCCCGACGGCGCGGGTGCCGCGGCGTCGGACGGTGCGGCGGGGACGGACGGGGCGTCGGGGGGCGCGGGCGTCCCGGTGCCGGGGAGGTGGTCCGGCGCGGGAGAGGGGTGGGTCACCGCACCACTGTACGGAGGGGCGCCCACACGCGGATTTCGCACCTGGTCCGCTCGGGCTGTATCGTTGGCTCGCCCGCACGGCAGGGGCTGCACCTGGTGCAGCGTCCACCGGCGAGCGACAACTCCACACGGCAGGTTGCCCGAGCGGCCAAAGGGATCTGACTGTAAATCAGACGGCTCAGCCTTCGGGGGTTCGAATCCCTCACCTGCCACCGGAGCGACGGGGCGTCACCCACGGGTGGCGCCCCGTCGTCGTGCCGGTCCGGTGCGTGGGGCGTGCCCCGCGAGCGCGTCGCCGGCACGGTCCGACGGCCCGGAAACGGCGGAACGACGCCGATTTCTCTCGGCGCCATGTTCCGTGTAGAGTTTTCCGCGCTGCCCCGATAGCTCAGTCGGCAGAGCGTCTCCATGGTAAGGAGAAGGTCAAGGGTTCGATTCCCTTTCGGGGCTCTGTGGTGACGCGGGGTCGTCTTGCTGGAATACTGCAAGGCGACCTCGCGTTCAGTCACGCGGCGGGGTAGCTCAGATGGTTAGAGCGCACGACTCATAATCGTGAGGTCGCGGGTTCGATCCCCGCCTCCGCTACCACTTTCGACAACCTCGTACGGCGGCCGGCGTCGTGCGACCTGCACAGCACATGCGCCCTCCGGAGGCGCGAGAGGTGGCTCACTACCGTGGCAAGCAAGAGCGCTGACGTTCGCCCCAAGATCACGCTGGCCTGCGTGGACTGCAAGGAGCGCAACTACATCACGAAGAAGAACCGTCGCAACGACCCGGACCGCCTGGAGCTCGCGAAGTTCTGCCCGCGCTGCGGCAAGCACACCGCGCACCGCGAGACCCGCTGAGCCTCCGGCTCCGCGCCCGCGACCCGCAGTGAGCGTCAACCTGGCCTATGTCGGCCGCGAGTACCCCGCCAACGCGCCGTACTCGGTGGGGCGCGAGAAGCTGCGCGAGTTCGCGGGCGCCGTCGGCGCCACCCACCCCGTGCACCACGACCTCGTGGCGGCGCGGGGTGCTGGCTATCCGGACCTCGTCGCACCTCCGACCTTCGCGGTCGTCGTCGCCCAGCGGGCGGAGGGGCAGCTCATCGAGGACCCGGAGGCGGGCATCGACTTCTCGCGCGTCGTCCACGCGGACGAGCGCTTCACGCACCACCGGCCGATCGTCGCGGGCGACGAGCTCGTGACCGTGCTGCACGTGGACTCGATCGTCGAGCGAGCCGGCCTCGCGATGGTCACCACGCGCTGCGAGATCGCGGCCCTGTCCGACGCCGGCGCCGAGCCGGTCGCGACCGTCACCTCGACCCTCGCCGTCCGCGGGGAGGGCGCATGAGCACCGACGTCACCCGTCCCGTCCTCGCCGACCTCTCCGTCGGCGACGTGATCGGCACGCGCACGGTCGAGGTCGACCGCGCCCGCCTCGTGCGGTACGCCGGTGCGAGCGGCGACTTCAACCCCATCCACTGGAACGACGCGTTCGCGGCCGAGGTCGGCCTGCCGGGCGTCATCGCGCACGGCATGTTCACCATGGGGGCCGCCGTCGCGCTGGTGGAGGACTGGGCCGGTGACCCGGGCGCGGTCGTCGACTACCAGACGCGCTTCACCCGCCCCGTGCCCGTGCCCAACCCGGGCGTCGCGACGCTCGAGGTGACGGGCACCGTCGGCGCGATCGACGGCGAGGCGGGCACCGTCCGCGTCGACCTCACGGTCACGTTCGAGGGCGCACGCGTGCTCGGCAAGACGCAGGCCGTCGTCCGCCTCTGACCCGCGGTCGCCCGGGGCGACCACGCGCTCCTGACGCCACGAGGGCGCCGCACCCGGCCGGGTGCGGCGCCCTTGTCGTCTCGAGGACTCAGCAGGTCTTCCAGCAGTCGGGGCCGCCGCTCGCCGGGGGCGGCCCGGCGACCTCTCCCTCGTCGAGATACGTGGTGTGCAGCACGACGTGCTGCAGTGCGGCGGCGCCGTCGCCGTCCGACCCCGCGGTCGGGGCGTCGGCGGTGGGCTCGGAGCCGGACGTGCCGAGATCGACGTCGAAGGTGAGCTCGAGGAGCCGGTGCTCCGCCGTGTCGTAGACGAGCCGCACGATCCGGTTGCTCTGGTCCTGGCCGACCCATTCGAGGCCCTCCCCGGTACGCCCCTGCGTGTCCTGGACGGCGCCGAGCGGGGTGCTGGCCGCCAGCCCGGTGAGCGTCGCCCAGAGCCCGTCGCGCACGGCGGGCGAGGTGGGGCCGCTGTGCAACAGGTTCCACGTCTTCTGGGCGAGCGCGTCCTCGTTCACGGTCCCGACCTCCGCCCGGACGCTGTCGCGCAGGAGCGCGTCGAGCTCCGCCGGGTCCGTCGGGAGCGTGGCGAGCTCGTCCCAGCCGAGCCGGACGTGCTCCCCGTCGATGACGAGCGACCCGAACGTCGAGCCGGGCGAGGGTTCCATGGCGTCGTCCCCCTCGAAGGCTCGGTACGAGTCGCCCTCCGGATCACGCGCGGTCCAGTACGTGATGCCCTGCGAGCGCTCCTCGGTCCGTCCGTCGCTGGTCGTCTCCGTGCTGGTCGTCAGGGTGCGGACGCGCCAGTACGGCCCGTCGGCCGGGCCGTTGCCCTGCGGCCTCCCGTCGGGGACCGGCGCCGCGGCGTCGCCGCCGCTCGCCGGAGCGATCTGCGACGGGTGCGTGGGACTGGGCTCCGACCAGTAGGACGCCGCACCCACCCCGCCGGCGACGATCGCGAGCGCGCACAGGCCCGAGACCACGGTGCGGCGCCGTCGTCGGCTGCGGCGGGCCGTCGGGAGCACGCGGTCGGTGTCGACGTCGATGCGGGGGGCGAGCGTGTCGACCCGTGCGCGCAGCGCGCGCACGAACGTCTCGTCGTCGGTCGGAAGGGTGCCGGTCATGGCTGCCTCCTGTCGGTCCGGTCGGTGGGGCGGTGGTGCGGCGCGCCGGCGGTGCCGAGGACGGAGCGGAGCTGTCCGAGCCCGCGGGACGCCGTGGACTTCACGGTGCCGACGGAGACGCCGAGGTCGTCGGCGACCTCCCTCTCGCTCAGCCCGACGAGGTGGCGCAGCACGACGACCCGGCGCTGGCGGGCCGTGAGCGTCGCGAGCGCGCGGACGAGGGCGTCCCGCTCGGCGTGCTGGTCGGCCCGGGCGTCGCTCGCCGTCTCGGGTAGGTCGGGCGGCGCGACGAGCACCTCCCGTCGTCGGCGGCGCCACGTGTCGACCCGCAGATTGGCGAGGGTGCGGCGGGCGTACGCGTAGGGATCGCGCTCACGGGCCGTGCGCCAGTGCAGGTACGTGCGGGTCAGGGCCTGCTGGACGAGCTCGTCGGCCAGGTGCGCGTCGCCGCACAGCAGCCACGCGGTGCGCGCGAGCCGGGGAGCGGCGCTCGCCATGAAGTCGCTGAACTCCTGCTCGTGCGACGTGACCACCCGGACGACGGGGAGCAGGGCGTCGGGTGGTGGGCTCTCGTCGGGCTGGTCGTCGGCCGAGAGGGCGATCGCGTTCACGGTCATGACTGTCACACGCGCGAGGGCTCCCGAAGGTTGAGTCTCCGGCGTGCGATGCGGCGCACCGGGTTCGATACGTCTCGCCTCGGCACACCCCTTTCGCCGTGAGAGCGCTCCCACTATGGTGGGTCGCGCCACTCACGACGTCGAAGGAGACGCTCATGACCCAGCTCGACGGCCGCTCTGGACGGCCCGACCTCACCGCGCACGACCCCGGTCCCGCTCGCGGCGTCGACCGACGCACCGTCCTCGCCCTCGGCGGCGCGCTCGCGCTCGCGGGGCTGACCGCGACCCCGGCGGCGGCCCGCTCGGGTGCGACCCTGCCTGCGGCGACGGGCGCCGTCGGGCAGACTGCCGGCGTCCCGGCGCGGGGCCGCGCGGCGTCGGTCCAGCGCGCCCACGGCTTCCTCGCCGCGGCGACCGACGCCTACCCGGAGGTGAACCCCGGCCCGCGGCTCGCGCAGTCCTACGCCGACCAGCTCGGGCTGTTCTCCACCGCGTTCGTCTACGACAACGCCCTCGCGATCCTCGCGACGCTCACCGCGGGGCGACGCCACCTCGACCGCGCGCGGGCGCTCGGCGACGGGCTCGTCTTCGCGCTCGAGCACGACCCCGACCACGACGACGGCCGGCTCCGGCAGGCGTACAACGTCGGGCCCTACACGTTCTACGACGGCACGCCGCAGGAGCACGGGCTCGTGCTCCCCGACGGGACGGCGAACGTCGGGTGGCAGTTCGGCTTCCTCGGGACGGCGGTCGGGGACATGGCGTGGCCGGGCATCGCCCTGCTGCACCTGCACGCCGTGACGCGCGAGCGACGCTACCTCGACGCCGCCCGGCGGATCGGCGAGTGGATCGTCGCGCACACGTGGTCGCAGGCGCCCCTCGGCGGGTTCTCGTTCGGCGTGGACGGCGCGAACGTCCCGATCCCCAACGGCTCGACCGAGCACAACGTCGACTGCGTCGCGTTCTTCCGCCAGCTCGGGTCCGTGACGCGCGACCGGCGCTGGAGCCGTGCCGCCGAGCACGCGCGCGCGTTCGTCGACCGCATGTGGGAGCCCGAGGGCGGCTACCTCTACACCGGCACGAACGACGGCACCGAGATCAACCGGGACCCGCTCCCGCTCGACCCGCAGACGTGGGGGTGGCTCGCGCTGCGCGAGCGGCGCTACGCCCGTGCCCTGGACTGGGCGGACGACGCGCTGGCCGCGCGCGACGTCGCGGGCGAGGGGGTGTCGCAGCTCCCCGCGGGCACGGTCGTCGAGGGCGTGACGTTCTCGAGCGCGAGCCTCACGTCGACGGCCTCGTACAACGACCTGCCGGTGCACCCGCAGGGCGTGTGGCTGGAGGGGACGGCGCAGCTCGCGTCGGCGCTCGCGGACCGCGGGGCGCGCGGGCGGGGGAGCCGCGACGACCGGCGGCGGGGGCGCCGGGGCTGCGAGCGGGACGACGACCGGGTCCGCGCCGAGGGCCTGCTGCGGGAGGTCCAGGGCGTGCAGGAGGGCGTCGGCGCCGGTCAGACGATCGGGGGCGCGCCGCTGCCCGAGCGCGCGGGCGTCGTCGCGGCGTCGAGCCTGCTCGACTCGGGGTTCGGGTTCGGGTACTTCCAGGTCCAGCACGTCGGCGCGACGTCGTGGTACCTGCTCGCCGCGGCGCGCGCGAACCCGCTCCAGCCGGGCCGGCTGGGCTGACGCGGGGACTCAGGTGGTGGGGGCGGGGCCCGTCGTCGTCCCCACCACGAGCTCGACGTCGAGCTCGACCGTGGTGGGCGCCTCGCCCGCGAGCTGGCGGATGACGGCCAGGCCGAGCTCGGCGCCCTTGCGCGCGAGCGGCTGGTGCACGCTCGTCAGGACGTCGGGGGCCAGCCACGGGAGGTCGAGCCCGTCGAAGCCCGCGACCGAGACGTCGTCGGGCACGCGCAGCCCGAGCTCGCGCGCGGCGAGCAGCGCGCCCGCGGCGAGGAGGTCGGAGTGGGCGATGACGGCGGTCGGCCGGGTCGCGGGGTCGGCCGGCTCGGTCGTCCCGTCGGCCGCGGGGCGGCCGAGCAGGGCGAGCGTGGCGGAGCGGCCGTGCTCGACGAGCGAGGCCTCGGTCTCCCAGCTCGCGACCGGCTCGACGACGTCGCGCACGCCCGCGAGGCGGTTGGCCGTCGGGGTCCGGTCCACCTGCGCGAGCCGCGCGGCGTCGAGCGGTCCGCTGCGGTCGGACGTGTCGAGGGGGAGCGAGACCTCGGCGATGCGCGTGTGCCCGAGCTCGACCAGGTGCCGCACGGCGTCCGCGGTGCCGACGCGGTCGTGGATGAGGACGAGCGGGGCGCCCTCGACGGGGCGGCCCTCGCCGACGACGACGGGCACGCCGCGCCGCTGGAGTGCGGCGAGCGTCGCGTCGTCCGTGCCGACGCCCCACACGAGCACCGCGACGTCCATGGCCGCGCTCTCGACGAGCGGGTCGACGGCGCGTGCGGGGTCGTCGGACGGGATGCCGGGGATGAGCAGCACGCCGAGGCCGTTCTCGCCCAGGGTCGAGACGAGGCCGTCGAGCACCTGGACGGCGACGGGGTCGCGGAACGCGCGGCGCAGCTGGTCGCCGACGACGACCCCGACGACGCCCGACCGGCCCGAGCGGAGCTGGCGGCCCAGCGGGTTCGGTCCGGTGTACCCGAGCTCCTTCGCGGCGTCGAGCACGCGCGCGCGGGTCTCCGGGGTGATCGGCCCGGCGCCGGAGAACGCGAGGGAGGCCGTCGAGACGGAGACCCCCGCGAGCTCGGCGACCTTGGCGAGCGTGGGCCGGTGAGCCGGCGCGGCGGGCGCCGCGGGCTCCCGGTTCCCGGGGGTGTCGCTCATCACGCTCCCTGCCTCCCGCGGGCGCGGGATTCTCGATTGACGCGCGGCCAGCGTACCCGCACACTGGTGACCATGCCTCGAATCGATTCGAAGCGCACTCTCGTCCGTCGGATCGAATCGATTCGAGGAGGTGCTGCGCAGTTCTCGTCCGGCCCCGAGTCCGACGCCCGCGCCCTGGCCAGGGCCCGATGGGTGCTCCTCGGGGTGTTCGCGCTCAACGGCGTCATGATGTCGAGCTGGCTCGCGCGCCTCCCCTCCGTGCGCGACGCGCTCGGCCTGGGCCCCGCAGACCTGGGCGTCGTGCTCCTCGCGGGCGCCGTCGGCGCGCTCCTCACGGTCACCGCGGCCGGGCCCTTCGTCACGCGGTTCGGCGGCCGGGTCGCGTTCGCCGTCTCGGCGGGCCTGTTCGGCGTGGCGTTCCTCCTGCTCGGGCTCGGCCCCGCCACCGGGTCGGTCGCGCTCCTCGCCGTGGGCATCTTCGTCAACGGCATGGCGTTCTCGCTCGGCAACGTGCCGATGAACGTGGAGAGCGCGGGCATCGAGCGGCGCGTCGGGCGCACGATCCTGCCCCAGTTCCACGCCGCGTTCTCCGTCGGCGCCGTCGTGGGCTCGCTGGTCGGCGCGGCGTGCGCGCACGCCGAGGTGCCCGTCGTCGTGCAGTTCGTCGCGACCGGGGTCGTCGCCACGGTGTGGCGGCTCGCCGCGATCCCCGCCACGGTCCACGACACCCTCCCGACGCGGACCCCCGCCCGCGGCACCGCGGCGCCGGCCCCGGTCGACGCGCTCGGCGACGCCGTCGTCGACGTCGAGACGGCGGGCCTGCGCGCGCGCCTCGCCCGGCGCGGCGCCCGGCTCGGCGCCGCGCTGTCGGCATGGCGCGAGCCGCGCACGCTGCTCATCGGTCTCGTCATCCTCTCGGCCGCGCTCTCCGAGGGCTCCGCCAACGACTGGCTGTCCCTCGCCGTCGTGGACGGGTTCGCCCAGACCGAGGCCGTCGGCGCGGTCGTCTTCGGTACGTTCGTCGCCGCCATGACCGTCATGCGCCTCGCGGGCACGCGCCTCATCGACCGGTTCGGCCGCGTCACCGTGCTCCGCGCGTCGGGCGTCGCGTCGATCGCCGGTCTCGTGCTGTTCGGGTTCGCACCGACGCTCCCGCTCGCGGCCGTCGGGGTCGTCCTGTGGGGCTTCGGCGCCGCGCTCGCGGTGCCCGTCGGGATCGCCGCGGCGTCCGACGAGCCCCTGCGGGCCGCGAGCCGTGTCTCGGTCGTGTCGGCGTTCTCCTCGATGGCGTCGCTCGCCGCGCCGCCGCTCCTCGGCCTCGCCGCCGAGGCGATGGGCGCGCGCCACGCGCTCGTCCTCATCGTCGCCGCGATGGTTCTCAGCGTCCTCCTCGCGCGCCAGGTGGCGCCCCTGGGCACCGCCGCTGCCCGCGCGGCGCGCCCGGAGCGCGGCACCGACGACGCCGCACCCGTCGCGGTGCAGGATGGTCGGGTGGACGTCCCGACCCCCGGCGCGCACGGCGCCCCGGACGCCGTGGGCGCCCCCGCCCCGGCCGACGGCGCCCGTCGCCGCCGCCCGTGGCGCAGCGTCCGCGCGGGCGCCTCCGCCACCGCCCACCGGGCCGCGTCCCGCCGCCCCCGCACCCGCCCGTCGCACCGCCGCGAGGAGACCTCCGCATGACCACCGCCCGACCCGACCGCCGCGTCGTCGCCCTCGCCACCTGGTCCGTCTTCGCGGTCTTCTTCCTCAACGGGTTCAACTTCGCGACGTGGGCCTCGCGCCTGCCCGCGGTGCGGGACTCGCTCGGCTTCACCGAGGCGCAGATGGGCCTCCTGCTGCTCTTCATGGCGGTGGGGTCGCTGCTCGCGCTGCCGCTGTCCGGGATGGTCGTCCAGCGGCTCGGTGCCTCGAAGGCCGTGACGGTCTTCGCGGTGACCAACGTCGTCGGGCTCGTCACCGCGGTCACGGGCGTCGCGACGGGGGAGGACGTCGTCGTGCGCGTCGGGCTGTTCCTCGCCGGGATCGGCACCGGCGTGTGGGACGCCGCGATGAACCTCGAGGGCGCCGCCGTCGAGCAGCGGCTCGGCAAGGCGATCATGCCGCGCTTCCACGCCGGGTTCTCGTTCGGCACCATGGCCGGCGCCGGCGTCGGCGCGCTCATGGCCGCGCTGCACGTGCCCGTCCAGGTGCACCTCACGGCCGCCGTCGTGCTGAGCCTCGTCGGCGTCCTGTGGTGCGTGCGGTTCTTCCTCCCCGCGGGCAAGGTGGAGCACGCGGTCGCCGACGCCGTCGAGGACGCCGCCGGTGCCGACCCCGCCGCCGCAGCCGGGAGCGGGGCGTCGCACGGCACGGGCAAGGACGAGCGCGGGGCCCTCAGCGCGTGGACCGAGCCGCGCACCCTCCTCATCGGGCTCGTCGTGCTCGCGGCCGCGCTCACCGAGGGCGCCGCGAACGACTGGGTGAGCCTCGCCGTCGTCGACGGGTTCGGCACGTCCGACGCGATGGGCGCCGTCGGGCTCGCCGTGTTCCTCACCGCCATGACCGGGATGCGCCTGCTCGGGACGGGCCTGCTCGACCGCTACGGCCGCGTCGCCGTCCTGCGCCTGGGCGCCGCGCTCGCGCTGCTCGGTCTGCTCGTGTTCACGCTGTCCCCGAACCTCTGGGTCGCGCTCGTCGGCGTCGTCGCGTGGGGCATGGGTGCCGCGCTCGGGTTCCCCGTGGGGATGAGCGCCGCGTCCGACGACCCCGCGCGCGCCGCCGTGCGCGTGAGCGTCGTCGCGACGATCGGGTACTCCGCGTTCTTCATGGGGCCGCCGCTCATCGGGTTCCTCGCCGAGCACGTCGGCTACCGCGGGGCGCTCCTCGTGATCGCCGTGCCCGTCGTCGTCGGCCTGCTGGTCGTCGGCGCTACGCGTCCGCTCCCCACGGCCGCCGGTGCCGCGGGCCAGCAGGCCGCCCAGGGCGCGGACCGCGCGGGGCGCGCCGACTGACGGGGAACCCGAACTACGCTGGACGGGTGACCTGCGAACCTGCCGCCCCCGTGGACCGTGACCTGCCCGAGATCGTCGGGACCGCCCCGGGGCTGCGTCCCGAGGCCGTCGGGACGCCGTCGCTCGCCGAGCTGACGACGCTGCGCGTGGGCGGGCCGGCGGACCGGTACGTCGAGGCGCACAGCGAGGCCGAGCTGCTGGAGATCGTCCGGGCCGCCGACGAGGCGGGGGAGCCGCTCCTCGTGATCGGCGGAGGCTCCAACCTGCTCGTCGGCGACGAGGGCTTCGGCGGCGTCGTCGTGCGCGACCTGCGGCGCGGCATCACCGTCGACGCGGAGGACTCGTGCGGGGGCGCGAGCTTCCACGCCCCGGCGGGTCAGGACTGGGACGAGCTCGTGGCGCGCGCGGTCGCGGAGGAGTGGGTCGGGGTCGAGGCGCTGTCGGGCATCCCCGGCACCGTCGGCGCGGCGCCGGTCCAGAACATCGGCGCGTACGGGCAGGACGTCGCGGGCGTGGTCTCGACCGTGCGGGTCTGGGACCGCGCGCGATCGCGCGTGCGCACGCTCGCCCTGGGCGAGCTCGCGTTCGGCTACCGGACGTCGCTGCTCAAGCGCAGCATGCACGTGGACCCCGGCGCCGGGTCCGACGACGACGGCCCCTGGTACCCGTCGCCCCGCTACGTCGTGCTCGACGTGGGCTTCCAGGCGCGGCTCGGGTCGTTGTCGGCGCCGGTCGCGTACCCCGAGCTGGCACGCACGCTCGGGGTCCAGGTCGGGGACCGCGCGCCGAGCGCGGACGTGCGCGCCGCGGTGCTCTCCCTGCGCGCGCGCAAGGGCATGCTGCTCGACGGCGTCGGCCCCGACGTCGACCGCGCGGCGGGGCCCGACCACGACCGCTGGAGCGCCGGGTCGTTCTTCACGAACCCCGTCGTCCCTGCCGAGCAGGCGGACCTGCTCCCGGCCGAGGCCCCGCGGTACCCGGTCCGCACGGCGACCCCGACCCGGACCACCGGCCCGAGCCTCGGCGAGATCGACCCGACGCTCGTGAAGACGTCGGCCGCGTGGCTCATCGAGCACGCGGGCTTCACCAAGGGGTTCGGCGTGCACGGCCCGTCGAGCCTCGCGCGGCTGTCGACGAAGCACACGCTCGCGCTGACGAACCGCGGCGGGGCGAGCGCGGAGGACGTCGTCGAGCTCGCGCGCGCGGTGCGCGACGGCGTCGTGGAGGCGTTCGGCGTCGAGCTCGTGCCGGAGCCGGTGCTCGTCGGCGTCGCGCTCTGACCCGCCCGTCGCTGAGTGCATGATCTCGTCGCGTTCGGACCCCGCCGCCGCGACGAAGTCATGCACTCAGCGCACCGGGGGCTCGGCTCAGTAGACGAGGACGGTGGTGCCGGGGTCGGCGCGCCAGGTGTCCCAGAGCCAGTTCATGGCCGAGTTCGCGACGCGGACGCACCCGTGCGACGCGGGCCACGGCGGGATCGACCCCGAGCCGTGCACCGCGATCCCGCCGGTGAAGAACTTGGGGCGCCACATGTCGCCGAGCTCGAGGCTGGACGAGTGGTTCCCGTCGACCTGCCGGCCTACCTGGAACGTGCCGCGCGGCGTGCTCGCGCGGTAGGTGCGCCCCTTCGCCTCGTACGACTCGCCGTTCCCGGACGACGCGTTGACCACCGTGACGACGCGACCGTCCTCGACGGCGAGCAGGAGCTGGCGGTCGAGGTCGATCTCGACGACCTTGCCCGACCCGCTGCGCGGCTGCGGCGTGACGCCCTCGTCGAGCGCGGCCTGGGTCGCGGGCCCGACGACGCCGTCGCGCGAGAGGCCCGCCGCCTTCTGCAGGGCCCACACGGCCTGCTGGGTGCCGCCGCCGAAGTCGCCGTCGGGCGCGCCGATGAAGTAGCCGAGGTCGGCGAGGCGCTGCTGGAGGGCGACCACCCGCTCGCCGGTCGCCCCGCGCGCGAGCTCGACCGGCTCCGGCGGGGCCTCGGGCGTCGGCTCGGGCGTGGGCGTGGGTTCGGCGGCCGGCGGCGGCGTGCTGGGCTCGGGCGTCTCGGTGGGCGTCGGGTCGGGCTCGGGCGTCTCGGTGGGGGTGGGCTCCGGCGCCGTGGTGGGCGCGGACGGGCTCGGGCTCGTCGGCTCCGGCGAGGTCGGGCTCTCGGAGGCCGACGGCGTCCGCCCGGGCTCCATGTCCGGCAGGCCCGCCTGGCAGCCCGCGAGGGCCAGCGCGGCGGCGAGCGCGGGCACGACGGCGCGCGCGACCGCCCGCCGGACGGGCCCGCGACGGCGCGGTGCCGCCGTCGGTCGCGCGCCGGGCGCGGGTGCGGTCGCGGTCGAGCGGACGGTTCCCTGCTCCACCTGGTCCCCCTTCGTCTGTCGCGGCGACGCCGCGATGGTCCATCATGCGCCGTCCGCCGCGCCCGGTCGGACGACGGCACCGGTTCTCGGCGGATCGTGACCCGGTCGTGACGCACGGTCTGTGCCGGTGGTCCGTGCCCGGTCGGTGCCGGTGGTCAGTGCGGCGCGCCCCGGTCCGGGCGGTGTGCGTCGAGCAGCGCGCCGCGCAGGACGTCGACGATCGCGTCGTCCGACAGCCCGGCCTCGCGGCCGGTGCGCACGAGCTCGTGCGCGGCGTGGCGCGCGGCGACGTCCGTGGGGGAGACGCCGTCGGCGACGACCGTCCCGGCCCGGCGACGCGTCGTGACGACCCCGGCCGCCTCGAGCTCCCGGTACGCGCGGGCCACCGTCCCGGGGGCGAGACCGAGGTCGGTCGCGAGCGCGCGGATCGTGGGGAGGCGGTCCCCGACGCGCAGCCGCCCGGCCGCGACGTGCGCGACGACCTGGCTCCGGATCTGCTCGTACGGGGCGAGGCCGGTGCGCAGGTCGATCTCGACGCGCAGCTCACCCATCGCGACTCCCGTGCCCCGCGGACGCCGGGGCGGCGACCTCAGCGTCGGGGTCGGGGGCGGGACGCACGCCCACGGCGACCGCCACGAGGGCGATCCCGACGGCGACGACCACGAGCACGACCGCCCCGGGGTAGCCCGCCCGGGCGGCGGCGTTCGCGCCGTAGGCGAGCGTGCCGGCCGCGGTGAGTCCGAGCGCGAGCTGGGTGCCGCGCAGGACCCGGTGCGCGGACGCGCGACGCAGCGCGAGGTCCCACCCGGGCTCGACGCGCGGGACGGCGGGGCGGCGCGCGACCAGCCGGAGCACGCCCTCCGCGCCGGCCACGAGCAGCACGGCGCCGGCCGCGAGCCAGGCGCCGTAGAACCACCCGGGGTAGGGGCTGGTCGTCGACGTGACGTCGCCCAGCACGCGCGTCACGGACCGCCCGTCCGCCCCGGCGGTGAGGCCGCCGACCGCGGTGAGCACGAGCACGAGGGCACCGAGGGCCCAGGTGAGGCGGCGCAGGCCGCGCGGCGCGACGTCGGACACCGTGCGCGGGCGCAGCGTGGCCGCCCGGACCGCCGTGCGCTGGCGCGGCCAGGTGCGCTCGCCGACGGCGTGCGCCCCGAGGAACGCCAGGCCGACGAGCGCGGGGGAGAGCCCCACGAGCACGCCCTCCGCGAGGCCGCCGACGGCGGTCGTCACGGCCTGCACGAGGACGGCGCCCACGAGCGCGGCGGCGGTCGCCGCGGCGACGCTGACGGTCGTCGCGTGCCGTCGGGCGGCGCGGCGCACCGGGTCCCCGTCCGCGAGCCCGTGCAGGGCGGGCGCCGGCTCGCGCGTCAGCGCGCGCACGACGAGCACCACGAGGGCGCCGACGCCCGCGAGTACGGCGAGGGCGACGACGCTCCACAGCAGGTCGTACGCGGCGGGGAGGAACATGTTGACCCCGCCCGGCTCCTCGGAGACGCTTTGTATCAACACATCGATACATTCCCACGGACCCGTGCGCGGGTCAAGGGGCGCCGGGCGCCGCGGGCGGACTCGATGAGAGGACTCTCATCGGGCTCTCACCCCCGTTCCACGCGCGCACGGTGCCCTGGGCGCATGACGATCGCCCCCGCCGTCCCCGACCAGCGCGCCTGGCTCGACCTGCTCACCGGTCCCGACGCGGGCGGCCTCCTCCACGCGGCGCTCGGGGCCGACGGCGCCGCGCTCGGCACGTGGCGCGTGCACCAGGTGCACGCGCGCCCCGGCGCGGAGGTCACCGTCGGGTACGACGTCGTCGCGCGCCGCACGCTCCCGACCCGGCCCGGCGGGGCGGTCGCGACCGTCGACGCGACCGCGTACCTGCTCGCCACGACGGCACCCCTGCCGCCCGACGCCGTCGGGCCGGGCGTCGCGCGCCTGGAGGACGGGCCGCGCGTCGTGCACGTGTGGCGGCACCCGGCCGACCCGGCGCTGCCCGCGCTCGCCGCGGCGTGCGACGCGCCCGGGCTCACGCGCCGCCTGGACGACGCGGGCGTGCTCGCCCCGGGCGAGTCCGTCGAGTCCGTGGCGATGGTCGCCTACCGGCCGCTGCGGCGCGCCGTGCTCCGCGTCCGGACCCCCTCGCGCACGCTCTACGTCAAGGTCGTCCGGCCCGGCCGGGCGCGCGCGCTCGCGCGCCGCCACGACCTCCTCCAGGACGGGGCCGTGCGCGCCCCGCGGTGCCTCGCCCGGGACGACGACGGCCTCGTGGTCCTCGAGGAGGCGCGCGGCCCGTCGCTCGCGCAGCACCTCGCGGCGTCGGGACCGGAAGCGCAGCCCGAGGCGATCGACCCGCACGAGCTGCTCCGTGCGCTCGACGCGCTGCCGGAGCGCGCGACGACGCTGCGCCGTCGGCCCGCGTGGGCGGAGCGCGTGGAGCACCACGCGACGTCGGCACTCGCGGTCCACGGTCTCGACGCCGAGCGGGTGCGGCACGTGGCGCGCGCCGTCGGGGACGCGGTCGCGACGCGCGACCCGGGCCCCGTGGTCGCGACGCACGGCGACTTCTACGAGGCGAACGTCCTGCTCGAAGCGGGCCCGGACGCCGTCGACGTCCCGGGGGCGACGGCCCGGCCGCGCGTGGCCGCGCTGCTCGACGTGGACACGCTCGGGCCGGGCCACCGCGTGGACGACCTCGCGTGCCTCGTCGGGCACCTCGCCGTCCTGCCCGCGCTCGCGCCGACCGTGTACGGGGGCGTGGGCGGGCTCGTCGAGCGGTGCCTCGCGGTGTTCGGGACCGCCGTCGACCCGGTGGGGCTGCGCGCCCGGGCCGCGGGCGTCGTGCTGTCCCTCGTGCCGGGCGCGGGCTCGCGCGAGCTCGCGGAGGCCTGGCTCGCGGTCGCGGACGGGCTGCTCCCGCTTCCTGAGAGCACTCTCATGACGACCTCCTCGGCCTCTCACGCGTGAGCGGGAGGCTCGAGACCTGCACGGCCGAGGGGTCGTGCGCACCATCGGACGAAGGAGAAGCACCATGAAGGCACGCAGCGCATGGATCGTCACCGGGGCGCTCGGCGCGGTCGGTCTCGGGGCCACGATGGCCGCCGCCCAGGGCGCGCTCGACGCCCCCGACGAGGCGGTCGTCTCCCCGTCGGTCCAGGTGACGACGTCCGACGCCGCGACGGCCGCGGCGACCGCGTCGGCCTCCCCGAGCCCGACGGACGTCCAGAACGGGACGTCGATCACGACGGTCACCGCGGGCTCCGCGAACACGTCCGCGTCGCCCACGACGGCGGCCTCCGCCGTGACGAGCCAGACGGCGAACACCGCGAGCACCGCCCCGACGGCCGACACCGCGGGCACCGCGCAGACGGCGAGCTCGCCGGCCAGCCCGGTGACCCCGCCGTCGCCGCAGTCCGCGACCTGACCGGGCCCGGGCCTCGCTGCCCGCGCCCGCACGACGCCCGCCCCGGCCCCCGGGGCGGGCGTCGTCGGTTCAGGAGCGCCGCGGCGCGTCCGCGAGGCGGTAGCCCATCCCGCGCACGGTGACGAAGTGCTCCGCGCCGAGCTTGTTGCGCAGGTACCGCACGTACACGTCGACGACGTTGGAGCCGGGGTCGAAGTCGTACCCCCACACGCGCGACAGGAGCTGCTCGCGGCTGAGGACCTGCCCGGGGTTGCGCAGGAACGCCTCGGCGAGCGCGAACTCGCGCGCGGAGAGGTCGACCTCGCGGTCGGACGTCCGGGCCCGCCGAGTGCGCAGGTCCAGGCTCAGCGCACCGTGCGTGAGCACCGTGACCTCGCCCGCGGGCTCGCTGCGCAGCCGGAGCCGGATGCGCGCGAGCAGCTCCTCGAAGCGGAACGGCTTGGCCATGTAGTCGTCGGCGCCGCCCTCGAGCCCGGCGACGGTGTCCGTGACCGACGTGCGCGCCGTGAGGATGATGACGGGGATCGCGTTCCCGGTCTCCCGCAGCCGGCGCAGCACGGTGAAGCCGTCCTGGTCCGGCAGGCCGAGGTCGAGCACGAGGAGCGCGAAGCCGCCGCTGCTCGCGAGGTCGAACGCCTCGCGGCCCGTCGCGACCGTGGTGCTCGCGTAGCCCGCGGCGCGCAGCCCCTTGGCCACGAACGACGCGATGCGGGTCTCGTCCTCGGCGACGAGGATCTGGCTCACCGGGTGGTCCTTCCGTCGTGGTCGGTGTCGTTCTCGGTGCTGCTCTGGGTGCCGTTGTCGGTGCCGGTCCGGGTGCGGGTCTCGGAGCCCGACCCGGGGTCGTTCGGCCGTGCGTCCGGCGTGTCCGGCGGCAGCTCGGGGGTCGCGGCGGACGGCGCCGTGGGTGCGGTCGGCGCGGTCGCCCCGTACGGGGTCGCGGCGTCGGTCGTCGCGGGGGCCGCTCCCGGGACCGGCACGAGCGGCAGGTCGAGCGTGAACGTCGACCCGACGCCAGGCGTCGAGGCGACGTGGACGCGGCCGCCGTGGCCGTCGGCGATCGCCGCGACGATCGCGAGCCCCAGCCCGGCGCCCTCGGGGTGCGCCGCGCCGGGCGTGGTGGCCTGCGCGAACCGCTCGAAGATCCGTCCCTGCTGCTCGGGGGCGATCCCGACGCCCTCGTCGCGGACCCAGACGCGCACGCGCGCGCCGTCGTCGGACACGGCCGAGCCGAGCGCGACGGCCGACCCGGGCGCCGAGAACTTCACCGCGTTGGCCGCGAGCTGGAGGAGCGCCTGCGTGAGGCGCTGCGCGTCGGCCCGCACCGCGACGTCCGCGCGCGCGTCGACGAGCCACCGCCGGTCGCCGAGCGTGCGGACCTTGTCGTGGACGTCGTCGAGCAGGCGCCCGAGGTCCGTGTCGAGGGGGCGCACGAAGTCCGGTCGCCCGGCGGTCGCGAGCGTCACGAGGTCGTCCACGAGGCGGTTCATGCGGTCGAGCTCGTCGAGCGCGAGGTCGCGCGTCTCGGTCGCGTCGGTCGCGTCGTGCGGGTCCATGAGCTCGAGGTGACCCCGCACCACGGTGAGGGGCGTGCGCAGCTCGTGCCCGACGTCGTCGATGAGCCGGCGCTGCGAGTCGAACGCGCCCTCGAGCCGGTCGAGCATGCCGTTCACGGTGCGGGACAGGTCGGAGAGGTCGTCGTTGCCCGTGACCGGGATCCGCGCGGAGAGGTCGGTCTCGCCGATGCGCTGCGCGGTGCGCGAGAGCGTGCGGATCGGGAGCAGGAGCCGGCCGGCCACGACCCAGCCGACGACGCCGATGAGCACGAGCGCGCCGAGCGCGACGACGGCGTACGTGCGGAAGACCTGGGCGAACTCGGCGTGCTCCGCCGAGCGGTCGTAGGCGAGGACGAGCGCCGCGGGCGGCCCGGCGCCGTCCGCCCCGGTCGCGCGCACGGGTGCGACGAGCGCGCGGTAGTCCGCGGTCGCCGTCCCGACCGAGCGCAGCACCACGTGGTCGCCCGCCACGAGCGGCGACAGCGCGGCGACGAGCTCGGCGTCCTCCTCGAGGCGCAGGCGCACGTCCTGCTGCGACACGAGCGGCGTGCGGCCCTCGCGCAGCCCGAGCACGCCCTCGTTCTGGGCGGGCACGGTGAGCTGGATCGATGCGACGACGACGTCCTCGGCGGACCGGAACGGCTCGCCCGTCACGGGGTTCACGCCGGAGCCCGCGATCCGCCGGAGCTCGTTCGCGCTCCGCACGAGGCTCTCGTCGATGCGCGCGTCGAGCTGGCCGCGCTGCAGGAACCACGCCGCGCCGCCCGCGAGGAGGAGCGCGAGGGCGGACAGGCCGAGGAACGCCGCGAGCATCCGGGTGCGGACCGTGAGCCCCGCGCCGCGCGCCCGGCGCCTCACCCGTCGCCCCGGTCGGGGCCGTCGCGATCGTCGTCCTGGTCGTCGGTCGCGTCGTCGTCGGAGTCGTCCCCCGCGCCGTCGTCCTGGTCGTCGTCGCTCGACGGCGGGGCGGGCGTGACGCGGTCGTCGTCCGTGTCGTCGCCCTCACCGTCGTCGTCGGTCGGGCTGGGCGTCGGGGCCGGCGTCGTCGGGGTCGCGGCCGGGGGAGCGGGCGTCACGACGACGGCCACGCCGACGTCGCGGTCCTGCGGCCGCGCGGCGAGCGCGCCCGCCGCGGCGGCACCGGCGAGGACGAGCACGAGCGCCCCCACGAGCCACGCGACGGTCCGGCGAGTCATGGACCCAGTATCGGAGAGCCGGATGAGACGCACATGAGAGTCCGCGCGACGAGCCGGGAGGACGCGTATATCTTGATGTCAAGATTGTTGACGTCTAGATACTGCGACCGGACGGAGTCGTCATGCCACGCGACTGGGACCCTGCCCTCTACCTCCGCCACGCCGACGAGCGCACGCGCCCGATGGCCGACCTCGTGGCGCGCGTCCCCGTCGACGCGCGCACGGTCGTCGACCTCGGGTCCGGCCCCGGCCACCTGACCCCGCTCCTGCACGCGCGCTGGCCCGACGCCGCGATCACCGGGATCGACGCGTCGCCGGCCATGGTGGCCGCCGCCCGGCGCGACGCGTCCGCGCCCTGGGTGCGGTACGAGCTCGCGGACGTGCGCTCGTGGGCGCCGCCCGCGCCCGCCGACGTCGTCGTGAGCAACGCGACGCTCCAGTGGGTGCCCGGCCACCTCGACCTGCTTCCCCGGCTCGCCGACCACGTCGCCCCGGACGGCGCGCTCGCGTTCTCCGTCCCCGGCAACCACGACGCGCCGAGCCACCGGCTCCTGCGCGAGCTCGCTGCCCGACCCCCGTACGCGGCGCACGCCGCGGGCGTCGAGCGCCCCGCGGCGCACGACCCCGAGGTGTACCTCGACGCGCTCACCACCCTCGGCTGGACCGTCGACGCCTGGGAGACGACGTACGTCCACGTGCTCCACGGCCCGGACCCCGTGCTGCGCTGGGTCTCCGCGACGGGCGCCCGCCCCGTGCTCCAGGCCCTCCCCGACGACCTGCGCGACGCGTTCGTCGCGCAGTACGCCGCCGCGCTGCGGGACGCGTACCCGGAGCGCGGCGCAGGCACGCTCCTGCCGTTCCGTCGCGTCTTCGTCGTCGCGACGCGCGCGTGACCGCTCGCGTCAGCCCGCCGATCCCCGGCGGCCCGCGCGCACGCGGGCGTCAGCCCGCCGCGAGCCAGTCGTCCACGCCCGCGAGCAGCCGTCGCTTGGTGCCCGACGACGCCCGGCTCGCCCGGATCGACGACCGCGCGAGGTCGGCGAGCTCCGCGTCGGAGAACCCGTGCTCGCGCCGCGCCGTCTCGTACTGCCCGACGAGCCGGGACCCGAACAGCAGCGGGTCGTCCGCGCCGAGCGCGACCTGCGCGCCCGCGTCGACGAGCGCGCCGAGCGGGACCTGCCCCGCCTCCTCGTAGACGCCGAGCGAGACGTTCGACGCCGGGCACACCTCGAGCGCGATCCCCCGGTCCACGACGTCGTCGAGGACGCGCCGGTCCTCCGCCGACCGCACCCCGTGGCCCAGGCGGTCCGGGACCAGCTCGCGCACGACCTCGTGCACGTGGCCGGGGCCCAGGAGCTCGCCGCCGTGGGGCACCGACGCGAGCCCCGCCCGTCGCGCGATCGCGAACGCGCGCGCGAACTCGGCCGTGTCGCCGCGCCGCTCGTCGTTGCTCAGGCCGAACCCCACGACCTCGCCCGCGCCCTCGCCCGCGTACTGTGCCGCGAGCCGCGCGAGGGTCCGCGCGTCGAGCGGGTGCCGCGTGCGCGACGCCGCGACGACCACCGCGACCTCCGTCCCCGTCGCGGCGCTCGCGGACCGGGCGGCGTCGAGCACGATCTCCACGGCCGGGGTGATGCCCCCGACGAACGGCGCGTAGGACGTCGGGTCCACCTGGATCTCGAGCCGCCCCGACCCCTCCGCGGCGTCGTCCTGCGCCGCCTCGAGCACGATGCGCCGCATGTCGGCCTCGGACCGCACGCACGCGCGCGCCGCGTCGTACAGGCGCTGGAACCGGAACCAGCCGCGCTCGGTGGGCGGCAGGCGCAGCGGGTCGCCGTCGACAAGCGCGTGGGGGAGCCGCACGCCGTACTGCGTGGCGAGGTCGCGCAAGGTGTCGGGCCGCATGGACCCCGTGAAGTGCAGGTGCAGGTGGGCCTTCGGGAGCGTCGCCAGGTCTCGCACAGCGGGAGTCTGTCACGGGCGCACGGCGCCCGCCGTCGGGCGCGGGTCGACCGCGGCGCAGGTCCCGCCGCAGGTCGGGGTGCCGACGGCGCCCGCGCGCGTCACGCCCCGGGGAGGAACCCGCGCTGCATCGCGACCGTCACGGCGGCGGTGCGGTCGTCCACGCCGAGCTTGGCGAAGGCCCGCAGCAGGTGCGTCTTCACGGTCGCCTCGGCGATGAACAGCTCGCGTCCGACGGCCGCGTTCGACAGCCCGCGGGCCACGAGCCGCAGCACCTCGACCTCCCGGTCCGTGAGCCGCTCCGTCCCGCGCACCGACGTCACGAGCCGCGTCGCGACGCTCGGTGCTAGCACCGTCTGTCCCCGCGCAGCGGCGCGCACGCCTGCGACGAGCTCCTCGCGTGGCGTGTCCTTGAGCAGGTAGCCGGTGGCGCCCGCCTCGACGGCCCGCAGGATGTCGGCATCCGTCTCGTACGTCGTGAGCACGACGACGCGCGGCCCCGCCGCCCCGCGCCCGCGGACCGGTGCGCCGACGATCGCCGCGGTCGCGCCCACGCCGTCGAGCACGGGCATCCGCAGGTCCATGAGCACGACGTCGGGCGCCAGCTCGCGCGCGAGCTCCACCGCCTGCGCGCCGTCGCCCGCCTCCCCGACCACCGCGAGGTCGGGCTCGGCGGCCAGCATCCCCACGATGCCCGAGCGCACGACCGGGTGGTCGTCGACCACGAGCACCCGCACCGCGCCGTCCCGGCCGGTCGTCCCCGTCACCGCACCGCTCCTCGCCTCGTCGGGGCCGTCCGGCCCGTGCCCACGCCCGTCGCGGGCAGCCGCACCGCGACGCGCGTGCCCCCGCCCGGCGCGGGCCCGACCTCAAGGCTGCCGCCCTCCGCGGCGACGCGCTCGCGCATGCCCCGCAGACCGTAGCCCTCGGCCGCGTCGTCGGGCAGCCCGCGACCGTCGTCGCACACCTCCAGGAGGGTCCCGTCCGCGTCGTGGCGCAGCCCGACCCGCACCGTGCCCGCCCCGGCGTGGCGCCGCACGTTCGTCAGCGCCTCCTGGGCCGAGCGCAGCAGCACGACTTCCTCGGCGCTCGACAGTCCCGGGACGTCGTCGGCCGCGAGCTCCACGCGCGTCCCCGTCTCCTCGGTGAAGCGCGTCGCGAGGCGGCGCAGCGCCTCCCCGAGCGTGCTGCCCTGCAGCGGGGCCGGCGCGGAGGCCGCGACCAGGGCCCGGGCCTCGGCGAGGTTGTCGCGCGCCGTCGACTCGACGAGCGCGAGGCGCTCGCGCGCCGCGTCCCGGGCGCCCCGGTCCAGGTCGGCGCTCGCGGCCTGCGCCAGCATGACGACGCTCGTGAACCCCTGGGCGAGCGTGTCGTGGATCTCCTGGGCGACCCGCTCGCGCTCCGCGAGCACGCCCGCCTCGTGGTGCGAGCGCGCGAGCTCGGCCTGCGTCGCGCGCAGCGCGTCGACGAGGCGCGCGTGCCGCTCCGACTGCCGCATCGTGTGCGCCGTCCACAGCCCGAGGCTCAGCGCGAACGCGAGCGCGACGCCCATCTGGGGCGCGGCGCTCGCGAGCTCGTCGGGCTCGACGCGCCCCGTCGCCGGGTCGAACGCGAGCGCGAGCGCGGTACCGGCCGCGAGCGCGACGCACAGCACGACCTGCGCCCAGAGGTGCTCCGAGAGCATCCAGATCTGCGTGAAGACGGCGAACAGCAGCAGCGTGCCGAGCGCGTCCTGCCCGACGACGACGAGCGTCCCGGCGATCGCGACGACGAGGTAGAGGTGCGCCGGCACCTGGGCGCGCGTGCGGGCCGCGCGCCGCCCCCACGCGAGGTAGGCCAGGAGGATCGTCCCGAGCGCGGCGAGCGACACGAGCAGGGCCGTGCCGGCGACGCCCGCGGTGAGCAGCGCGAGCGCGCTGAGCACGACGATGACGTAGAACGCCACGTCCCACCAGCGCACGTCGCGCGCCCAGGCGCCGTCGAGCTGGGCCGTGGCCGGGGCTGCACCGTCCCCGGCCCCGTCCTCGATCCCGGCTCCGGCATCGGCCGCCGGGAGCCCGCCCGCGGGCGAGGGCGGGTCAGCCGTCGTCACGGCGCCGCCACCGGAACGACCGCGCGCCCACCACGAGCCCCAGGACCAGCCATGCGACCAGTACAGCAGCGGTCGCGCCGTGCTGCCACGACCCGGACGGCTCGAGCGCCGCGGCCTGCTCGGGGAGGAAGACCGAGCGCATGCCCTGGGCCATCCACTTGAGCGGGAACACCGAGGCGACGGTCTGCATCCACGCGGGCAGCGCGAAGAACGCGAAGAACACCCCGGAGATGAACTGCAGCACGAGCACGACGGGCGTGACGACCGCCGTGGCGGAGCGGCCCGAGCGCGGCAGCGACGAGAACGCGACCCCGCACACGGCGCCCGCGGCGCACCCGAGCACGAACACCCACGCGAACGTCGTGAGCCGGGTCGCGGCGTCGGGCATGTCCCAGGGCATCGGGACGTCGTACACGACGGCCGCGAGGAGCAGCAGGAGCGCCGTCTGCACGATCGAGGTCGCGAGGACCAGGCCCACCTTGCCGTAGAAGTACGCCGACGCGGGCAGCGGGGTCGCGCGCAGGCGCTTGAGCGCGCCGTCGTCACGCTCGACCGCGATCGAGATCGCGAGCGACTGGAAGCTCGTGAGCATGACGCCCGTCGCGATCATGCCCGGCAGGAAGTACTGCGCGAAGGGCACGGAGTAGCCCGCGTCGCCCTGGTCCTGCCCGTCGAACACGGTCGCGAAGATCGCGAGCATGATGAGCGGGTACGTGAAGATGAAGACGACCGCGTCGCGCTCGCGGAAGAACCCGCGCAGCTCGGCGCGCGTGCGCTCGATGCCGAGGCGGGCGGCCCCGGGCAGGGCGGCGCGCGGTGCGCGCGTGGTCGGGGCGACGGTCACGGTCGGGCCTCCTCGGGGACGACGACGGTCGCGTCGTCGGGCGTGCGGGCCGCGGCGGGTGCGCCGGGCCGGTCGGGGGCGGGGGCCGGGTCGCTCGACGCGGCCGGCTCGCCGATGAGCTCGAGGTAGACGTCCTCGAGGCTCGGGCGCGTCACCTCGAGCCCGGGGACCTCGCCGTCGGGGTACCGCGCGGCGAGCGCCGCGACGACCGCGGTGGGGGAGCCCGTGCGCTCGGAGCGCCGGGTGCCGCCGTCGAGCCACCGCACGACGGGGCGGCGCGCCTCCGCGCCCCCGAGGCGGTCGGGCGCGTCGAGCGCCACGACCCGCCCCGATCGCACGACGGCCGCGCGGTCGGCCAGGTAGGCCGCCTCGTCGAGGTAGTGCGTCGTGAGCAGGATCGTCGTGCCGTCCTCGCGCAGCGACCGGACGAGCGCCCAGAACGCGCGGCGGGCCTGGGGGTCGAACCCCGTCGTGGGCTCGTCGAGGAACAGCAGCTCCGGCCGGCCGACGATCCCGAGCGCGACGTCGAGCCGTCGGCGCTGCCCGCCGGAGAGCTGGCGCGTGCGCGTGCGGGCCTTCTCCCGCAGGCCGACGGCGTCGATCACCTCGTCGGGGTCCCGCGGCGTCGGGTAGAACGTCGCGAAGTGCCGGACGAGCTCGGCGACCGTGAGCTCGGCCTGGTCGCGCGAGTCCTGGAGGACGACGCCGAGGCGCGAGCGCCAGGCGCGGCCCGCGGTCTGGGGGTCCTCGCCGAGCACGCGGACCTCGCCCGCGTCCCGGCGGCGGAAGCCCTCGAGGATCTCGACCGTGGTGGTCTTCCCGGCGCCGTTGGGGCCGAGGACCGCGAAGATCTCGCCGCGCTCGACGCGCAGGTCGATGCCGTCCACGGCCTGCTTGGGGCCGTAGCGCTTGCGCAGGCCGCGCACGTCCACGGCCGGTCCGCTCTGCCCGGCGCCGGGGCCGGAGCCGGCGCCGCGGGGGCCGGCGGGGAGGGGTGTCGTCGTCATGGGACCAGCGTGTCGGCGCGGGGCCCCGGCCCGCGACGCCCGTTCGTCCGGACCTCGTGTCCACCGATCGGTGGACGGTGGTTCGACCAGGGGCGCCGCGTCGCGTACAGTGATCCCTCGGTGGTTGACGCCCGCCACGCTGGTCCGCGCCCGTGAGACGACTTTCGTCCAGGGAGCGGGGCCGTGCGGGGCGCCGTCGGCACGAAGGGTAGTGGCGCAATTGGTAGCGCAGCGGTCTCCAAAACCGCAGGTTGCAGGTTCGAGTCCTGTCTACCCTGCACGGCGTGGCTCTCGCGGGACCTTCCCGGGATCCGCGCGCGGCCCGGCACCGGGTCGCACCGAGGGTTCGAGCAGGTCCCGTACGTGAGCGATGGGGAAGATCGAGTGAGCGAATCGCCGTCAGAGGCCGTGGGCGCAGGCGGTGCACGCGCCGACGAGGTGAAGAAGAAGGGCGGTCCGTCCGCGGACAAGAAGCCCAACGTCTTCGCGCGCATCGCCCTGTTCGTGCGCCAGGTGGTCGCCGAGCTCCGCAAGGTCGTCACGCCGACGCGGTCCGAGCTCATCACCTACACGACGGTGGTCCTCGTCTTCGTGGTCGTGGTCATGGCGTTCGTGACCGTCCTCGACCTGGGGATCGGCCAGGCCGTCCGGTGGGTCTTCGGCTAGCGCACGACCTTCCCCGGCCAGGCCGGGTCAGCACGGCAGCCGGCGCCTCTCGGGGCGCCGTCGGCGCTTCCAGAAGAAGTCTTCGAGCAGTTCGTTGAGAAAGCAGGTTCGTTCGTGTCCCAGGAGTCGCTGGACCAGACGGAGAACGTCGACCCGACGCAGCCCGAGGGTGCCCAGGACGACGTCGACGAGACCACGGACGTCCCGGCGGTCGACGGAGCCGACGAGGCCCTCGACGCCGCTGACGAGACCGACGACGACGCGACGGACGACGCCGCTGACGAGACCGACGACGCGTCGGACGACGACGAGCCGTCGGACGACGACGAGGCCGACGAGGTCCGCCCGGCCGACGAGGACGGCGACGTCATCGAGGACCCGGTCGCGGAGTTCAAGCGCACGCTGCGCTCGCAGCCGGGCGACTGGTACGTCATCCACTCCTACGCGGGCTACGAGAACCGTGTGAAGGCCAACCTGGAGAACCGCATCCAGAGCCTGAACATGGAGGACTACATCTTCCAGATCGAGGTCCCCATGGAGGAGGTGGCCGAGATCAAGAACGCGCAGAAGAAGATCGTCCGACGCGTGCGCATCCCCGGCTACGTCCTCGTCCGCATGGACCTCACCGACGAGTCGTGGGGCGCCGTGCGCCACACGCCCGGTGTCACCGGCTTCGTCGGCCACACCCACCAGCCGGTGCCGCTGACGCTCGACGAGGTCTTCTCGATGCTCGCGCCGATGCTCACCCCCGCCCCGGAGGCCGGCAAGCCCGCGCAGGCCGCGGCGAAGGCTCCGGTCGAGGTCGACTTCACGGTCGGCGAGTCGGTCACCGTCACGGACGGCCCGTTCGACACGCTGCCCGCCACGATCTCCGAGATCAACGTCGAGAACCAGAAGCTCAAGGTCCTCGTCTCCATCTTCGGCCGGGAGACCCCGGTCGAGCTGTCGTTCAACCAGGTCGCCAAGATCTGACGCGCGGGCGGCACGAGCCGCCCCGCGTGAGCGCAGTACTGCAACCGGGTCATCGCCCACGGCGTCGGCCCACGAGAAGAAAGCCAGGGAAGAGTCATGCCTCCCAAGAAGAAGGTCTCCGGCCTCATCAAGCTCCAGATCCAGGCCGGTGCGGCGACGCCCGCGCCGCCGATCGGCCCCGCGCTCGGTCAGCACGGTGTGAACATCATGGAGTTCTGCAAGGCCTACAACGCGGCGACCGAGTCGCAGCGCGGCAACGTCATCCCCGTCGAGATCACGGTCTACGAGGACCGCTCGTTCACCTTCGTGACGAAGACCCCGCCGGCGGCGGAGCTCATCAAGAAGGCCGCGGGCGTGCAGAAGGGCTCGGCGACGCCGCACACCACCAAGGTCGCGAAGATCACCGCGGACCAGGTGCGCGAGATCGCCCAGACCAAGCTCGAGGACCTCAACGCGAACGACCTCGACGCCGCGTCGAAGATCATCGCCGGCACGGCCCGCTCGATGGGTATCACGGTCGAGGGCTGACGAAGGACCGAGGCCTGGCCGGTGTGCCGGCCTCGTGCACGACGTCGCTCCGCACCCCGCGGGCGACGGTGGCAGGGTCCGCGCGGACCCGCTGACCACGACTGCAGAAGGAGAAGCAGATGGCAACGCGCAGCAAGGCGTACCGCAACGCCGAGGAGAAGATCGACCGCGAGCGTCTCTACGCGCCGCTCGAGGCGATCCGTCTCGCCAAGGAGACGTCGACCGTGAAGTACGACGCGACCGTCGAGGTCGCGTTCCGCCTCGGTGTCGACCCGCGCAAGGCGGACCAGATGGTCCGTGGCACGGTCAACCTCCCCCACGGCACGGGCAAGACCGCCCGCGTCATCGTCTTCGCGAACGCGGCGAAGGCGGAGGAGGCCCGTGCGGCCGGTGCCGACGAGGTCGGCGGCGACGACCTGATCGAGAAGGTCGCCGGTGGGTACACCGACTTCGACGCCGCCGTGGCGACGCCGGACCTCATGGGCAAGGTCGGTCGTCTGGGCAAGGTGCTGGGCCCCCGTGGTCTCATGCCGAACCCGAAGACCGGCACCGTGACGATGGACGTGGCGAAGGCCGTGTCGGACATCAAGGGCGGCAAGATCGAGTTCCGTGTCGACAAGCACGGCAACCTGCACTTCATCATCGGCAAGGTCTCGTTCGACGAGAAGGCGCTCGTGGAGAACTACGCGGCGGCCCTCGAAGAGGTCCTGCGTCTCAAGCCGTCGTCCTCGAAGGGCCGGTACATCACCAAGGCCACGCTGGCGACGACGATGGGCCCCGGCATCCCGCTGGACCAGTCCAAGACGACGAAGCTGCTCGAGGACGACGCCGCCTGACGGCAGTCCTCCCCGCGGACGGTCCTCCGTCCGCACCACGCACGACGGCGCGGCACCCGACCAGGGTGCCGCGCCGTCGTCGTCTCAGCAGGTCGCCCGAGGGCGTGCCGGCCGGGTCAGCAGGCGCCGAGGTCCTTCCAGACGCCCCACTGCCCGCTCTGCGCGGGGTTCTCGTTGGTGGTCCACCACTTGGCCTCGTAGGTGCGGCCCTGGTGGGAGACGCGGGCGCCACCGGTGTAGACGGCGGAGGCCGACCACGCGGTCGCGGTGCAGGTCCCGGGGTTGGTGGGGTTCGTCGGGTTGGTGGGGTTGGTCGGCTCGGTGGGGTTGGTCGGCTCCGTGGGCGTGGTCGGACCGCTCGCGAGGCGGCCGCCGATCACGGACGCGACCTGGTAGCCGTTGGTCTTGTCCCAGTTGATCGACCAGGTCATGACGCCGCCGATCTTGCCGTACGGCTTCGCGGGCTTGAAGGCGCCGCAGCCGGTGCCGACCTCGAGGCAGTCGACGGCCTTGACGACGTTCGCGAGCGGCTGGTAACCGCCGCCCGCGGCGCGCGGCACGGCCGGGACGCCGATGCCCACCTGGTCGGGGCGCAGGCCCATCTCGAGCTGGATGCAGGTGAGCGCGGTGAGGAAGTCGACCGTGCCCTGCGAGTAGACCTGCTGGTTGCAGCCCATCATCGAGCCGGAGTTGTAGTACTGGGTGTTGACGATGGTGAGGATGTCCTTGATCGCGAGCGTGAGCTGGTAGTACCCCATGCTCGTCGCCTGGTAGTCGATCGTCTGCGGCGCCATGGTGAGGATCAGGCTCGGACCGACCTTCGCCGCGAGCTGGTGGAGGGCGCTCGACATGTACGTGGCGTTGATGCCGTGCTCGAGGTCGATGTCGACGCCGTCGAACCCGTACTTCTGCATGAGCGCGTACGTGGTGTCGGCGAAGTTCTTCGCCTCGGTCGCGTTCGAGACGATGACGTTCCCCTTCTCGCCGCCTACGGAGATCACGACCTTGCGGCCCTGTGCCCGGATGGCCGTGACGTCGGCCTTGAACTGGGCCTCGGTGTAGCCGCCGAGCTCCGCGCTCGCGAGGTTGAACGTGATGCCGCCGGGGGTCCCGGCGAGGTTGTCCGCGAAGGCGATCGCCACGAGGTTGTACGCCTGCGGGACCTCGGACAGGCGCATCGTCACGGAGCCGTTGTCGAAGTTGTGCCAGTAGCCGGTGAGCCACTGCGTGCTGCCCGACGGCGCGGCGGCGCTCACGGGAGCGGCGGGGGCGGCGGACGGCGCCGCGGCGGTCGCGGGCGCGGCGGCGAGCGCGCCGCCCGCGACGACGGTCGCCGCGGCGACGACGGAGGCGAGGGCGCGCAGCGCGCGCCCGGTGAGGCCGCGCGTGCGGCCGGGGAGGACTGTTCTCACGGAGGTGCTCCTCGTGCTCGGGCGGGGCGCGTCGTCGCGCCTCGCCGGTCCGCACCCGCGGTGTGGGTGCAGGGGTCGCTCCCGACGCTAGGCCCGGTGCCCGCCGCGCGGCATGAGGGATTCCCCGGAACTTCGGGCCCCGCGGTTACGGGAGAACTCGTACCCTCCGGGAGGCGTGGCGACGCTCCGGGCGCAGCCGCCGTCGGGCCCTCACGGCGCGGTGCCGGGCCCGCCGTCGTGGCCCGCGCCGTGCCCCGGCAGGTGCCCCAGGGCGGGCAGGTGGGACCCGTGCGGGACGGCGTGCCGTGCGGCGTCGGTCCCGCCGAGACCGAACGTCGCGACGGCGGCGACCACGACGGACACCGAGAACAGCGCGACGAGCCGCGCCCCGGCGCGCGCCGGCGGGCCGTCGGCGGGGACGCGCGCCGGGCGGGCGAGGACGCACGCCGTCGCGACCCGCAGGGCGGCCGCGGCGGCCGCACCCGCGGAGAGCGGCACGCCGGACGCGACGGGCACGGCCATCCCGGCGACGGTCGCGACGAGGAGCAGGGCGATCCCGACGCGCGGGACCGCCGTCGCGCGACCGGGCCGCGGTCCGCGGGCGAGGAGCACGAGCGCGATGACGAGCTCCCCGGCCCCGGTGGCCAGCGCGAGCAGGCCGGACGGCGCCGGGAACGCGCCCCGGACGAGCCCGAGGTCGACGATCCCGGCGCCGAGCAGCGCGAGCGCGGCGCCGACGCGGCGGGTCGGGACGGGCGTCGTCATGCCGTGACGGTGCGGCCCGCGTCCTCGCGGTCCGCGGCGAGCCCGACGCCGAGGAGCAGCAGCGCGCTGGCGAGGTGGAGCACGTTGTCGGCGCCGTTGAGCGCGATGATGTTGGCGCCGGTGTCGACGA
Source organism: Cellulosimicrobium sp. MI9406 (assembly GCF_040595865.1). Taxonomy (NCBI): domain Bacteria; kingdom Bacillati; phylum Actinomycetota; class Actinomycetes; order Micrococcales; family Promicromonosporaceae; genus Cellulosimicrobium; species Cellulosimicrobium sp. MI9406. Next base: position 54,460 of record NZ_JALIZI010000004.1, read on the forward strand.
GGAACAGCCCCACCACGCCGACGAGGAGGTACACCGCGCCGATCGCGACGTTCGTGCCGCGCGCGGCCCGGACGCTGCGCGACGCGAGCAGCAGCGCCGCCCCGATGCCGAGGTGGACGATGTTGTGCAGGGGGTTCACCTCGAACAGCAGGAGGTTGCGGCCCTCGGTGGCGGCGAAGCCGACCCCCGACGTCACGACGAAGCCGGCGAGGCCGACCAGCAGGTAGACGGTGCCGAAGACGGCTGCGAGCAGGCGGTTCGGGGACGAGGTCATGGTGGTCTCCGCTCGGTGGTCGCGCGGCCTCTCCGCGCGTCGCCCCGGGTTCGGAGCGGTGCGCGATCCGGACGGGTCCGTCGGTGCGGGTCTCGGGCCGGGATCGCTCCGGACGGAGCCGACCGCGATGTATCAGACGGGCGGTCCGCCCCTCTCGTCCGGGTGGAGGAGCGCCGACCAGACGCTCCCGCCCGTGTGCCGGAGGGACGAGATGCGACGCAACCGCACGAGCCGGGAGGGGTGTGACCAGTGACGATGGTTGTCGACCCCACCGGCCCGGCCGTAGAATCAGGCGCTTCCGGGGACCCCCCGCTGATGCCTGACCGGACGAGCGTGCCGAGGACAGTGCGCCCCATGACCAGAACGACCGACGAGGTGGCCGACACCGGCGAACCGGGCCTCAGCCTGGGGGACCGGGGTGCGTTCGCGCTCCTGGAGTACCGCGACGGCCGCCCGGAGGCGCTCGGGGACTTCGTCCGTGAGGCGTCCCCCCTCCTGTGGCACACGGTGCGCGCGCAGGGCGTCGAGCGCGAGCAGGCCGACGACCTCGTCCAGACGGTGTGGGTCGCGCTCGTGCGCAACGCGATGACCATCAAGGAGCCGCACGCCGTCCTCAAGTGGCTGCTCATCACGGCCAAGCGCGCGGCCTGGGAGGCCGTGCGCAAGCACCGCGACGAGGCCCGACGGCGCACCGAGCTCCCGGACGACACCGACGAGGGCGTCCCCGAGCTCCCGTCGGGCGACCCGACGCCGGACGTCGAGGTGCTCCGCAACGAGCGCGACCGCTCCCTCTGGGCCGCGCTCGACCGGCTGCCGGAACGCTGCCGCCAGCTCCTGCACCTCGTGTCGCTCGCCGACCGTCCGGACTACAAGGCCATCTCGGCCGCCATCGGCATGCCCGTCGGGAGCATCGGCTCCACGCGGGGCCGCTGCCTCGCCAAGCTGCGCGACATCATCGACGACCAGGGGGAACCGTGGGAAGCATCATGAGCACCGAGCCGACGCACAGCCCCGACGAGCCGCTCGACGCCGTCGACCTCGCCCTCCTGGCCGACCTCGCGCGGATCGCCGAGGAGATCGACCCCGTCCCGGACGGCCTCGTCGAGCGGTCGCTCTTCGCGATCACGCTCGCCGGGCTCGAGGCCGAGGTCATGGAGCTGGAGTACGTCCAGGCCCCCGCGACGTCCGTGCGCGGCGACGCGCCGCCCGTCGAGGCGCGCACGATCACGTTCACGTCCGAGTCCGTCACGGTGATGATCTCGCTGTCCCCGACGGACGACGGCCGCATCCGGATCGACGGCTGGGCCGCCCCCGCGACGGCGCTGCGCGTCGAGCTGCACCGCCCCGGCGTGGTGAGCGAGACGACGAGCGACGACGACGGCCGCTTCGTCTTCGAGGCCGTCGACCGCGGCCCGGCGAGCCTCGTGGTCCGCCGCGCCGACGGCGCCGGCGGTGCCGTGAGCACGCCGGTCGTCGAGCTCTAGCACCCGGTGGGCCGCGGGCGACGCCCGCGGCCCACCGACCGCACCACCACCAGCAACGCTTCCCCGCGCAGCGGTGCGCGGGCGGCCGCCCGTCGACGACGACGCGCGCGGCACCGGACGAACGTCATCTCCCGAGGAGGAGCACGTGAGCGAGACCCCTGAACCCCCCGCAGCGGCGGACCCCGGCTTCTTCGGCGACCGGCCGAGCCGGCTCCAGTGGCGCACCCGCACGATCGACCCGGTCGCCGCGCAGCGTCGCGCCGGGCAGCAGTCCCCGCACCCGACCTGGTACGTGGGCGACCGCATCCTCATCCCCGAGTCGCCGTTCGACCGCGAGGGGAACCGCTCGCTGCGGTGGCTCGAGCGCGCGGCCGAGCGTCTCGGCCTCCGCGTGGAGGTGCAGCAGGAGAGCATCGACGACGCCGAGCTCGTCCGTGAGGCGGGCCTCGACCCGGAGACGACGACCGACCTGCTCCGCACGTTCGGCTACTCCGTGCGCCTGCGCTACCGCGACGACGCGCAGGGACAGCTCCCGGACGCCTGGCACCTCGTCGAGGAGCTGCGTGGACGGCTGTGCCCCGACGACCGGCACAGCCCGCGGCTCGCGCTCGACCACATGGTCGCGCCGACCCCGTTCATCGGCGGCCAGCCGTACACCCAGCCGTTCCCGTACACGCAGCCGCACCCGTACACCCAGCCCCACCCCTACACGCAGCCGCACCCGTACACCCAGCCCCATCCCTACACGCAGCCGCACCCCTTCGCGGGCACCGCGGAGTACTCCCTGCCGGGCTCGGGCGGCCGCACGCCCGTGAGCTGGATCGGGCCCGTGCCGCGCCGCGCGCTGCCCGCGGGGGACACGCCGTGGGTCGCGGGCGACGGTGTCCGTCGCCCCGTCGTCGCCGTGCTCGACACCGGCGTCGGCGAGCACCCGTGGTTCGACGACGACCTCGAGACGCGCGGCACGATCGTCGTGCGCGACCCCGAGCTGCTCGGTCAGCCGCTGTCGACGCTGCCGCCGACGGAGTACCCGTACGAGGACCCGGAGATCGGCGGCGTGTCCGTCTCGCCCCTGACCGGTCCGCTCGACCCGGTCGCGGGCCACGGGACGTTCATCGCGGGCCTCGTGCACCAGCTCTGCCCGGACGCCGTCATCCTCGCCCCGCGTCTCTACGGCGGGTCGGGCATCGTGCCGGAGCGCGACCTGCTGCGGACGCTGCGCCGCGTGCTCCTGTGGCACGTGCTCGGCCTGTCCGGTCACGACGGCTACGCGCCGATCGACGTGCTCGTGCTCTCGCTCGGGTACTACCACGAGCGCCCGGAGGACGCGGACTTCGACGCCCCCTTCGGGGCGCTCATCCGCGCGCTGCGCCGGTACGGCGTCGTCGTGGTGGTGTCGTCGGGCAACGACGGGCAGACCCGCCCGACCTACCCCGCGGCGTTCGCCCCGCGGATCAACCGGAAGGCGGAGCCGCCCGTGCCGCTCGAGGGGGTGACGCTGCTCCTCGACGAGCCGCCGGTCCTCACGGTCGGTGCGGAGAACCCCGACGGGACGGTGTCGCTCTTCAGCAACGACGGCCCCTGGATCACGTGCACCCGCCCGGGCGCGGCCCTCGTGTCCACGATCCCGCGCACGATCGACGGCGCCGTCGCGCCGTCGCGCCACGTCCAGGAGCTGTGGGGCCCGGGATACCGCGCGACGATCGACCCCGAGGGGTTCCAGGGCGGGTTCGCGACGTGGAGCGGGACGTCGTTCGCGGCGCCCGTCCTCGCGGGCGAGCTCGCGGCGTCGCTGCTCGAGCGGATCGCCGACGACCCGACGGACCCGGGCGTCCTGCAGCCCGGCCAGGGCGCGCCGGACCGCTGCGCCTGGCTGTGGCCGTCCATTACCCTGGCGACGGGTCTGGTCCCGACCCCGGGTGACGACGCATGAGGTGATGAGCGGTGGTGCGCAGCGGCCGGGAGGTGCTCGAGGCCCGACTGGCTGCTGCGCAGGCCGTGAACGCGCGCGGCCAGCACCGGCGCGCGAGCCGTGCGTTCGCGCAGATCGTCCAGGACGTCGACGCCGCGGGCGAGGACGCGAGCCGGGACGACGCCTACCTGGCCGCGCGCGCCCTGCTGGGGCTCGCGCTCGCCGAGTTCGAGCTGACGGGCGACGTCGACGGCGCCTACGAACGGCTCGCCGAGGTCGAGGCGCGTGGTGCCGCGCTAGCCATGCGCGACCTGGCCCTCGTCGTGCGGTCGCAGCGCGGGCTCCTGCGGCTGCGGACCGGCGACGTCTCCGCCGCGCTGGACGAGCTGGAGACGGCGGCCGAGGTCATCGACGACGCGCGCCCCCTCGACGCGGCCGTCCTGCTGCTCAACCTCGGCTCCCTGCGCCTCGAGCTGGGCGACGCCGAGGGGGCGAGCCGCGACCTCGACGACGCCGTCCACCGGGCCACCGCGCTCGGGGACGAGCTCCTGGTGTCCAAGGCCCGGCACAACCTCGGGTACGCGGAGTACCTGCGCGGCGACCTGCCGGTCGCCCTGCGCGCCATGGACGAGGCCGCGGCGCAGGCGCCGGACCGGCACGCCGCCGTCGGGCTCATCGACCGCGCGCAGGTGCTGCTCGACGCCGGCCTGCTCACGGAGGCGGACGAGGCGCTGAGCGAGGCGCGCGAGCACCTCTCCCGCTACCGCATGCTGCGCGACCTCGCGGAGGTCGAGCTGGTCCGGTCGCGCGTCGTGCTCGGCCTGCGGCGGTACGCCGAGGCGCGGCGCCTCGCCCGCTCGGCGTCGCGCCGGTTCGACCGCCTCAGCAACAGGCCGTGGGTGCTGCGCGCCCGCGTCGCGGAGCTCCAGGCGGCGCTCACGGAGCACCGCGCGACACCCGTGAGCCCGGCGCGCGCCCGTCGGCACGCGACCTGGGCGCTCGACCTCGCGCACGACGGCGAGACCCTGGGCAGCGTCTCGGGTCTCGGGATCACGGTCCCCGCGCGACTCCTCGCCGTCGAGTGGCTCGTGTCCGCGGGCGACGTGCGCGGGGCGCAGGAGGTCCTGCGGGCCGTGCCCCCGCGGCTCGGCCGCGCTCCGCTCCCCGTCCGGCTCCAGCACGAGGCGGTCCTCGCGCAGCTCGCGTTCGTGGCCGGCGACCGGCGCGCCGGCGTCCGCGCCGTGCGGCGCGGCCAGGCGGCGCTCGCGGACCACCGCGCGCGGCTGGGGTCCGTGGACGCGGTGACGGCGTCCGCGGTGCACGGCGTGCGGCTCGGCAACGTCGACGTCGAGGCGGCGCTGCGCACCCGGCGCCCCGGGACGATCTTCGACGCCGTCGAGCGTGGCCGGGCGGCGTTCGCCGGGACGGGCCGCGTGCGCCCGCCCGCGGACCCGGTCCTCGCGGACCTCCTCGCCGCCGCCCGGCGCGAGGTCGAGGCGGCCCGCGCGCTGGGGGCGCCCTCGGACGCGGCCAGCCTCGCGCGCCGGCAGGACCACCTCCAGGCGGCGCGGCGCCTCCAGGACGACGCACGACGGCGCTCCTGGCAGCACGGGGGAGGGGCCGCCGCCCCGGTCCCCGCGTCGGAGCGGCGGCTGCGCGCCACGCTGGCCGATGTCGGGTCCGACGCGGTCGTGGCCGACCTCATGCTGGACGGCGACGACGTGCTCGCCGTCCGCGTCAGCGCCCGGGGTTCTCGGCTCGTGCGCCTCGCGTCGCGCGCAGCGGTCGCCGAGCAGGTGCGCCGTGCGCGCGCGGACTTCGCGGTCCTGTCGAACGTGCTCATCCCGGTCCCCATGCGCGAGGCCGCCGTCGGCTCGCTGTCCCGGACGCTGGCCGCGCTCGACGACGCGCTCGTCGTCCCGCTCGAGGCGGACGGCGACCTCCACGTCGCCGCCCGCGACCTGCTGCTCGCGCTGCCGTGGGCCTCGCTGCCCTCGCGGCGCGGGCTGCGCACGTGGGCGAACTCGTGGGTGGACCTGCGCGACGGCGAGCCGGTGCGTCGGACGGACGAGGCGCTCGTCGTCGCCGGGCCGGGCCTGCGCTTCTCCGGCGCCGAGGCGAAGCTCGTCGCGTCCGTCTGGGAGGGGGCCGAGGCGCTCGCGGGGGAGGAGGCGACGTGCGAGGTCGTCGTCGACGGGCTGCGCACCGCGGGGGTCGTGCACCTCGCCGCGCACGGCACGCACGAGACCGACAACCCGTTGTTCTCGTCGCTGCGGCTCGCCGACGGCCCGCTGTTCGCGCACGAGCTCGACGGCACCGACCTGCACGGTGTGGTCGTCGTGCTGTCGGCGTGCGAGGTGGGGCTCTCGACGCCGCGCATCGGCGGCGAGTCGCTCGGCCTGACGAGCGTCCTGCTGCGGCTCGGCGCCCGCGCGGTGATCGCGAGCGTGGCCCCGCTGCGCGACGACGTCGCGGCGCGCGTCATGCCGTCGCTCCACGCCGAGCTGCGCGACGGCGCCATGCCGGGGACGGCGCTCGCCCGGGCCGTGGCCGACGAGCCCGAGCCGGTACCGCTGGTCTGCTTCGGCCCGCTGGTGCTCTGACGGCACGGGCCGTGGTTTGGAGCACGCGCCGTCGTCCCGTACGATGAGCGTGTACCCAAGACCGCCGGTCGTCCGACGCTGCCCGCAGACTCCGTCTGCAGGACGTGACGGACCGAAGTCCCGCCCACGAGGTGGAGGCCAGCGCAGGTAGCGAATCGACGACGTCCGCCCGGCCCCGCCGCGCGTGCGACTGCGAGCCCCGCGCCTGCGCGGGGCTCTTTCTCGTTCCGGGACGGACGCCGGTGGTACCACCACCGGAAGGATTGCCATGGCGAGGCCGGACAAGGCAGCCGCAGTCGCCGAGATCTCGGACAAGTTCCGCGACTCGAACGCTGCCGTGCTGACCGAGTACCGCGGGCTCACCGTCGCGCAGCTCAAGCAGCTGCGTCGGTCGCTCAGCGGCAACGCAACCTACGCCGTGGTGAAGAACACGCTGACCGCTATCGCGGCCAAGGAGGCCGGTGTCGAGGGACTCGACGCCGACCTGCAGGGCCCGTCGGCAATCGCCTTCGTCACCGGGGACCCGGTCGAGGCTGCCAAGGGTCTGCGTGACTTCGCCAAGGCGAACCCCGCGCTGGTCATCAAGGGCGGTGTCCTCGACGGGCGCCCCCTGACCGCCGCGGAGGTCACGAAGCTCGCGGACCTCGAGTCCCGCGAGGTCCTGCTGGCCAAGGCGGCCGGCGCGATGAAGGCCAAGCTCTTCCAGGCTGCCTACGTCTTCACCGCGAACACCGCCCAGGCCGCCCGCGTCATCGATGCCCTGCGTCAGAAGCAGGAATCGGAGGGCGCTGCCGCCTGATCCCGCGCCCGGGGCACGCCCCGGTCTCGTGATCCACGCAGCGCAAGCACACACCCCGCTTCTGGCAGGCCCGCACCGGGCCGCTGCCGAGCACCGACCGAAAGGAACGCCATCATGGCGAAGCTCAGCACCGACGAGCTCATCGAGCAGTTCAAGGAGCTCACCCTCATCGAGCTCAACGAGTTCGTGAAGGCCTTCGAGGAGACCTTCGAGGTCACCGCCGCCGCACCCGCCGCCGTCGCGGTCGCCGCCCCCGCGGGTGGCTCGGGCGACGCCCCGGCCGAGGAGGAGAAGGACGAGTTCGACGTCATCCTCGAGGCTGCCGGCGACAAGAAGATCCAGGTCATCAAGGAGGTGCGCGCGCTCACGTCCCTCGGCCTGAAGGAGGCCAAGGACCTCGTGGACGGTGCCCCGAAGCCGGTCCTGGAGGGCGCGAACAAGGAGACGGCCGAGAAGGCCAAGGCTGCCCTCGAGGGCGCCGGCGCCACGGTCACCCTCAAGTGATCTCACCGGTCCCGTCCTGACGGGACCGGTCGCACGCCGCACGAGGCCCGCACCCCGCCCGGGGTGCGGGCCTCGTCGTTTCCCGGGGGCGGCGCCGGGCGGCCAGGAGGGCCCGGAGGGCGAGCCCGCGGCGTCGCGCGGCGTCGCGCGGCGTCCTGGGGCGACCGGGATCCGACGGCGTCGGCGCACCGGCTTCACGGAACGGCCACGAGTGTGCCACCATGTGCGGGTCGACGACGCAGGACAGCGAGGTCGACAGCAGCAGGTTCAGGGCCCGCACGGCGGGCCGGAGGACGGGCGACGAGGCTCGTGCGAGTACCGGCGAGGCGCGCAGCGCCCGGGGCCGGACGGGGGAGTGTGCCCCGAGGTTGTGTGGCGACGCCTTCTTGGGGTATGCTCACGCTTTGCGCTGTCCTGTGCCCCCGATCTCATATACCCCCGACCCCCTCGACGACGTACGTGCGCGTCCGCGAGGTGTCGTGGCGGCGGTGATCGTGTCCAGCCCGGCCGGTGCAGCGTTCTTTCGATCTGCAGGGAAGGACCCCTCTTGGCTGCCTCGCGCACCCCTTCTGCTCCGTCCGCCGACGCCATCGCGAACCGCACCGCATCGCGTCGCCTCTCCTTCGCCAAGATCTTCGAGCCGCTCGAGGTCCCCGACCTGCTGGGCCTCCAGACCGAGAGCTTCGACTGGCTGCTCGGCAACGAGGCGTGGCAGGCGCGCGTCGCCGCCGCGGCCGAGGCCGGGCGCCAGGACGTGCCCTCGACGTCGGGTCTCGAGGAGATCTTCGAGGAGATCTCCCCGATCGAGGACTTCGGGTCCTCGATGTCGCTGTCGTTCTCCAACCACCGCTTCGAGCCGCCGAAGTACACGGCCGACGAGTGCAAGGAGAAGGACTTCACGTACGCCGCGCCGCTGTTCGTCACCGCGGAGTTCGTCAACTACAACACCGGTGAGATCAAGAGCCAGACGGTCTTCATGGGCGACTTCCCGCTCATGACCGAGCGCGGCACGTTCATCATCAACGGCACCGAGCGCGTCGTCGTCTCGCAGCTCGTCCGCTCGCCCGGCGTCTACTTCGAGCGCGCCGCCGACAAGACGAGCGACAAGGACATCTTCTCCGCGAAGATCATCCCGTCGCGCGGTGCCTGGCTCGAGTTCGAGATCGACAAGCGCGACGCCGTCGGCGTGCGCGTCGACCGCAAGCGCAAGCAGTCCGTGACCGTGCTGCTCAAGGCGCTCGGCCTCACGGAGTCCGAGATCCGCGAGCAGTTCGCGGACTTCCCGTCGGTGCTCGACACGCTCGAGAAGGACCACGTCCACACGCAGGACGAGGCGCTCGTCGACCTCTACCGCAAGATCCGCCCGGGCGAGCCGCCGACGGTCGAGGCCGGCCGCGCGCTCCTCGAGAACTTCTACTTCAACCCGAAGCGCTACGACCTCGCGAAGGTCGGTCGCTACAAGGCGAACAAGAAGCTCGGCATCGACGCGCCGCTCAGCGACTCCACGCTGTCGGTCTCGGACGTCGTCGCGACGATCAAGTACCTCGCGGCGCTGCACGCGGACCACGCGAGCATCCCGGGCACCCGCAACGGCGAGGCCGTCGAGGTGCGCGTCGAGACGGACGACATCGACCACTTCGGCAACCGCCGCATCCGCGCCGTCGGCGAGCTCATCCAGAACCAGGTCCGCACGGGCCTGTCGCGGATGGAGCGCGTCGTGCGCGAGCGCATGACGACGCAGGACGTCGAGGCGATCACGCCGCAGACGCTCATCAACATCCGCCCGGTCGTGGCGTCCATCCGCGAGTTCTTCGGCACGTCGCAGCTCTCGCAGTTCATGGACCAGAACAACCCGCTCGCGGGCCTGACGCACAAGCGTCGTCTCTCGGCCCTCGGACCGGGTGGTCTGTCGCGCGACCGCGCCGGCATGGAGGTCCGTGACGTCCACCCGTCGCACTACGGCCGCATGTGCCCGATCGAGACCCCTGAGGGTCCGAACATCGGTCTGATCGGCTCGCTCGCGTCGTACGGGCGCATCAACCCGTTCGGCTTCATCGAGACGCCGTACCGCAAGGTGACGGCGGGCAAGGTGACCGACGAGGTCGTCTACCTCACGGCCGACGACGAGGACCGCCACGTCATCGCGCAGGCGAACCAGACGCTCAACGCCGACGGCTCCTTCGCGGACGAGCGCGTGCTCGTGCGCACCAAGGGCGGCGAGGTCGAGATCGTCCCCGGCGCGCAGGTCGACTACATGGACGTCTCGCCGCGCCAGATGGTCTCGGTCGCGACGGCGCTCATCCCGTTCCTCGAGCACGACGACGCGAACCGCGCCCTCATGGGCGCGAACATGCAGCGCCAGGCCGTGCCGCTGGTCCGCTCCGAGGCCCCGCTCGTCGGGACCGGCATGGAGTGGCGCGCGGCCGTCGACGCGGGCGACGTCGTCGTCGCGACGAAGCCCGGTGTCGTCACCGAGGTCTCGGCCGACCTCGTGCTCGTCGCGAACGACGACGGCACGACCGGCAGCTACCGGATCGCGAAGTTCCGCCGCTCGAACCAGGGCACGAGCTACAACCAGCGCGTGCTCGTCGACGAGGGCCAGCGCGTCGAGCCCGGCTCCGTCCTCGCGGACGGCCCGGCGACCGACGAGGGCGAGCTCGCCCTCGGCCGCAACCTCCTCGTGGCGTTCATGTCGTGGGAGGGCCACAACTACGAGGACGCGATCATCCTCAGCCAGCGTCTCGTGCAGGACGACGTGCTCTCCTCGATCCACATCGAGGAGCACGAGGTCGACGCGCGCGACACCAAGCTCGGCCCCGAGGAGATCACGCGGGACATCCCGAACGTCTCCGAGGACGTCCTGGCGGACCTCGACGAGCGCGGCATCATCCGCATCGGTGCCGAGGTCGGCGCGGGCGACGTCCTGGTCGGCAAGGTCACGCCGAAGGGCGAGACCGAGCTGACCCCGGAGGAGCGCCTCCTGCGCGCGATCTTCGGCGAGAAGGCGCGCGAGGTGCGCGACACGTCGCTCAAGGTGCCTCACGGCGAGTCCGGCACGGTCATCGGCGTGCGCGAGTTCAACCGCGAGGACGGCGACGAGCTGCCCGCGGGCGTGAACCAGCTCGTGCGCGTCTACATCGCGCAGCGCCGCAAGATCACGGACGGCGACAAGCTCGCCGGCCGTCACGGCAACAAGGGCGTCATCTCCAAGATCCTGCCCGTCGAGGACATGCCGTTCCTCGAGGACGGGACGCCGGTCGACGTCGTCCTCAACCCGCTGGGCGTCCCCGGTCGTATGAACGTGGGCCAGGTTCTCGAGACGCACCTCGGGTGGGTCGCGAAGCAGGGCTGGGACATCTCGCTCGCCGACGGCAAGGACCTCTCCTGGCGGGAGAACGTCCCGGAGATCGCCGCGACGTCCGAGCCGGGCCGTCCCGTCGCCACCCCGGTGTTCGACGGCGTCCACGAGGACGCGCTCACGGGCCTGCTCTCGACGACCATCCCGAACCGCGACGGCGACCGCATGGTCGGCGCCGACGGCAAGGCGCGCCTCTTCGACGGCCGCTCCGGCGAGCCGTTCCCCGAGGCCGTGTCGGTGGGCTACATGTACATCCTCAAGCTCCACCACCTGGTCGACGACAAGATCCACGCGCGCTCGACCGGCCCGTACTCGATGATCACCCAGCAGCCGCTCGGTGGTAAGGCGCAGTTCGGCGGTCAGCGCTTCGGCGAGATGGAGGTGTGGGCCCTCGAGGCGTACGGCGCGGCCTACACGCTCCAGGAGCTCCTCACGATCAAGTCGGACGACGTGCCCGGTCGCGTCAAGGTCTACGAGGCGATCGTCAAGGGCGAGAACATCCCCGACTCGGGCATCCCGGAGTCCTTCAAGGTCCTCCTCAAGGAGATGCAGTCGCTGTGCCTGAACGTCGAGGTGCTCTCGAGCGACGGCGTGTCCATCGAGATGCGGGAGTCGGACGACGACGTGTACCGCGCAGCCGAAGAGCTCGGCATCGACCTGTCGCGCCGCCCCAACGCGGCGTCCAGCGTCGACGAGATCTGATCTCGGGCAGGTGGGAGCGGGTCACCCCGCTCCCACCGACGACCCCCACACCAACCGTCTTTTTGGCGTCGGGGCCGGCCACGGCCGGTCCCGGCAGGCGAAGGAAGTAGGACAACTTGCTCGACGTCAACGTCTTCGACGAGCTGCGTATCGGCCTGGCCACGGCCGACGACATCCGTGCGTGGTCGCACGGTGAGGTGAAGAAGCCCGAGACCATCAACTACCGCACCCTCAAGCCCGAGAAGGACGGACTCTTCTGCGAGAAGATCTTCGGCCCCACCCGGGACTGGGAGTGCTACTGCGGCAAGTACAAGCGCGTGCGCTTCAAGGGCATCATCTGCGAGCGCTGCGGCGTCGAGGTGACGCGCTCGAAGGTGCGTCGTGAGCGCATGGGCCACATCGAGCTCGCCGCGCCGGTCACGCACATCTGGTTCTTCAAGGGCGTGCCCTCGCGCCTCGGCTACCTGCTCGACCTCGCCCCGAAGGACCTCGAGAAGGTCATCTACTTCGCGGCGTACATGATCACCTCGGTCGACGAGGAGGGTCGCCAGGAGGACCTCCCGAACCTCCAGAACGAGATCGACCTGGAGAAGAAGGAGATCGCGGACGCCCGCGACAACGACATCAACTCCCGCGCCCAGAAGCTCGAGGCCGACCTGGCCGAGCTCGAGGCCGAGGGTGCCAAGGCCGACGCGCGCCGCAAGGTCCGCGACTCGGCCGAGCGCGAGATGGCGCAGATCCGCAAGCGCGCCGACGCCCAGCTCGACCGTCTCGAGCAGGTGTGGGACCGCTTCAAGAACCTCAAGGTCGCCGACCTCGAGGGCGACGAGATGCTGTACCGCGCCCTCCAGGACCGCTACGGCACCTACTTCGAGGGCTCGATGGGCGCCGCGGCGATCCAGAAGCGTCTCCAGGACTTCGACCTGGAGGCGGAGGCCGAGTCCCTGCGCGAGACCATCCGCTCGGGCAAGGGCCAGCGCAAGACGCGTGCCCTCAAGCGACTCAAGGTCGTCAACGCGTTCCTCACCACGACGAACTCGCCCACGGGCATGGTGCTCGACGCCGTCCCGGTCATCCCGCCGGACCTGCGCCCGATGGTGCAGCTCGACGGTGGCCGCTTCGCGACGAGCGACCTCAACGACCTGTACCGCCGCGTGATCAACCGGAACAACCGCCTCAAGCGTCTCCTCGACCTGGGTGCGCCGGAGATCATCGTCAACAACGAGAAGCGGATGCTCCAGGAGGCCGTGGACTCGCTGTTCGACAACGGCCGCCGTGGTCGTCCGGTCACCGGCCCGGGCAACCGCCCGCTCAAGTCCATCTCGGACATGCTCAAGGGCAAGCAGGGTCGTTTCCGTCAGAACCTGCTCGGCAAGCGCGTCGACTACTCGGGCCGTTCGGTCATCGTCGTCGGCCCGCAGCTCAAGCTGCACCAGTGCGGCCTGCCGAAGCAGATGGCGCTCGAGCTGTTCAAGCCGTTCGTCATGAAGCGCCTCGTGGACCTCAACCACGCGCAGAACATCAAGAGCGCGAAGCGCATGGTCGAGCGTGCCCGCCCGGTCGTGTGGGACGTGCTCGAAGAGGTCATCACCGAGCACCCCGTGCTGCTCAACCGTGCACCGACGCTGCACCGCCTGGGCATCCAGGCGTTCGAGCCGCAGCTCGTCGAGGGCAAGGCGATCCACCTGCACCCGCTCGTCTGCGCCGCGTTCAACGCGGACTTCGACGGTGACCAGATGGCCGTCCACCTGCCCCTGAGCGCCGAGGCGCAGGCCGAGGCCCGCATCCTCATGCTCTCGAGCAACAACATCCTCAAGCCGTCGGACGGCCGTCCGGTGACCATGCCCTCGCAGGACATGATCATCGGTCTGTACCACCTGACGAGCGACCGCGAGGGTGCCGAGGGCGAGGGTCGTGCGTTCGGCTCCGTGGCCGAGGCGATCATGGCGTTCGACCAGGGCACCCTGGACCTCAACGCCCGGGTGAAGATCCGCACGACGGACCTCGTCCCGCCGGTCTCCGGCTTCGAGGCTCCCGAGGGCTGGGAGGAGGGTCAGCCGATCCTCTTCGACACCACGCTCGGTCGCGCGCTGTTCAACGAGACGCTCCCCGTCGACTACCCGTACGTGAACTCGGTCGTCGACAAGAAGCGCCTCTCGGCGATCGTCAACGAGCTCGCGGAGCGCTACCCGAAGGTCGAGGTCGCGGCGTCGCTCGACGCGCTGAAGGCCGCCGGCTTCCGCTGGGCGACCCGCTCGGGCGTCACGATCGCGATCTCCGACGTGGCGACGCCCAAGGAGAAGGCCGTCATCCTCGAGCAGCACGAGGAGCGCGCGCTCAAGGTCCAGCAGCAGTACGACCGTGGTCTCATCACGGACGACGAGCGCCGTCAGGAGCTCATCGAGATCTGGACCCAGGCGACGGACAAGGTCGCGTCGGTCATGCGCGAGAACCTCGAGGCGAACGACCGCAACACCGTGTACCGCATGGTCGGTTCGGGTGCGCGTGGTAACTGGATGCAGGTCCGTCAGATCGCCGGTATGCGCGGTCTCGTGGCGAACCCGAAGGGCGAGATCATCCCGCGCCCGATCAAGTCCAACTACCGCGAGGGCCTGTCCGTCCTCGAGTACTTCATCGCGACGCACGGTGCCCGCAAGGGTCTGGCGGACACCGCGCTGCGGACCGCCGACTCGGGCTACCTCACGCGTCGTCTCGTGGACGTGTCGCAGGACGTCATCGTCCGCGAGGAGGACTGCGGCACCGAGCGTGGCCTGACCCTGCCGATCGCCGAGGAGCTCGCGGGCAAGCTCGTGCGCCACCCGAAGGTGGAGACGAGCGTCTACTCGCGCACCCTCGCGGCCGACCTGGTCGACCCCGACGGGAACGTCGTCGGCAAGGCCGGCGACGACGCGGGCGACGTCCTCATCGACGCCGCGGTCACCGCGGGCGTCCGCGAGGCCAAGGTCCGCTCGGTCCTCACGTGCGAGTCGCGCGTCGGGACGTGCGCCAAGTGCTACGGGCGCTCGCTCGCCACGGGCAAGCTCGTCGACATCGGCGAGGCGGTCGGCATCATCGCCGCCCAGTCGATCGGTGAGCCGGGCACGCAGCTGACGATGCGTACCTTCCACACCGGTGGTGTCGCCTCCGCGGACGACATCACGCAGGGTCTGCCGCGTGTCACGGAGCTCTTCGAGGCCCGCACCCCCAAGGGTGAGGCGCCCATCGCGGAGTTCTCGGGCCGCATCGCGATCGACGACTCGGAGCGCTCGCGCCGTCTGGTGCTCACGCCGGACGACGGCTCGGAGGAGATCGCCTACCCGGTGACGAAGCGTGCCCGCCTGCTCGTGCAGGACGGCGACCACGTCAACGTCGGCACGCAGCTCGTCCAGGGTGCGGTGGACCCGAAGAAGGTCCTGCGCATCCTCGGCCCGCGCGCCACGCAGAAGCACCTGGTGGACGAGGTCCAGGAGGTCTACCGCTCGCAGGGCGTGGACATCCACGACAAGCACATCGAGGTCATCGTGCGGCAGATGCTGCGTCGCGTGACCGTGCTCGACTCGGGCGACTCGCACCTCCTGCCGGGCGAGCTCGCCGAGCGCGGCCGCTTCGAGGACGCGAACCGTCGCGCGGTGGCGGAGGGTGGCCAGCCGGCCTCCGGTCGTCCCGAGCTGATGGGCATCACGAAGGCGTCGCTCGCGACGGACTCGTGGCTCTCGGCCGCGTCGTTCCAGGAGACGACGCGCGTGCTCACCGAGGCGTCGATGAGCGGTCGTCGTGACCCGCTCCTCGGCCTCAAGGAGAACGTCATCATCGGTAAGCTCATCCCGGCCGGTACCGGTCTTCCCCGGTACACCAAGGTCCAGGTCGAGCCGACCGAGCAGGCCAAGACGGAGCTCTACCCGAGCTTCGGCTACGACGAGATCGACTTCCCGGCGCTCGGCATGGGCTCTGGCGAGGCGATCCCGCTCGAGGACCTGGACTTCGGCGACTACCGCTGACGTCCCACGACGGGTGCCCGTCGGCTGCCGCGCCTCGTGCGCGGTGGCCGGCGGGCACCCGTCGTCGTCCCTCCTGCGGGACGACGACGAGCCCGGGGGAGCGGCCGTGCTCGCGACCTGCTCCTTTGACTCCTTGCCGGGTGGCAGGTAACCTGGTAAACCGTGCCCGCGCCGTCGGGCCCTCCGTGATGTCCCTGGCGGGACGGTGCGGGCGAGCGATCGTCGCACACCGCCGCGTGGCGGTCTCCGGACGGGCCGATGTGAGTGCCCGGGCACTCCGGATCCCGGTCCTGGTGGCGCGCTCGCGCCCACGGCCCGGAGCCGGACCATCGAGCCGGTGGTAGGTGGCTGCTGCAGCGTCTCTCGCGCTGCGGGTGCCTCGTGCGATCGGCTCCAGCAGCCAGCACGACCACCATCGGGGATAGCCCCGGTAGCTCGAGAAGACACGGAGACGTAGTGCCTACGATCCAGCAGCTCGTCCGCAAGGGGCGGACCTCGAAGGTGGGGAAGTCCAAGACTCCCGCCCTCAAGGGCTCCCCGCAGCGGCGCGGTGTGTGCACGCGCGTGTACACCACCACCCCGAAGAAGCCGAACTCCGCGCTGCGCAAGGTCGCTCGCGTGAAGCTCTCCTCCCAGGTCGAGGTCACGGCCTACATCCCCGGCGTCGGCCACAACCTCCAGGAGCACTCCATCGTGCTCGTGCGCGGCGGTCGTGTGAAGGACCTCCCGGGTGTGCGCTACAAGATCGTGCGCGGCGCGCTCGACACGCAGGGCGTGAAGAACCGCAAGCAGGCCCGCAGCCGCTACGGCGCCAAGAAGGAGAAGAGCTGATGCCTCGCAAGGGCCCGGCCCCGAAGCGGCCGCTCATCGTCGACCCGGTCTACGGGTCTCCCGTCGTCACGCAGCTCATCAACAAGGTGCTGCTCGACGGCAAGAAGTCCACCGCCGAGTCGATCGTCTACGGCGCCCTCGAGGGCGTCCGGGCGAAGACGGACGGCGACCCGGTCGTCGTGCTCAAGCGCGCGCTCGAGAACGTCCGCCCGGCGCTCGAGGTCCGCTCGCGCCGCGTCGGTGGTGCGACCTACCAGGTCCCGGTCGAGGTGCGCCCGGCGCGTGCGACGACCCTCGCGCTGCGCTGGCTCACGGACTACTCGCGCGCCCGTCGCGAGAAGACCATGACGGAGCGCCTCATGAACGAGATCCTCGACGCGAGCAACGGCCTCGGCGCCGCGGTCAAGCGCCGTGAGGACATGCACAAGATGGCGGAGTCCAACAAGGCCTTCGCCCACTACCGCTGGTAGTCCGCACGACGGGCCCCGGGGACCGGAGCGGTCCCCGGGGCCGCCGTCGGCGGGTCGAGGCCGGTCACCCCGGTCCGAGCAGCGCCCCCGACTCAACCCATCTAACGAGGGAAGCAGACCGTGGCACTTGACGTGCTGACCGACCTGAGCAAGGTCCGCAACATCGGCATCATGGCCCACATCGATGCCGGGAAGACCACGACCACCGAGCGCATCCTGTTCTACACGGGTGTGAACTACAAGCTCGGCGAGACGCACGACGGCGCGTCCACGACCGACTGGATGGAGCAGGAGAAGGAGCGCGGCATCACGATCACGTCCGCCGCCGTCTCGTGCTACTGGAACAAGAACCAGATCAACATCATCGACACGCCCGGCCACGTCGACTTCACGGTCGAGGTCGAGCGCTCCCTGCGCGTGCTCGACGGCGCCGTCGCCGTCTTCGACGGCAAGGAAGGTGTCGAGCCGCAGTCGGAGACGGTGTGGCGCCAGGCGGACAAGTACAACGTCCCGCGCATCTGCTTCGTCAACAAGATGGACAAGCTCGGCGCGGACTTCTACTTCACCGTCGACACGATCATCAACCGCCTCAAGGCGAAGCCGCTGGTCATCCAGCTCCCGATCGGGGCCGAGAGCGACTTCACCGGTGTCGTGGACCTGCTCGAGATGAAGGCGCTCGTCTGGCACGGGGAGACCCAGCTCGGCGAGGCGTACGACACCGAGGAGATCCCCGCGGACCTGGTCGAGAAGGCCCAGCAGTACCGCAGCGAGCTCGTCGAGGCCGTCGCTGAGGCCGACGAGGAGCTGCTCGAGAAGTACCTCGGTGGCGAGGAGCTGACGATCGCCGAGCTCAAGGCCGGCATCCGCAAGCTCGTCATCGCGGGCGAGGCGTTCCCGGTCCTGTGCGGCTCCGCGTTCAAGAACAAGGGCGTCCAGCCCATGCTCGACGCGGTCATCGACTACCTGCCGTCGCCCCTCGACGTGCCGGCCATCGACGGTCACGACCCGAAGGACGAGGAGAAGGTCATCCAGCGTCACCCCGACGCCTCGGAGCCGTTCTCCGCGCTCGCCTTCAAGGTCGCGGCGCACCCGTTCTTCGGCAAGCTCACCTACGTGCGCGTGTACTCCGGTCGCGTCGAGCCCGGCCAGCAGGTCGCGAACTCGACCAAGGGCAAGAAGGAGCGCGTCGGCAAGATCTTCCAGATGCACTCCAACAAGGAGAACCCGGTCGACGAGGCGAGCGCCGGTCACATCTACGCGGTCATCGGCCTCAAGGACACCACGACCGGTGACACGCTGAGCGACATGGCGAACCCGGTCATCCTCGAGTCGATGAGCTTCCCCGAGCCCGTCATCGACGTGGCGATCGAGCCGAAGACGAAGGCCGACCAGGAGAAGCTCTCCACGGCGATCCAGAAGCTCGCCGAGGAGGACCCGACCTTCCGCGTCAAGCTGGACGACGAGACCGGCCAGACCGTCATCGGCGGCATGGGCGAGCTCCACCTCGACATCCTCGTCGACCGCATGCGTCGCGAGTTCAAGGTCGAGGCGAACGTCGGCAAGCCGCAGGTCGCGTACCGCGAGACGATCCGCCGCAAGGCCGAGAAGATCGAGTACACGCACAAGAAGCAGACCGGTGGGTCCGGGCAGTTCGCGAAGGTCCAGGTGACCTTCGAGCCGCTCGACACGTCCGAGGGCGAGCTCTACGAGTTCTCCAACGCGGTCACCGGTGGTCGCATCCCGCGCGAGTACATCCCCAGCGTCGACGCCGGCATCCAGTCCGCGATGGAGCTCGGCGTGCTCGCCGGCTTCCCGCTGGTCGGGGTGAAGGCGATCCTGCTCGACGGCGCCTACCACGAGGTCGACTCCTCGGAGATGGCGTTCAAGATCGCCGGCTCGATGGTCCTCAAGGAGGGCGTCAAGCGGGCGGACCCGGTTCTGCTGGAGCCGGTGATGGCGGTCGAGGTGCGTACGCCCGAGGAGTACATGGGCGACGTCATCGGCGACCTGAACTCACGTCGTGGAATGATCCAGTCCATGGAGGACGCGACGGGTGTGAAGGTCGTCCGGGCCCACGTACCGTTGTCAGAGATGTTCGGGTACATCGGTGACCTCCGGTCCAAGACCCAGGGTCGTGCGGTGTACTCGATGCAGTTCGACAACTACGCCGAGGTTCCTCGGAACGTTGCCGAAGAGATCATCAAGAAGACCCGGGGCGAGTGAGTCCCCACAGGTCGAAGACCCGCACAACCATCAACCTGTAGGAAACCGCAACGCCCCGCGGATGTAGGATCTCTCGGTCGACATTCGCAACGTTCGGCACATCTACCCAAGTCCCAGGAGGACCCCAGTGGCTAAGGCCAAGTTCGAGCGGACCAAGCCGCACGTCAACGTCGGCACCATCGGTCACGTCGACCACGGTAAGACGACGCTCACGGCGGCGATCTCGAAGACGCTCGCGGACACGTACCCGGACCTGCCGGCGAACACGCAGCGCAACTTCGACGAGATCGACGCGGCTCCCGAGGAGAAGCAGCGCGGTATCACGATCAACATCGCGCACATCGAGTACGAGACGCCGAAGCGCCACTACGCGCACGTCGACGCCCCGGGTCACGCCGACTACATCAAGAACATGATCACCGGTGCCGCCCAGATGGACGGCGCGATCCTGGTGGTCGCCGCGACCGACGGCCCGATGGCCCAGACGCGCGAGCACGTCCTGCTCGCCCGCCAGGTCGGCGTGCCGTACCTGCTCGTGGCGCTCAACAAGTCCGACATGGTCGACGACGAGGAGATCCTCGAGCTCGTCGAGATGGAGGTGCGCGAGCTCCTCTCCTCGCAGGAGTTCGACGGTGACAACGCGCCGGTCGTGCGCGTCTCCGGTCTCAAGGCGCTCGAGGGCGACCCCGAGTGGACCGCGAAGATCCTCGAGCTCATGGAGGCCGTGGACGAGAACGTGCCCGAGCCGGTCCGCGAGCTCGACAAGCCGTTCCTCATGCCCGTCGAGGACGTCTTCACGATCACCGGTCGTGGCACCGTCGTCACCGGCAAGGTGGAGCGTGGCACGCTCGACCTCAACTCGGACGTCGAGATCGTCGGCATCCGCTCGCCCCAGAAGACCACGGTCACGGGCATCGAGACGTTCCACAAGCAGATGGACCAGGCTCAGGCCGGCGACAACACCGGTCTGCTCCTGCGCGGCATCAAGCGCGAGGACGTCGAGCGCGGCCAGGTCGTCGTGAAGCCGGGCTCGATCACCCCGCACACGCAGTTCGAGGCGCAGGTCTACATCCTGGGCAAGGACGAGGGCGGCCGTCACAACCCGTTCTACTCGAACTACCGTCCGCAGTTCTACTTCCGCACGACGGACGTCACCGGCGTCATCACGCTGCCCGAGGGCACCGAGATGGTCATGCCCGGCGACAACACCGAGATGACGGTCGAGCTGATCCAGCCGATCGCCATGGAGGAGGGCCTCGGCTTCGCCATCCGTGAGGGTGGCCGCACCGTCGGCTCGGGCCGCGTCACCAAGATCCTCAAGTGATCTGACGCTGCCTCCGCAGCACCTCGTCGAAGGCCCGGTCCCGTCCGCGGGGCCGGGCCTTCGGCCTGCGGTCACCGTCACACCGGCGTCGCGTCGTCCCGACTTGGACGACGGCGGCTTCGTGTGGCAGACTGTTCAGGTTGCCTGTTACGGGTGCGCTCTTTCACGTGTCGAACAGTGTGTTGAACCGGTCCTCTCGCCGAGGGCCAGGACCCCGGGACTTCTCCCGGGTCTGCGGGTTGAGCTCTCTGTGTCGCCATGGATCGAGTACCCCGCGGAACACACGTTCCGACAGGCTCGCACAAACGTTGTGGTCCGGTTCGCGGAGCCGTGCGTCAGCACGGAGCCCGGCGGGAGTCCACATATCCAACGGCCCTGCGCCTCTCGGCGTGTGCGCCCAGGTGCGTCGCGACTACGCGACACGCCCGAGCGCGGGGGTCGGACAGCTAGCGGTTCGAGAGAGAGAGTCAGACGACGCCATGGCGGGACAGAAGATCCGCATCCGGCTCAAGTCCTACGACCACGAGGTCATCGACAGCTCGGCGCGCAAGATCGTCGACACGGTGACGCGCGCTGGTGCAACGGTCGTGGGTCCGGTGCCGCTGCCGACGGAGAAGAACGTCTTCTGCGTCATCCGGTCGCCTCACAAGTACAAGGACAGCCGCGAGCACTTCGAGATGCGCACGCACAAGCGGCTGATCGACATCATCGATCCCACGCCGAAGGCGGTCGACTCGCTCATGCGTCTCGACCTGCCGGC
Organism: Cellulosimicrobium sp. MI9406; assembly: GCF_040595865.1. NCBI lineage: Bacteria > Bacillati > Actinomycetota > Actinomycetes > Micrococcales > Promicromonosporaceae > Cellulosimicrobium > Cellulosimicrobium sp. MI9406. The sequence goes on from NZ_JALIZI010000004.1 coordinate 75,702, forward strand.
TGACGTGAACATCGAGATCAAGCTCTGAGGCTGGAGGACATCATGACTACCCCCCAGCAGAACGCGCGCCCGGTCACCGCGGTGCTCGGCACGAAGCTCGGGATGACGCAGCTCTGGGACGAGGCCGGGCGCCTCGTGCCCGTCACCGTCGTCGCGGTCGGCACGAACGTCGTGACGCAGGTGCGCACGTCGGACGCCGACGGCTACGCCGCCGTGCAGCTCGCCTACGGCCAGATCGACCCGCGCAAGGTCACGAAGCCGCTCAAGGGCCACTTCGAGAAGGCCGGCGTCACGCCGCGTCGTCACGTCGCCGAGGTCCGCACCACCGACGCCACCGAGTACTCGCTCGGCCAGGAGATCACCGCGGAGGCCTTCGAGGCCGGCGCCGTGGTCGACGTCGTGGGCACGACCAAGGGCAAGGGCACCGCCGGTGTCATGAAGCGTCACGGCTTCTCCGGCGTGGGTGCCTCCCACGGCTCGCACCGCAACCACCGCAAGCCCGGCTCGATCGGTGGGGCCTCGACCCCGTCGCGAGTCTTCAAGGGCCTGCGCATGGCCGGTCGGATGGGCAACGTCCGTCAGACCACCCAGAACCTGACCGTCCACGCGGTCGACGCCGAGAAGGGTCTGCTGCTCGTCAAGGGCGCGGTTCCCGGCCCCAAGGGCGGCGTCGTCCTCGTGCGCAGCGCCGCGAAGGGAGCGTGAACCCCATGTCCGCTCTGACCGTTGACGTGCTGGACCCCAAGGGCAAGAAGGCCGGCACCGCCGAGCTCCCCGCCGAGGTGTTCGACGTCGAGCTCAACGTCCCGCTGATCCACCAGGTCGTCGTCGCCCAGCGTGCTGCCGCACGCCAGGGCACCCACGACACCAAGTCCCGCGGCGAGGTCCGCGGTGGTGGTCGCAAGCCGTACAAGCAGAAGGGCACCGGCCGCGCCCGCCAGGGTTCGACCCGTGCGCCGCAGTTCGCCGGCGGTGGCGTCGTCCACGGCCCGACGCCGCGCTCGTACGACCAGCGGACGCCCAAGAAGATGAAGGCCGCCGCGCTCCGCGGTGCCCTCTCGGACCGCGCCCGCAACGGCCGCGTCCACGTGGTGACCGGCTTCGGCGTCGACGGCCTGCCGTCGACCAAGACCGCCGTCACGACGCTCGCCAAGCTCTCCGGGCGCAAGCACGTCCTCGTCGTCACCGAGCGTGGCGACGAGCTGACGATCAAGTCGCTGCGGAACGTCGAGCAGGTCCACCTCCTGGTGGCCGACCAGCTCAACACCTACGACGTGCTCGTCTCCGACGACGTCGTCTTCACGCAGGGCGCGCTCGACGCGTTCCTGACGGGCCCGGCCACGGGTCGCTCCGCGAAGGCCGTCGCCACCTCCACCGAGGCGGACGAGACTGCTGCCGAGGAGGCCGCGAAGTGACCACCGTGACCAAGGACCCCCGTGACGTGATCCTCGCGCCGGTCGTCTCCGAGAAGAGCTACGGCCTGCTCGACGAGGGCAAGTACACGTTCGTCGTCGACCCGCGGGCCAACAAGACCGAGATCAAGATCGCCGTCGAGCAGATCTTCTCGGTCAAGGTCGCCTCGGTGAACACGATCAACCGCAAGGGCAAGACGCGTCGCACGCGTTTCGGCCTGGGCAAGCGCAAGGACACCAAGCGTGCGATCGTCACCCTCCGCGAGGGCACGATCGACATCTTCGGCTGAGCCGACGAGAGCAGATTGAGGACAGATCCCCATGGGAATCCGTAAGTACAAGCCGACGACGCCCGGCCGCCGCGGCTCGAGCGTCGCCGACTTCGCCGAGATCACGCGCTCGCAGCCGGAGAAGTCTCTGGTCCGCCCGCTCTCCAAGAGCGGCGGCCGCAACAGCTCCGGTCGTATCACCACCCGTCACAAGGGTGGTGGCCACAAGCGTGCGTACCGCGTGATCGACTTCCGTCGTCACGACAAGGACGGCGTGCCGGCGAAGGTCGCGCACATCGAGTACGACCCCAACCGCACCGCGCGCATCGCGCTCCTGCACTACGCGGACGGCGAGAAGCGCTACATCGTCGCGCCGGCCAAGCTCAAGCAGGGCGACGTCGTCGAGGCGGGCGCGGGCGCGGACATCAAGCCCGGCAACAACCTGCCGCTGCGCAACATCCCGACCGGTACGGTCATCCACGCCATCGAGCTCAAGCCCGGTGGCGGCGCGAAGATCGCCCGCTCGGCCGGTGCGTCCGTGCAGCTCGTCGCCAAGGACGGGCCGTACGCGCAGCTGCGCATGCCCTCCGGCGAGATCCGCAACGTCGACCTGCGCTGCCGCGCGACGGTCGGCGAGGTCGGCAACGCCGAGCAGTCGAACATCAACTGGGGCAAGGCCGGCCGCATGCGCTGGAAGGGCAAGCGCCCGACCGTCCGCGGTGTCGCCATGAACCCGATCGACCACCCGCACGGTGGTGGTGAGGGCAAGACCTCCGGTGGTCGCCACCCGGTGAGCCCGTGGGGCCAGCCGGAGGGTCGTACCCGCCGTCCCAACAAGCCGAGCGACAAGCTGATCGTGCGTCGTCGCCGTGCCGGCAAGAAGCGCTGATAGGAGCCTGGAGACATGCCTCGTAGCCTGAAGAAGGGCCCCTTCGTCGACGACCACCTGCAGAAGAAGGTGGACGCTCAGAACGAGAAGGGGACCAAGAACGTCATCAAGACCTGGTCCCGTCGGTCGGTCATCACGCCCGACTTCCTCGGTCACACGTTCGCCGTGCACGACGGTCGCAAGCACACGCCGGTGTTCGTCACCGAGTCGATGGTCGGCCACAAGCTCGGCGAGTTCGCTCCCACGCGGACCTTCCGCGGCCACGTGAAGGACGACAAGAAGGGTCGTCGCCGCTGACCCCCGGGTCAGTCTGGTGACGACCTGGACGGTCAAGAGACAAGAAGGCAGGACAGCAATGGAAGCCAAGGCGCAGGCGCGGTTCGTCCGTGTCACGCCCCAGAAGGCCCGGCGCGTCGTGGACCTCATCCGTGGCAAGCAGGCCTCCGAGGCCGTCGCGGTGCTGAAGTTCGCACCGCAGGCGGCGAGCGAGCCCGTCCGCAAGGTCGTGGAGAGCGCCATCGCCAACGCCCGGGTGAAGGCGGATCGCGCGAGCGAAGCGTTCGAGGAGCAGGAGCTCGTCGTGCGTGAGGCGTTCGTCGACGAGGGCCCGACCCTCAAGCGTTTCCGCCCCCGGGCCCAGGGCCGTGCGAACCGCATCCTCAAGCGCACCAGCCACATCACCGTGGTCGTCGCTCCGCGTGAGAACACGAAGGGAAGTGCCCGATAGTGGGACAGAAGGTTCACCCGCACGGGTACCGCCTCGGCATCACCACCGACCACCGGTCGCGCTGGTTCGCCGACAGCACCAAGCCCGGCCAGCGGTACCGCGACTACGTCCGCGAGGACGTCCAGATCCGTAAGCTCATGAGCACGGGTCTCGAGCGCGCCGGCATCTCCAAGGTCGAGATCGAGCGCACCCGTGACCGCGTCCGCGTGGACATCCACACGGCGCGCCCGGGCATCGTCATCGGCCGCCGCGGCGCCGAGGCCGACCGCATCCGCGGCGAGCTCGAGAAGCTCACCGGCAAGCAGGTGCAGCTCAACATCCTCGAGGTGAAGAACGCCGAGACGGACGCGCAGCTCGTCGCGCAGGGCATCGCCGAGCAGCTCGCGAGCCGCGTCTCGTTCCGTCGTGCCATGCGCAAGGGCATCCAGTCCGCGCAGCGCGCCGGCGCGAAGGGCATCCGCGTGCAGGTCTCCGGCCGCCTCGGTGGCGCGGAGATGAGCCGGTCGGAGTTCTACCGCGAGGGTCGTGTGCCGCTGCACACGCTGCGCGCGTACATCGACTACGGCTTCTTCGAGGCCCGCACCACGTTCGGCCGCATCGGCGTGAAGGTGTGGATCTACAAGGGCGACGTCACCGAGAAGGAGTTCGCCGCGCAGCAGGCCACGGCCGCTCCGCGCCAGGGCCGTGGCGGCCCGCGCGGTGAGCGCGGCGGCGACCGTCGTGGTGGCGGCCGTCGTCCCGAGCGTTCGGCCGAGCGGACCCCCGCGTCCGAGTCGCCGGCGGCGCCCGAGCAGGCTGCTCCCGCCGCAGAGGCGAAGGCCCCTGAGACCGGAACGGAGGCCTGAGTCATGCTGATCCCGCGCAGGCTCAAGCACCGCAAGCAGCACCACCCGTCGCGCTCCGGCGCGGCGAAGGGTGGCACCCAGATCTCGTTCGGCGAGTACGGCATCCAGGCTCTCGAGCCGGCGTACGTGACGAACCGCCAGATCGAGGCTGCTCGTATCGCGATGACCCGCCACATCAAGCGTGGCGGCAAGGTCTGGATCAACATCTACCCGGACCGTCCCCTGACCAAGAAGCCTGCCGAGACCCGCATGGGTTCCGGTAAGGGTTCGCCCGAGTGGTGGGTCGCCAATGTCAAGCCCGGCCGGATCGTCTTCGAGCTGGCGGGTGTCCCGGAGGACCTGGCTCGCGAGGCCATGCGCCGCGCGATCCACAAGCTCCCGATGAAGTGCCGTTTCGTGGTGCGCGAGGGTGGTGGCAACTGATGGCAATCGGAACGAAGGGGCTCGCCCCCGTCGACCTCGACGCCATGGACGACGAGACGCTCGTCGCCGAGCTCAAGAAGGTCAAGGAGGAGCTCTTCAACCTCCGCTTCCAGTCGGCCACCGGCCAGCTGGAGAGCCACGGGCGCCTCAAGGCCGTCCGCCGCGACATCGCGCGGATCTACACGATCCTGCGTGAGCGCGAGCTCGGCATCCGAACCGCGCCGAGCGCCGAGTGAGTGAGGCTGGAATGAGCGAGAACGCAACGAACGCGCCCGAGGCGGCCGAGGAGCGCGCGCACCGCAAGACGCGCCGCGGCTACGTCGTGAGCGACAAGATGGACAAGACCGTGGTGGTCGAGGTCGAGGACCGGGTCAAGCACCCGCTCTACGGCAAGGTCATCCGCCGCACGAGCAAGGTCAAGGCGCACGACGAGCAGAACTCTGCCGGCGTGGGCGACCTGGTGCTCATCATGGAGACCCGCCCGCTGTCCGCGACCAAGCGGTGGCGCCTCGCGGAGATCCTCGAGAAGGCCAAGTGATCCACCGGTCGTGACGGGCGGGCCCCGGCTCGCTCGTCACGACCGCTCTCGTGCCGCACCGCGGTGCGGCAACCAGTGAGGACAGGTCGGGCGGGTCCACCGCCCGGTCCTGGCCGGTTCACCCGCGAGGGACCCGGCACTGACAGCTATCCGTTCGGCAAGGCTCGCCCACGGCGAGAACCGGCTCGACGACAGGAGTTCATTACATGATCCAGCAGGAGTCGCGACTTCGTGTCGCCGACAACACGGGTGCCAAGGAGATTCTCTGCATCCGTGTTCTCGGTGGCTCGGGCCGTCGCTACGCCGGAATCGGCGACGTCATCGTCGCAACCGTCAAGGACGCGATCCCGGGCGGCAACGTGAAGAAGGGCGACGTGGTCAAGGCCGTCGTCGTCCGCACCGCCAAGGAGCGCCGTCGTCCGGACGGTTCCTACATCAAGTTCGACGAGAACGCCGCCGTGATCCTCAAGAACGACGGCGAGCCGCGCGGCACGCGCATCTTCGGCCCGGTCGGGCGCGAGCTGCGCGACAAGCGGTTCATGAAGATCATCTCGCTGGCTCCGGAGGTGCTCTGACCATGGCCAAGATCAAGAAGGGCGACCTCGTCGTCGTCATCGCGGGCAAGGACAAGGGCAAGCAGGGGCGCGTCCTCGAGGTGCTCACCGACCGTGACCGCGTCATCGTCGAGGGCGTCCAGCGCGTCACCAAGCACACCAAGGTCGGCCAGTCGCAGCGCGGCACGCGGACCGGTGGGATCGAGACCGTCGAGGCCCCGATCCACATCAGCAACGTGATGGTCGTCGACCCGGAGACCAAGAAGGGCACCCGCGTCGGGTACCGCACCGAAGAGGTCGAGCGTGACGGCCGCAAGCGCACCGTGCGCGTGCGTGTCGCCAAGCGCTCCGGGAAGGACATCTGATGAGCACCGAGATCGTCGCCCCCGAGGTGCCCCGCCTGAAGCAGCGCTACCGCGAGGAGATCGTCGCCGGTCTGCGCGAGGAGTTCGGGCACGAGAACGTCAACCAGGTCGCCCGCGTCACGAAGATCGTCGTGAACATGGGTGTCGGTGACGCCGCCAAGGACTCGAAGCTCATCGAGGGCGCCATCCGCGACCTGTCCGCGATCACCGGCCAGAAGCCGCAGGTGACCAAGGCCCGCAAGTCCATCGCGCAGTTCAAGCTGCGCGAGGGCATGCCGATCGGCGCGCACGTCACGCTGCGCGGCGACCGCATGTGGGAGTTCCTGGACCGCCTGCTGTCGATCGCCCTGCCGCGCATCCGCGACTTCCGCGGCCTGTCGCCCAAGCAGTTCGACGGGAACGGCAACTACACGTTCGGTCTCACGGAGCAGTCGATGTTCCACGAGATCGACCAGGACAAGATCGACCGTGTCCGCGGTATGGACATCACGATCGTGACCACGGCGACGACCGATGACGAGGGCCGCTCCCTGCTGCGCCGTCTCGGCTTCCCCTTCAAGGAGAACTGACATGGCGAAGAAGGCCCTGATCAACAAGGCGGCCGCCAAGCCGAAGTTCGCGGTCCGCGCCTACACCCGGTGCCAGAAGTGCGGTCGCCCGCACTCGGTGTACCGCAAGTTCGGCCTGTGCCGCATCTGCGTGCGCGAGATGGCCCACCGTGGTGAGCTTCCGGGCGTCACCAAGAGCAGCTGGTAACAACTACGTCGTAGGTCCTGGCGGAGCGCGTCGCTCGACGCGCCCCGCCCGGATACCACGTCGAGGAAGGGCTAGAGCCCGATGACGATGACCGACCCGATCGCAGACATGCTGACGCGTCTGCGGAACGCGAACTCGGCTTACCACGAGACGGTGACCATGCCGTACTCGAAGCTGAAGTCGCACATTGCCGAGATCCTCCAGGCCGAGGGCTACATCTCCGGCTGGAGCGTCGAGGACGCGACGGTGGGCAAGAACCTCACCATCCAGCTCAAGTTCGGCCCGAACCGTGAGCGCAGCCTCGCCGGCGTGCGCCGCGTGTCGAAGCCCGGCCTGCGCAAGTACGTCAAGTCCACCGAGCTGCCGAAGGTTCTCGGCGGCCTGGGCGTGGCGATCCTGTCCACGTCCTCCGGTCTGCTCACCGACAAGCAGGCCGCCACGAAGGGCGTGGGCGGCGAAGTCCTCGCCTACGTCTGGTAACCCGGAAAGGAGATACGCCATGTCTCGAATCGGCAAGATCCCCGTTCCGGTTCCCGCCGGAGTGGACGTCACCATCAGCGGCGCGCTCGTGACCGTGAAGGGCCCCAAGGGCTCGCTCGAGCACCACGTGCCCGCCCCCATCCAGGTCGCTCAGGAGGACGGCACCCTCGTGGTGTCGCGCCCGAACGACGAGCGCGAGTCCCGCGCGCTGCACGGCCTGACCCGCACCCTCCTGGCGAACCTCGTCCAGGGCGTGACGCAGGGCTACGAGAAGAAGCTCGAGATCGTCGGCACCGGTTACCGCGTGACGGCCAAGGGCTCGGACCTCGAGTTCGCCCTCGGCTTCAGCCACCCGGTCGTCGTGACCCCGCCCGCGGGCATCACGTTCGCGGTCGAGAGCCCGACGAAGTTCTCGGTCTCCGGCATCGACAAGCAGCAGGTCGGCGAGATCGCAGCGAACATCCGCAAGATCCGCAAGCCCGAGCCGTACAAGGGCAAGGGTGTGCGTTACGCCGGCGAGGTCGTCCGCCGCAAGGCTGGAAAGGCTGGTAAGTAACGATGGCTCTGAAGGTTCTCGGCAAGGGCAAGGCCGTCGCGCGTCAGCGCCGGCACCTGCGCCTGCGCAAGAAGATCAAGGGGACCGCCGGTCGTCCGCGCCTCGTGGTGACGCGTTCCACGCGTCACATCACGGCTCAGGTCGTGGACGACACGATCGGTCAGACGCTCGCGTCGGCCTCGTCGCTCGAGGCGGACCTGCGTGCGCTCGACGGCGACAAGAGCGCCAAGGCCCGCAAGGTCGGCGAGCTCGTCGCCGAGCGTGCGAAGGCCAAGGGCGTCGACTCCGTCGTCTTCGACCGTGGTGGCAACAAGTACCACGGTCGGGTCGCTGCGGTCGCCGACGGCGCTCGCGAGGGCGGTCTGTCCCTGTGACGACGCCGACCATCCCCACACGGAAGCAAAGGATTCTCTGATGGCTGCAGGGCAGCGCAGCAACACCGGCGCCCCCACGGGTGCCGCCAACGAGTCGAGCGACCAGAACGCGCGCGGGGGGCGCCGCGACGACCGTCGCGGTGACCGTCGCGACGGTCGCCGTGGCGACGCAGCCGAGAAGAACGCCTTCGTCGAGCGCGTCGTCACCATCAACCGCGTCTCCAAGGTCGTCAAGGGCGGCCGCCGCTTCAGCTTCACCGCGCTCGTCGTGGTGGGCGACGGCGACGGCACCGTCGGCGTCGGCTACGGCAAGGCGAAGGAGGTGCCCGCGGCGATCGCCAAGGGTGTCGAGGAGGCCAAGAAGAACTTCTTCAAGGTCCCGCGCATCCAGGGCACCATCCCGCACCCCATCCAGGGTGAGGCCGCCGCCGGCGTCGTGTTCCTCCGTCCGGCCGCTCCGGGTACCGGTGTGATCGCCGGTGGTCCGGTGCGCGCCGTGCTGGAGTGCGCGGGCATCCACGACGTGCTGAGCAAGTCGCTCGGCTCGTCCAACGCGATCAACATCGTGCACGCGACCGTCGAGGCCCTGCGCAACCTGGAGCAGCCTGAGGCTGTCGCCGCGCGCCGTGGTCTCCCGCTCGAGGACGTGGCCCCGGCCGCGCTCCTGCGTGCCCGTGCTGCGGGGGTGAACGCCTGATGGCCAGGCTCAAGGTGACCCAGACGAAGTCCGCCATCGGCGGCAAGCAGAACCAGCGCGACACGCTGCGCACTCTGGGCCTCAAGCGGATCGGCGACACCGCCGTGAAGGAGGACCGCCCGGAGATCCGCGGCATGGTCGCGACGGTGGCGCACCTCGTCACCGTTGAGGAGGTCGAGTGACCATGGCTGAGAAGGCCACCAAGGAGACCGCCGAGGCTCCGAAGAAGAAGACCGCTGCGAAGGCGTCTGCTCCGGCGAAGGCCGAGCAGACCCCCGCGCAGACCGAGGGTGCCGGCGGCACGCTCAAGGTCCACCACCTGCGTCCGGCTCCCGGCGCCAAGAAGGCCAAGACCCGCGTGGGTCGTGGTGAGGCGTCGAAGGGTAAGACGGCGGGCCGTGGTACCAAGGGTACGAAGGCTCGTTACCAGGTTCCCGAGCGCTTCGAGGGTGGGCAGATGCCTCTGCACATGCGCCTCCCGAAGCTGCGCGGCTTCAAGAACCCGTTCCGCACCGAGTACCAGGTCGTGAACCTGGACAAGCTCGCGGCGCTGTACCCCGAGGGTGGCCAGGTCACCGTCGAGGACCTCGTCGCGAAGGGCGCGGTCCGCAAGGGCCAGCTCGTCAAGGTGCTCGGCACGGGTGAGATCACCGTCAAGCTCGAGGTCGCGGTCGACGCCCTCTCGGGCGCGGCTCGCGAGAAGATCCTCGCGGCCGGCGGTTCGGTCTCGGAGGACTGACACACCTGGACAGGGCCGGTGGCGTGTACGCGCCGTCGGCCCTGTCCGCGTCTGAGGGCGCCTCCCTGCACGACCCGTGGTCCGTCCGGCAGCGGACCACGGTCTAGACTCTCCGACGGCTGTCTCCCCGCACCCCGGGGTGACCGCCGTCACTCCCAGGTCCACGGCCGGCCCGTCCGGTGATCGGGACCGACTTGCCGTTCGACGCGGCGCTACGGCTAGGGTGCCTCTTGGCGCCCGTGCCGTGCGTCACACCTCGCCGGGCCTCCCGGCGACACGACATCCCGCCTCGGCGGGCCAGGAGGATAGGTGCTCAGCGCATTCGCCCGGGCTTTCCGGACGCCCGACCTGCGGCGCAAGCTGCTGTTCACGATCGCGATCATGGCGATCTTCCGGGTGGGGTCGTTCATCCCCACGCCCGGCGTGGACTACCCCAACGTGCAGCAGTGCATCGCGGAGACCGCCGACGGCAACGACCTGCTCAGCCTGGTCAACCTCTTCAGCGGCGGCGCGCTGCTCCAGCTGTCGATCTTCGCGCTCGGCATCATGCCGTACATCACCGCGAGCATCATCGTCCAGCTGCTGCGCGTCGTGATCCCTCGCTTCGAGGCGCTCCACAAGGAGGGCCAGTCGGGCCAGGCGAAGCTCACGCAGTACACGCGCTACCTGACGATCGCGCTCGCCATCCTCCAGTCGACGACCGTCATCACGACGGCGCGCAACGGCCTGCTCTTCCAGGGCTGCTCCGTCGACGTCATCCCGGACGCCAGCTTCGTCACGATGGCCCTCATGGTCATCACGATGACCGCGGGTACCGGCCTCATCATGTGGCTCGGTGAGCTCATCACGGAGCGCGGCGTCGGCAACGGCATGTCGCTGCTCATCTTCACGTCCATCGCCGCGAGCTTCCCGACCGCCCTGTGGTCGATCGCCGGCGGCGCGAACGGCGCGACGAACTTCATCATCATGATCGCGGTCATCGTGCTCGTCATCGGGCTGGTCGTGTTCGTCGAGCAGTCGCAGCGCCGCGTGCCGGTGCAGTACGCCAAGCGCATGGTCGGTCGCCGCATGTACGGCGGCTCGAGCACCTACATCCCGATCAAGATCAACATGGCGGGCGTCATCCCGGTGATCTTCGCGGCCTCGCTGCTCGCGGTCCCGGGCCTCATCGCGCAGTTCGGCGACCAGAGCGCCGACTGGGTGATCTGGATCAGCACGAACCTGGCCGACCCGTCCGCGCCGCTGCACATCCTGCTGTACGTGGTGATGATCCTGTTCTTCTGCTTCTTCTACACGTCGATCACGTTCAACCCGGACGAGGTCGCGGACAACATGAAGAAGTACGGCGGCTTCATCCCGGGCATCCGCGCCGGCCGGCCCACCGCCGAGTACCTCGACTACGTCATCACCCGCATCACCTCCGCGGGTGCCATCTACCTCGCGCTCGTCGCACTGCTGCCGACGCTGGTCCTCATCGGGCTCGGCGTGAGCACGAACATCCCGTTCGGTGGCTCCTCGATCATCATCGTCGTCGGCGTCGGCCTGGAGACGGTCAAGCAGATCAACTCCCAGCTGCAGCAGCGCCACTACGAAGGGTTCCTCCGTTGAGCAACGCCACCGACGGCCAGTCCGCCGCGCGCCCCGCGCGCCTCGTCATCATGGGCCCGCAGGGCGCGGGCAAGGGGACGCAGGCCGCCCGGCTCGCCGAGCAGCTGTCCATCCCGGCGATCTCGACCGGCGACATCTTCCGGGCGAACATCAAGGGCGGCACGGAGCTCGGCCGCCTCGCGCAGGAGTACACCGCGAAGGGCGACCTCGTCCCCGACTCGGTGACGAACGCGATGGTCCGCGACCGTCTCGCGCAGGACGACGCCGCGCAGGGGTTCATCCTCGACGGCTACCCGCGCAACGCGGCCCAGGTCGTCGAGCTCGACGCGATCCTCGCCGACCTGGGGGTCGCGCTGGACGGCGTCGTGGAGCTCACCGCCGACCGCGACGAGCTGCTCGCGCGCCTCGCGAAGCGCGCGGAGATCGAGGGCCGCGAGGACGACACGGAGGAGGCCATCGCGCGCCGCCTCGACATCTACGCGGAGCAGACGGCGCCGCTCACCTCCGCCTACGCGGACCGCGGCCTGCTGGTGCGCGTCGACGGGATCGGCGACATCGACGAGGTCACCGGCCGCATCGTGTCGGCGCTGACCGCGCTCGTCGGCTGAGCGCCCGCACGTCTTTCCGTCGGTTCTGAGGAGCAGCAGGGTGTTCGGTCGCGAGCGCATCGAGTACAAGACGCACGACCAGGTCCGGTCCATGCGCAGCGCCGGCCTCGTCGTGGCGCGCGCGCTCGGGACGGTGCGCGACGCGGTCCGCCCGGGCATGACGACCGCCGACCTCGACGCGCTCGCCGCCGCGGTCATCGCGGACGCCGGGGCGACGCCGTCGTTCCTCGGGTACGAGGGCTACCCGGCGTCGCTCTGCGTGTCGGTGAACGACGAGGTCGTCCACGGCATCCCCGGGCCGCGCGAGCTGCGCCCGGGGGACGTCGTCTCCGTCGACTGCGGGGCCGTCGTCGACGGCTGGCACGGCGACTCGGCGGTCTCGTTCGTGCTCGGCGAGGGCGACCCCCAGGACGAGGCGCTCGTCGAGGCGACGCGCCGCGCCATGTGGGCCGGGATCGCCGCCCTCGCGACGAGCGAGCGGCTGTGCGACGTCGGGGCCGCCATCGAGGACTCGGTGCGTGTCTCGGGGGAGTCGGACGGCGTGACCTACGGCATCGTCGAGGACTACGTCGGCCACGGGATCGGGTCCGCCATGCACCAGCCCCCGGACGTCCCGAACTACCGCACGCGCGAGAAGGGCCCGCGGCTGCGCCCGGGCATGTGCCTCGCGATCGAGCCGATGCTCACACGGGGCGAGCGGTTCACCGAGGTGTGCGAGGACGACTGGACGGTCGTGACCGACGACGGCACCCGTGCCGCGCACTGGGAGCACAGCGTCGCGATCCTCGACGAGGGCATCTGGGTCCTCACCGCGCCCGACGGCGGCGCCGCGGAGCTCGCGGAGCTCGGCGTCCGCGTCGCACCGCTCGCGGCCTGACCCCGCACCGGCCCGTCGCGGTCTCCTCGCTCCCGTCCGGCAGCGCGCGACGGCACCCGGCGCGACGGGGGAGTGACGCGTCGCACCGCGCGCACGACCCGCCACGGTTTCCCGTCCCTTGCCGGATGCCGTAGGATGGTCCGTCGGGTGTAGTCCGTGCACGTCGTTCATCCGGCCCCCGTCCCTCGGGACCCGGGCGACCGACCACCGCACGCGGCTCCACGCACCTCCCACGATCGGACGACCCTCGGGTCGGGCGTGCGCGGGAGTCCTAGCAGTTCAGACGAGAGTTAGCGGAGGACATGGCAAAGAAGGACGGTGTCATCGAGATCGAGGGCAGCGTGGTCGAGGCCCTGCCGAACGCGATGTTCCGCGTGGAGCTGGCCAACGGGCACAAGGTTCTCGCGCACATCTCGGGCAAGATGCGCCAGCACTACATCCGGATCCTCCCCGAGGACCGGGTCGTGGTCGAGCTGAGCCCGTACGACCTGTCCCGCGGCCGGATCGTCTACCGCTACAAGTAGTCGTCACGCGTCCACCCACTCACCCGCCTCGCACCCGGGACCACCGGGGCCGCTCGTCGGTCGCGCCCGGAGCGGGGCACCACTGAGGGAACGAAGATGAAGGTCAAGCCCAGCGTCAAGAAGATCTGCGACAAGTGCAAGGTGATCCGCCGGCACGGTCGCGTCATGGTGATCTGCGAGAACCTGCGGCACAAGCAGCGCCAGGGCTGAGCCCTCACCTGCGCCACGGGTGACGGTCCTCCGGGACCGCGGTCACCAGGCCGCCCGTCACGACGACGGCCGGCCACCAGCGCACCACCACGAACCTGCTCGGCACCCCGGACGCGAGTCCGGGAGGAGAACGCCACAGGCAGGGGAACCCCCGGCTCGGAGGCCGGGGCCCACGGAGCTCCCCGTGGGAGGGCGGTGCGACAGACCTCCGACGAAGCACGAGGAGCCGAAAGGCACATGGCACGTCTCATCGGCGTCGACCTCCCCCGCGACAAGCGGCTCGAGGTCGCGCTCACCTACATCTACGGCGTCGGCCGTACCCGCGCCCAGCAGACGCTGGCCGCCACCGGCATCAGCCCGGACGCCCGCGTGAAGGACCTCGGCGACGCCGAGCTCGTCGCGCTCCGCGACTACCTCGAGGGCAACTACAAGCTCGAGGGTGACCTCCGTCGTGAGGTGGCCGCCGACATCCGCCGCAAGGTCGAGATCGGCACCTACCAGGGCCTGCGTCACCGCCGCGGCCTGCCTGTGCGCGGCCAGCGCACGAAGACCAACGCGCGTACGCGCAAGGGACCGAAGCGCACCGTGGCCGGCAAGAAGAAGGCCCGCTGAGCCAGTCCGCAGGGCGGGCCCTGCTCGCGCACTGACGCGGACCTCACGGTCCGTCCCGTGCCGGGTGGAGATCCCCGCGGTCAGACCACCTCAGACCAGGAGAGAAGAAGGACATGCCTCCCAAGACTCGCGCCGCCGCTGGGCGCAAGCCTCGTCGCAAGGACAAGAAGAACGTCCCCGCCGGCCAGGCGCACATCAAGAGCACGTTCAACAACACGATCGTGTCGATCACGGACCCGTCGGGCGCCGTGATCGCGTGGGCCTCCGGCGGCGACGTCGGCTTCAAGGGCTCCCGCAAGTCGACCCCCTTCGCCGCCGGCCTCGCGGCCGAGGCCGCTGCCCGCAAGGCGCAGGAGCACGGCATGAAGAAGGTCGACGTCTTCGTCAAGGGCCCGGGCTCGGGTCGCGAGACGGCGATCCGCTCGCTGCAGTCGGCCGGCCTCGAGGTCGGCTCGATCCAGGACGTGACGCCGCAGGCGCACAACGGGTGCCGGCCGCCCAAGCGTCGTCGCGTCTGACCCTCGTCGTCGGCGTGCCGTCGACGGGCCGCCCGGTCACCGACCGGCCGAGCCCGTCGACGGCGCCCGTCACGGGGCAGCCGCCTCCTGACGGGGTCGACGCACCCTTCCCGGCCGGGTGGACAGAGTCCCGGCCGGGGCCGCGTGCCGCAGGCACGCACCTCGCCTTGAACCGTGCAGCGTCATATGGCGGACGCTCACCGAAAGGAAACCACCAGTGCTGATCGCACAGCGCCCCACCTTGACCGAAGAGGTCATCTCGGAGAACCGTTCGCGCTTCTCCATCGAGCCGCTGGAGCCCGGCTTCGGCTACACGCTCGGCAACTCGCTGCGTCGCACGCTGCTGTCGTCCATCCCGGGCGCGGCGGTCACCTCCATCCGCATCGACGGTGTGCTCCACGAGTTCACCACCGTGCCGGGTGTGAAGGAGGACGTGACCGAGGTCATCCTCAACATCAAGAACCTCGTCGTCTCCTCGGAGAACGACGAGCCCGTCGTGATGTACCTGCGCAAGCAGGGTGCTGGTGCGGTCACCGCGGCGGACATCGTCCCGCCCGCGGGTGTGGAGGTCCACAACCCCGAGCTGCACATCGCCACGCTCAACGACAAGGGCAAGCTCGAGATCGAGCTGACCGTCGAGCGCGGCCGTGGCTACGTCTCGGCCTCGCAGAACAAGTCGTTCGACGCCGAGATCGGCCGGATCCCGGTCGACTCGATCTACTCGCCGGTCCTCAAGGTGACCTACAAGGTCGAGGCGACGCGTGTCGAGCAGCGCACGGACTTCGACAAGCTGGTCGTGGACGTCGAGACGAAGCCGGCGATCTCGCCGCGCGACGCGCTCGCGTCGGCCGGCAAGACGCTGGTGGAGCTCTTCGGCCTCGCCCGCGAGCTCAACGTCGAGGCCGAAGGCATCGAGATCGGTCCGTCGCCGACGGACGCGGCCCTGGCCGCGGACCTGGCGCTGCCGATCGAGGAGCTCAACCTCACGATCCGCTCGTACAACTGCCTCAAGCGCGAGGGCATCCACCAGGTGGGCGAGCTCGTCGCACGCAGCGAGGCGGACCTGCTGGACATCCGCAACTTCGGTGCGAAGTCCATCAACGAGGTGAAGGAGAAGCTCGCCGAGCTCGGCCTGTCCCTCAAGGACTCGCCGCTCGACTTCGACCCGTCGGCCGCCGCGTACTACGACGGCGACGACGACGAGGCGACGTTCTCGGACACCGAGCAGCAGTACTGAGCCTGCGGCTCTAGACACCTCAGCGCGTCCGGGTCCGCACCTGCGGCGCGATCACTTCCCAAGGAGCACATCCCATGCCTACCCCCGCCAAGGGCCCCCGGCTCGGCAGCGGACCGGCTCACGAGCGCCTGATGCTCGCGAACCTGTCCACCCAGCTCTTCGAGCACGGCCGCATCACGACCACCGAGACCAAGGCGAAGCGCCTGCGCCCGGTGGCCGAGCGCCTCATCACGTTCGCCAAGCGCGGCGACCTGCACGCGCGCCGTCGCGTCCTGCGCGTCGTCCGCGACAAGTCCGTGGTGCACACGCTGTTCACCGAGATCGCCCCGCAGATGGCGGAGCGTGAGGGTGGCTACACGCGCATCACGAAGGTCGGCACGCGCAAGGGCGACAACGCGCCCCTCGCGGTGATCGAGCTCGTGACCGAGCCCGTCAGCCCGAAGCAGGCCGTCGTCCGCGAGGCGGAGAAGGCTGCCGAGAAGGCGAGCAAGAAGAAGGCCGACAAGCCGTCCAAGAAGGCCGACAAGGTCGAGGACGCGCCCGTCGAGGACGCCGCCGTCGAGGACGCTCCCGCCGAGGACGTCCAGGACGCGCCCGTCGAGGACGCCACGGAGGAGAAGAAGGAGGCCTGAGCCTCCTCTTCCCGCCTGAGCCCTCCGGGGCTCGTCGCGCAGGGCCCGGGACCGTACGGTCCCGGGCCCTGCGGCGTCCCCGGCTCTGGCGAGCCTCCGGCCCTGTCGCGTTCCCCCGGGTCGATCTCGCGTGGAGCAGGGCCTACGGTCGAGACGTGACCCCCACCGACGCGTCGCCCGGGACCGGGACCGGGACGTGGCCGCCCGTCGTCCTCGTGCACGGGTCGCGCACGTCGCGCTCGATGTGGCGCGACCAGCTCGCGGCGCTGCGTCGTGCCGGCGTGCGGGCCGTCGCGGTCGACCTGCCGGGCCACGGGGTGCGGCGCGGCGAGGCGTTCACGCTCGACGGCGCGGTCGAGGCGGTCGCGGCCGGGATCGACGACGTCGGTGGCCGCGCGCTCGTCGTCGGGCTGTCGCTCGGGGGCTACGTCGCGATCGAGACGCGCGCGCGGCACCCGGAGCGCGTCGTGGGGCTCGTCGCCGCCGCGTGCTCGACGCCGCCGTCGACGCGCCTGCGCGGCGGCTGGCTCGTCCTCGCGCGCGGCATCGAGCGGCTCCCGGACGGGGGAGCCGGGCTGAACCAGGCGCTCGTCGACCGGGCGATGACGGCCCAGGCCGCCGCCGACCTCGCGGCCGGCGGGTTCGCCCTCGACGTCATGAGCGCGATCCTGCGCGAGGTGGGGTCGGTCGACCCGGTCCGGGCCCTCGCGGCCGCGGGCTCGCCGGTCTGGCTCGTCAACGGGCGCTGGGACCACTTCCGGCTCGGGGAGCGCGGGTTCCTCGCCGCGGCGCGCGCGGGCGGGGCCCCCGCCCGGCTCGTCGTCGTCCCGGGCGCGCGGCACCTGGTGAGCCTGGACGCGCCCGTGGCGTTCAACCGCGTCCTGCTCGACGCGCACGGCGCCCTCGCCGCGGGCGCGCCGCCGGGCGACGGGGACGAGGGCACGACGGCGGGCCTCCTCGAGCCCGCCGCGGCCGCGTCCAGGCAGCGCACCGCGGACGGGGCGCCGGGCGACGGCACGGCCGGTCGCTGAGGCGTCAGGCCGGCGGGAGGTCCCACGCGCGGGCGCCCCCGACGAGGGCCGCCGAGTTCGGCACCACGACGACGTCGTCGCCGAGCCGGTCGAGGACGCTCGGGGTGATGCGCCGCGAGTTGCCCCCGCCCAGGTAGAGGCGGTCCCACCAGAACACGGGCCGCAGACCCTCGACGACCGCGAGGACCCGGCGCGACCAGAGCCCGTCGCCCAGACGGCGGCGCTCAGGCTCGCCGACGTACTCGTCGTACGTGGTGCCGCGCCGGACCGGGGCGCGCGACCACTCGAGGTGCGGCGCGAGCCGGCCCCCGTGGAACAGCGCCGAGCCGAGCCCCGTCCCCAGCGTCAGCACGAGCTCGAGCCCGGACGCCGCGACGACGCCCGCGCCGTGCACCTCGGCGTCGTTGAGCACGAGCGCCGGGACGCCGAGCCGGCGCTCGACCGCCGCGCGGACGTCGAAGCTCGTCCAGGCCTCGACGAGCGCGGGGTCCACGCGCGACCGGGGCCCGCTGCGCGTCACGTAGTGGGGCGTGTGCACGACGACGCCGCGCCGGATCATCCCGGGCATGCCCACCGTGACGCGGTCGGCGGGAGGCAGCGTGGCCGCGATGCCCGCGACCGTCTCGACGAGGAGGTCGGGCGGGAGGGGGTAGGGCGTGGGGACGCGCACCGCCGCGGCGTGCGCGGTGCCCGACGCGTCGAGCACGTTCGCCTTGATGCCGCCCCCGCCGCAGTCGACGGCGAGGATGCGGACGTCGTGCGGGTCGCCGGTCATGGGCGGCAGCGTAGGCACGGCGGCGCGCGCGGCGCACGGGCGGGCGACTACGGTGAACTCCCGTGACCGCCGTCCCGCCCCCCGCCCTCCTGGACCCCGACGCCCCGCGACCCGACGTGCCGGACGACGTCGTGCGCGTGCGCCTGGACCTCGCCTACCAGGGGACGGCGTTCGCCGGCTGGGCCCGGCAGCCGACGCTGCGCACGGTGCAGGGAACGCTCGAGGACGGGCTCGCGACGATCCTGCGGGGCGCGGCGCCGCGGCTCACGGTGGCGGGGCGCACGGACGCGGGCGTGCACGCGCGGGGGCAGGTCGCGCACGTCGACCTCACGCGGGCGCAGTGGGAGGCGCTGCCCGGCCGGTCCGACCGCGCGCCGGGGGACGCGCTCGTCGCGCGGCTGGGGGGCGTGCTGCCGGGGGACGTCGTCGTGCACCGTGCCGCGCCGGCCCCGGCCGGGTTCGACGCCCGATTCTCCGCGCTGCACCGCGCGTACACGTACCGCGTCGCGGACGACCCGGCGCAGCGCGACCCGCTGCGCCGGGACTGGGTGCTGTGGAGCCGGCGACCGCTCGACGTCGCGGCGATGGACGCCGCCGTGCGGCCCCTGCTCGGGGTGCGGGACTTCGCGGCGTTCTGCAAGCCGCGACCCGGCGCGACGACGATCCGCGAGCTGCAGCACCTGTCGTGGTCGCGCCCGGCGGACGGCCCCGACGCGGGGCTCGTCGTCGCGCACGTCCGCGCGGACGCGTTCTGCCACAACATGGTGCGCGCGCTCGTCGGCGCGTCGCTCGCCGTGGGGGAGAGGCGGCGCGACGTCGGGTGGCCGGCGGAGCTCCTCGCAAGCCGGCGCCGGGACGCGGGGGCGGGCGTCGTGCCGGCGCACGGGCTCGTGCTCGAGGAGGTCACCTACCCGCCCGACGCGGAGCTCGCGGCGCGTGCCGACCGCATCCGCGCCGTGCGGAACGAGGAGGACGTCTGGGAGGACGCGCCGCCCCGCGAGCCGGCCTGAGCCGGCCGCGGGCGGGCGCTCGTCCTCAGGGCTTCCTCAGGGCTTCTCAGGGCTCCTCGACGACGTGGACGGCGGCCTCCTCGGCGCCCGCGGCGCCCCCGGAGATCCCCTCGTCGTCGGCGTACGTGTCGTTCTGGCGCCCGTCGAGGGCGTCGGGGTCCGCGACGAGGCGGCCCGCGCGGGTCTCGTCGGGCCGCTCGGCCGGGTCGCGCTCCCACTCCTCCGGCTCCTCCTCGGCGAGGCGCTGGTCGAGCGTCTCGCCGTGCACCTCTTCCCACGGCGTCTCGCCGAAGTGGTTCGAGCGGGGGCGCTCGGGCGGGGAGTAGCCCTCGTCGAGCACGTCGTCCACGCCGCGGTCGAGGAGCGTCTCCTCGGGCTGGAGCTGGTCGGTGTCGCCCTCGGCGCCCGTCTCCGGGTCGGGGCTCGTGGCGGTGGTGTCTTCGCTCATGCGTCCCACCCTGGCACCTCACGGGGACGGACGCAGCCCCGGACGCGAGTGCCTGCGAGGGCGCCCGGCCGGGACTACGGTGGGGCCGCACCGCGCCCCGGTGCGCACCCGCTGGAGCACCCCTGAACCGGAGGACGACCCCATGGCCGGCATCGACGACATCCTGTCCACCGTCCCGCTCGACCAGCTCGCCGGTCGGCTCGGCGTCGACGAGGCGACGGCGCAGCGCGCGGTGGGCGCGGCGCTGCCCGCGCTGCTGGGCGGGCTGCGCGCCAACGCGCAGGACCCGGCGGGCGCGGCGTCGCTCGGCGAGGCCCTCGCGCAGCACGACCCGGCGCTCGTGGAGGGTGGTGTCGACCTCGACGACGTCGACACCGACGACGGCCGCAAGATCGTCGGGCACGTGTTCGGGCAGAACGAGCAGGCGGTCGTCGCGCAGCTCGCCCGGTCGACGGGCACCGGCAAGGACCTGCTCGCGAAGGTGCTTCCCGCGCTCGCGCCGATCGCGCTGGCCTTCCTCGCGAAGCAGCTCGGCGGCGCCGGGTCGTCGGGCGGCGTCCCGACCGGCACCTCGGGCGGCACGGCGGGCGGCACGGCGGGCGGCACTTCGGGCGGCACCGCGGCGGGGAAGGGCGCGGGCGAGCGGCCGGGCGCGCCGCAGACCGGTGGGGGCGGCCTGGGCGACGTCCTCGGCGGGCTCCTGGGCGGCGGGTCGGGCGCCGGCGGCGGTCTCGGCGACCTCCTGGGCGGGCTGGGCGGCCTCCTCGGGGGCGGCCGGCGCTGAGCCGTCCCGCCATCCCGGCGTCCCGCCACCCGCCATCCCGCCACCCGCCATCCCGCCACCCGGCGTCCCGCGTCCGGCGCCCGCCGGCCGTGGTGCCGGGCGGCGGGTGGCGCCGACCCGGCCGAGGTGCCGGACGCCCGGGTCCGCAAAGCGCGTGACCGCACGGCCGACGTCGGGGACCATGACGGGGTGGGACACCTCGACCTCAGCGACGTCACGTATCACCTGCCCGACGGGCGCACCCTGCTCGACGGCGTCGACCTGCGGGTCGCGGACGGCGCGCGCGTCGCGCTCGTGGGGCCCAACGGCGTCGGGAAGTCGACGCTGCTGCGCATCGTCACCGGTGAGGTCGCCCCGCACGGCGGTGCCGTCGTGCGCAGCGGCGGGCTCGGGGTGATGCGCCAGGACGTCGGCCGCATCGACGACGACCGCACGGTGCGCGACCTGCTCGTCGGGCTCGCGCCGACCGCGGTCCGCGAGGCGGCGCTCGAGCTCGCGGCCGCCGAGCACGACATCATGACGGTCGACGACGAGCCCGCCCAGCTCCGCTACGCCCAGGCCCTCGTGGACTGGGCGGACGTGGGCGGCTACGACGCCGAGGCCGGCTGGGACGAGGTGACCGACGAGGTGCTGTCGGTCCCGTTCGAGAAGGCGCAGTGGCGCGACGTGCGGTCGCTGTCCGGGGGCGAGCAAAAGCGGCTCGCGCTCACGGCCCTGCTCCGCGGGCCGGAGGAGGTCCTGCTGCTCGACGAGCCGGACAACCACCTCGACGTGCCGACGAAGCGCTGGCTCGAGGAGCGGCTCGTCGCGTCGTCCAAGACGGTCCTCTTCGTGTCCCACGACCGCGAGCTGCTGTCGCGTACCGCGACCCAGGTCGCGACGCTCGAGCCGACGCCGGGCGGCGGCACGGTGTGGGTGCACGGCGGCGGCTTCGCGACGTACGCCCAGGCCCGTGCGGACCGGCGCGACCGGCTCGCCGAGCTCGCGCGCCGCTGGGACGAGGAGCACGCCAAGCTCCAGGAGCTCGTGCGGACGCTCAAGACGAAGGCCGCGTTCAACGACGGCCTCGCGAGCCGGTACCAGGCCGCGCGCACGCGCCTGCGCAAGTTCGAGGAGGCGGGGCGTCCCGAGGTGGTCGCGCGCGACCAGAACGTGACCGTGCGGCTCACGGGCGGGCGGACGGCCAAGCGCGCGGTGACGTGCGAGCGGCTCGAGCTCACGGGGCTCATGAAGCCGTTCGACGTCGAGGTGTTCTTCGGCGAGCGCGTCGCGGTGCTCGGCTCGAACGGCTCCGGGAAGTCGCACTTCCTGCGCCTCCTCGCCGCGGGCGGGAGCGACCCCGAGCCGGGCACCGTGCCCGACGACGTGGCCGGCGGCCCGGCGGCGCCCGCTCCCGTGGCGCACACGGGCCGGGCCGTGCTCGGGTCGCGGGTGCGGCCGGGGTGGTTCGCGCAGAATCACGACCACCCGGAGCTGCGGGGGCGCACGCTGCTGGAGATCCTCCACCGCGGCGAGGGGCACCGGGCGGGCATGGGGCGCGAGGGCGCGAGCCGGGCGCTCGACCGGTACGAGCTCGTGGGCCAGGCCGAGCAGCGCTTCGAGACGCTCTCGGGCGGCCAGCAGGCGCGCTTCCAGATCCTGCTCCTCGAGCTCGACGGCGCGACGCTGCTCCTGCTCGACGAGCCGACGGACAACCTCGACCTGCACTCGGCGGAGGCGCTCGAGGCGGGGCTCGCGGCCTTCCAGGGCACCGTGCTCGCGGTGACGCACGACCGGTGGTTCGCGCGCGGCTTCGACCGGTTCCTCGTGTTCCGCGAGGACGGCGAGGTCGTCGAGGCGCCGGAGCCGGTCTGGGACGTCGAACGCGTCCGTCGGGCGCGCTAGCCGTCCCTATCCTGGTGGGCATGGCCGTCCACAAGATCGTGCTCTTCTACGCCTTCACGCCGCTGCGGGACCCGCGTGCCGTGCAGCTCTGGCAGCAGGCGCTGGGGGAGCGGTGGCACCTCACGGGTCGCGTGATCGTGTCGGAGCACGGGATCAACGCGACCCTCGGCGGGACGGTCGAGGACCTCAAGCAGTACGTGAAGACGACGCGCCGGTACCCGGGCTTCGAGGGCGTCGACGTCAAGTGGTCCGACGGCACGGGCCGGGACTTCCCGCGCCTGTCCGTCAAGGTGCGCCCCGAGCTCGTCGCGTTCGGCGTGCCGGACGAGGTCCGGGTCGACGAGCACGGCGTCGTCGGCGGCGGGGAGCGGCTGAGCCCGCAGGCCCTGCACGACCTCGTCGAGGAGCGCGGCGACGACGTCGTGATGCTCGACGGCCGCAACGCGTTCGAGGCGGCCATCGGCCGCTTCCGCGGGGCCGTCGTGCCCGACGTCGCGACCACGCGGGACTTCGTCGCCGAGATCGACTCGGGCCGCTATGACGACCTCAAGGGGCGGCCCGTCGTCACGTACTGCACGGGGGGCGTGCGGTGCGAGGTGCTGTCGGCCCTGCTGCGCGCCCGCGGGTTCGAGGAGGTGTACCAGCTCGACGGCGGCGTCGTGCGCTACGGCGAGGTGTTCGGCTCGCAGGGGCTGTGGGAGGGGTCGCTCTACGTGTTCGACGAGCGCATGCACGTCGAGCTCGGCCCGGGGTCGACGCCGCTCGGCGCGTGCACGGCGTGCGGGGCGCCGACGGCGAAGTACGAGAACTGCGCCGACCCGAGCTGCCGGACCCTGCGCCTGTACTGCCCCGGCTGCGTCCACGAGGCCCGCTCGACGCGCTGCGAGACGTGCGTCCGGGAGCGTCCGGCCGCTTTGACCGGCGGCCTGCCTCGCGGGTAGTCTGGTGAGTCGTTGTGCTCATCTCACGACACCCGTGTCGCTAGCGCGCCCACTCGCTGCCGGCCAAGGAGCGGGTGTCGACCGAGCCCGCCGCGCAACGACCTGCCCTCTCGGCCGCACGCTTCAGCGGTCGAAGAAGACATCCTGAGACAGAAACGAAGGCTACGACCGTGCGTACGTACACCCCGAAGCCCGGCGACGTCCAGCGCGACTGGTACGTCATCGACGCGACCGACGTCGTCCTGGGCCGCCTGGCCACCCACGTGGCCACCCTGCTGCGCGGCAAGCACAAGCCGACCTTCGCTCCGCACGTCGACGGCGGTGACTTCGTCATCGTCATCAACGCCGGCAAGGTCGCCCTGAGCGGCAACAAGCGCGAGCAGAAGATGGCCTACAACCACTCCGGTTACCCGGGTGGTCTGCGTGCCGTCGCCTACGGCGACCTGCTCGACAAGCACCCCGAGCGTGCCGTCGAGAAGGCCGTCCGGGGCATGCTCCCCAAGACGACCCTCGGTCGCGCCCAGTTCGGCAAGCTGAAGGTCTACGCGGGTGCCGAGCACCCGCACGCCGCTCAGCAGCCGAAGCCGTTCGAGATCACCCAGGTCGCGCAGTAATCGCCGCCCAGGCGTAGCGCACAGAGAGACGCGAGGACACCACCCGTGGCCGAGACCACCGTCGACACCGACACCCTGGGCGACGAGACGCCCAGCACCTACACCTCCGAGTCCGCCGCCCCCACGGGCCGCGGCCAGAGCATCACCGCCCCCGGCCAGGCCCTGGGCCGCCGCAAGGAGGCCGTGGCGCGCGTGCGCCTCGTCCCCGGCACCGGCACCTGGAAGGTCAACGGGCGCACGCTCGAGGACTACTTCCCGAACAAGGTCCACCAGCAGCTCGTCAACTCCCCGCTGAAGCTGGTCGACGTCGAGGGTCGCTTCGACGTCGTCGCCCGCATCACTGGCGGCGGCTCCTCGGGCCAGGCCGGCGCGCTGCGCCTGGCGATCGCGCGCGCGCTCAACGCGATCGACGCCGAGCACAACCGCCCCGCGCTGAAGAAGGCCGGCTTCCTCACTCGCGACGCCCGCGTCGTCGAGCGCAAGAAGGCCGGTCTCAAGAAGGCCCGCAAGGCACCGCAGTACTCCAAGCGCTGATCCTGCGCTGTGCGCTCGTCGGCCCCGGTGGACCTCGTCCACCGGGGCCGACGGCGTTTGTGAGGAGCGGTGACCAAGACCCGTCGACGGCGGGCAGCGGCTGACGGTCGTACGGTCGGCGTACGGCCGGTACGAGGGGAAGGACTTCCATGGGACGGCTTTTCGGCACCGACGGGGTGCGCGGTCTCGCGAACGGCAACGTGACGGCGGAGCTCGCGCTGGACCTCGGCGTCGCCGCGGCCCGCGTGCTCGCGAGCGGTCAGGAGGAAGGGCACCGCCCGCGCGCGGTCGTCGGGCGCGACACGCGCGTGTCCGGGGAGTTCCTCGGCGCGGCGCTCATCGCGGGGCTCGCGAGCGCGGGCGTCGACGTGAAGGACGTCGGAGTCCTGCCGACCCCGGCGGTCGCCTACCTGACGAGCACCATGGACGTCGACTTCGGCGTCGTCATCTCGGCGTCGCACAACCCCATGCAGGACAACGGGATCAAGTTCCTCGCGCGCGGCGGCGTGAAGCTCGACGACGCGGTCGAGGACCGCATCGAGAGCCTGCTGGGCCAGGAGTGGGAGCGCCCGACGCACGGCGTCGTCGGCCGCATCTCCCCGGACTCGGGCCGCGCGGGCGGCGCGTACGTCGAGCACCTCATGTCGAGCATCGGCGCCGACGAGGACCACAAGCCGCTGGCCGGGCTGCGGATCGCGGTCGACTGCGCGAACGGCGCGGCGAGCGACGTCGGGCCCGCGGCGCTGCGTGCTGCCGGGGCGGACGTCGTCGTCATCAACGCGAGCCCCGACGGCCGCAACATCAACGCGGCGTGCGGCTCGAACCACCCGGAGCAGCTCCAGGCCGTCGTCGTCGCGTCCGAGGCCGACTTCGGCGTCGCGTTCGACGGCGACGCGGACCGCTGCATCGCGGTCGACCACGGCGGCACCGTCGTCGACGGCGACCAGATCATGGGCGTCCTCGCCCTCGCGCTCAAGGACGAGGGCGCGCTCCCGCACGACACGCTCGTCGTCACGGTGATGAGCAACCTCGGGCTGCTGCTCGCGATGCGCGCGGCGGGGATCAGCACCGTCCAGACGGCGGTCGGCGACCGGTACGTGCTCGAGGAGATGCGCGCCCACGGCTACGGCCTGGGCGGCGAGCAGTCCGGCCACATCGTCATGTCGCGCTACGCGACGACGGGCGACGGCGTGCTCACGGCCCTCCAGCTCGCGGCGCGGGTGCGCGCGACGGGCCAGAAGCTCGCGGACCTCGCGGGCGTCGTGCAGCGGCTCCCGCAGACCCTCCTCAACGTCCCGGGCGTGGACAAGGCGCGCGCGTCGACCGACGAGGCGCTGCTGGCCGCGGTCGCCGGTGCGGAGCGCTCGCTCGGCGAGACGGGGCGGGTGCTCCTGCGGCCGTCGGGCACCGAGCCGCTCGTCCGGGTCATGGTCGAGGCGGCGACGCAGCAGCAGGCCGACGCGGTCGCCGCGCAGCTCGCGGGCGTCGTGCGCGAGCGGCTCGCCCTGTGAGCGCGTCCGGACGGCCGACGGGACGCGAGGCGGGAACGAGCGTGCGGCAGGGGGTCGACGAGGCGCTGCGCGAGCACGTGCTCGCGCTCCTCGCCGCGTACCCGGACGGCGTCCTGCCGATCGTGCAGGCCGGCCACCCCGTGCTGCGCACGCCGGCCGTGCCGTACGCGGGCCAGCTCGGCGACGCGCTGCCGCGCTTCCTCGACGCGATGCGCGTGACCATGCGCGCGGCGCCCGGGGTGGGGCTCGCCGCGCCGCAGGTCGGCATCGGCCTCGCGGTGGCCGTGGTCGAGGACCCGGGGGCACCGGACGTCGACGACGACCGGGAGCGAAGCCTCCTGGAGTACCGGGTGCTCGTGAACCCGCGCTACGAGGTCGTCGGCGAGGAGACGCGCACGTTCTTCGAGGGCTGCCTCTCCGTGCACGGCTGGCAGGCCGAGCGGACGCGCGCCCACGCCGTCCGGCTCACGGGCCAGGACGAGGCCGGCGAGCCGTTCGACGACGTGCTGACCGGGTGGCCCGCGCGCATCGTCCAGCACGAGACGGACCACCTGCGGGGCGAGCTCTACCTCGACGCCGCCGACCTGCGCACGCTGTCCTCGACCCTCGGGGTGGCGCGGCTCCCGGGCGCCGGGAGCTAGCTCACCGGGCGTCCGCGGGCCCCTGGTCCTCACGACGTACGGGCCCGCCGCGGGAAGTCGTCCGTCGGGATGACGACCCTGCCGCGGCTGGCGCGGCAGAATCGTCACGGGCGCGGCGCCGTCGCGCCCGGGGTCCTCAGGGGTGAACCGGGGGTCTCCCTGATGGTCGTCGTCCTCGCGCTCCGTAGGCTTGTCCTGGTGCAGGACGACCGACCTGCCGCCACCGCCCGCCTGGCCTCCCCGCCAGCAGACGAACGAGGACGCCGTTGCCCGACGCCGTGTCGATCTTCCTGGAGAATCTCGAGCACTGGATTCTCGCCCTCGCGGCGTCCGCGTGGATCTATCCCGCCCTGTTCGGCTTCGCGACCATCGACGGGTTCTTCCCGCCGGTCCCCAGCGAGTCGGTCGTCATCACGCTCGCGGTCTCCGCGCACGCGACCGGCGAGCCGAACCTCGTCCTCGTGCTCCTCGTCGCGGCCCTGGGCGCCTGGACCGGGGACCAGATCGCGTTCGCGATCGGTCGCGCCGTCGGCACGGAGCGTCTGCGCATCCTGCGCACGCCCCGCGGGCGGCGCGCCGTGGGATGGGCCGAGCGCGCCCTCGCGCACCGCGGGGCGTCGTTCATCCTCGCGGCGCGCTACATCCCCGTGGGCCGCGTCGCGGTGAACATGACGGCCGGCGCCGTCCGGTACCCGCGGCGTCGGTTCATGGCGTTCTCCGGTATCGCGGCGGTGACGTGGGCCGTCTACTCGGTGCTCATCGGGCTCGTCGCCGCCCGCTGGCTGGGCCACGAGCCGCTGCTCGCGATGGTCGTGGGCATCGTGCTGGGCGTCGGGAGCGGGTTCGTGATCGACCGCGTGCTCATGATGCGCGCGCGGCAGCGCGGCGAGCTGCCGCCGACGGCGCGGGTGCCTGCGGGGGAGGACGCGACCGACCCGGCCGGGACCGCGCCGACGACCGGCGGGACGCCGGCCGCGACCGCGCCCGGCGGGGGCGCGACGGCCGGCGGGAACCCAGCGACCGGGCCGGTGACCGGCGCGCCCGCGCCCGGTCCGCGCACGGCGGACGCCTCCGGGACGGTGCCGCCCGGGCCGTCGGGGGCGACGTCGTCGGGCACGCCGCCCCGCGCGACCTGACCTTCCGCCCGTGGCCTGAGCGGGTCGCCTCAGAGCTTGCGCAGGCGGACGCGCTGGACCGAGTGGTCCGAGCCCTTCGTGAGGACGAGGGTCGCGCGGCCGCGCGTCGGCAGGATGTTCTGCTCGAGGTTCGGCGCGTTGATCGCGTCCCAGATCGACTTCGCTCGCTCCACCGCCTGCTCGTCCGTGAGGTCGGCGTAGCGGCGGAAGTACGACTCGGGGCGCGCGAACGCCGTGCGGCGCAGCGCGAGGAACCGGTCGACGTACCACTGGCGGATGTTGCGCGTGCGGGCGTCCACGTAGATCGAGAAGTCGAAGAAGTCCGACACGGCGACGGTCGACTCGTCGTGCGCGCTCGGACGCGCGGGCTGGAGCACGTTGAGGCCCTCGACGACGAGGACGTCGGGCTTGCGGACGACGGCCTCGGCCCCCGGCACGATGTCGTACGTGAGGTGGTCGTAGACGGGGGCCCGCACCTCGGCGTGCCCCGCCTTGACCTTGGACAGGAACCGGATGAGCGCGCGACGGTCGTAGGACTCGGGGAAGCCCTTGCGGTCCATGAGGCCCCGGCGCGCGAGCTCCGCGTTGGGGTAGAGGAAGCCGTCGGTCGTGATGAGCTCGACGCGCGGGGTCTCCGGCCAGCGGGCCAGCATCTCGCGCAGCACGCGCGCCGTCGTCGACTTCCCGACGGCCACGGAGCCGGCCACGCCGATGACGTACGGCGTGTTGCCGGTCTCCTCGCGCAGGAACGTCGACGTCGCCTCGTGCAGGCCGGACGTCGCGGTGACGTAGAGGTTGAGCAGGCGCGAGAGCGGCCGGTAGACGGCGTCGACCTCGGCGAGGTCGATCGGGTCACCGAGGCCGCGCAGGCGCGCGACGTCGTCGTCGGTCAGCGGCAGCGGCGTCGACTCCGACAGCCGGCTCCACACGGCCCGGTCGAGATCGACGTACGGCGAGGACGACGGCGCGGCCAGGTGGGCCCGCAGGAGGTCGGACGGGTCGTCGGCGGGGGAGGACACCCGCCCGATTCTGCCGGATGCGCGCCCGTGCCGGTGCACGGGGCCGCCCCGCGCCCCGACGAGGGCACCGCGGGGCCGCCCTCCGCGGGTCGTCTCAGCGGGCGTCGTCGGCCCCGCGCGCGGCCTGACGACGGCGCGGCGCCGGCTCGACGGCGGGCCCCGGGCCGGGGAGCGCGAGGTCGGGCAGGCGGGCCATGAGGGCGAGCGCGTCGGCCGGGGCGTGGGCGTCCACGTCGTTGTCGAAGTAGACCTCGACGTCGTGGCCCGCGGCGTGCCAGGCGCGCACGCGCTCGGCCCACGCGTCGAGCACGTGCGGCCGGTAGCCGCTGCGGTAGAGCTCCTGGTCCCCGTGCAGGCGCACGTACACGAGCGGGCTCGTGACCGCCTCGACGAGCGGCCACCGGCCCGCGCCGTCCGACACGGCGAACGCCACGCCGTGCCGGCGCAGGAGGTCGAGCGCCTCCGGCGTGGCGAACGACGCGTGCCGCGGCTCGAGCGCGTGCACGAGCGGGCGGTCCGCATCGGTCTCCGTCCAGGCGGGCGCGCGCAGGCGGTCGTCGTGCTCGTGCGCGAGCCGCGCCGCCTCGCGGGTGGTGCGCGGCAGGAGCGTGAGGAACGCGTCGAGCAGGTCGTGGTCTAAGGCGGTCCGCGCCGGGAGCTGCCACAGGACGGGCCCGAGCCTGCTGCCGAGCGCGAGGACGCCGCTCGCGACGAAGTTGGCGACCGGCGTCCGCACGTCCCGCAGCCGCTTCATGTGGGTGACGAAGCGCGGTCCCTTGACCGCGAACGTGAAGCCCTCGGGGGTCTGGTCGCGCCACGCGACGAACGACGACGGCCGCTGCAACGAGTAGAACGACCCGTTGAGCTCGACGGCGGGGAAGAGCGAGGCGACGTGCTCGAGCTCGCGGCGCTGGGGGAGCCCCGCGGGGTAGAACGGTCCGCGCCAGTCCGCGTACCGCCACCCCGAGAGACCGATCCGGACGGTGGGCACGAGCACCAGCCTCGCGGTGCCGCGAGTCCCACGCCCGGCGAACGCGCCACGGACCGGAACACGACGAGGCCGCGGGCGCGAGGACGGCCCGCGCGCCGCGGGCCCCGATTAGGCAGCGGACCTCACGAAGAACCGCGGGATCACGCGGCCCCGAAGGGGCGCGGGTCCGTGGCTAGACTCGATCACCATGTGCGGAATCGTGGGCTACGTGGGCCCTGGAACCATGGTCGGAGAGGCCTCGGGGCGACCCCTCGACGTCGCTCTCGAAGGACTCGGACGGCTCGAGTACCGCGGCTACGACTCGGCCGGGGTCGCGCTCGTCGCGCCCGGCGTCGACGCCGTCGCGTTCGCGAAGAAGTCGGGCAAGCTCGCGAACCTCGTGCAGGAGATCGAGACGCACCCGCTGCCCGCGGCGACCGCGTCGATCGGGCACACGCGGTGGGCGACGCACGGCGGCCCGACGGACACCAACGCGCACCCCCACCTCGCGGACGACGACCGCCTCGCCGTGATCCACAACGGCATCGTCGAGAACTTCGCGACCCTCAAGGCCGAGCTCCTCGCCGAGGGCGTGACGTTCCGGTCCGAGACCGACACCGAGGTCGCCGCGCAGCTCCTCGCGCGGGCGTACCGCGACACGAAGGACCTCACGCTCGCGATGGGGCAGGTGGCGCGGCGGCTCGAGGGCACCTTCACGCTCCTCGCCGTGCACGCCGACGCCCCCGACACGGTCGTGGGCGCGCGGCACGACTCGCCGCTCGTCGTCGGGCTGGGCGAGGGCGAGAACTTCCTCGGGTCCGACGTCGCGGCGTTCATCTCCCACACCAAGGAGGCGCTCGAGCTCGGGCAGGACCAGATCGTCACGATCACGCCGACGTCGGTCGAGGTGACCGACTTCGACGGCAACCCCGCCGAGGCGAAGCGCTACACGGTCGACTGGGACGCGGCCGCCGCGGAGAAGGGCGGCTTCTCGTCCTTCATGGACAAGGAGATCCACGACCAGCCGCACGCCGTCGCCGACACGCTGCTCGGCCGCACGGACCCGTCGGGCAAGCTCGTGCTCGACGACCTGCGCATCGACGAGGCCGTGCTGCGCTCGGTCGACAAGATCATCGTCGTCGCGTGCGGCACGGCGGCCTACTCGGGCCACGTCGCGAAGTACGCGATCGAGCACTGGTGCCGCATCCCGGTCGAGGTCGAGCTCGCGCACGAGTTCCGCTACCGCGACCCGATCGTCGACGAGAAGACGCTCGTCGTCGCCGTGACGCAGTCCGGCGAGACCATGGACACGCTCATGGCCGTGCGCCACGCGCGCGAGCAGGGCGCGAAGGTCATCTCGATCGTCAACACGCACGGCTCGACGATCCCGCGTGAGTCCGACGCCGTGCTCTACACGCACGCCGGCCCGGAGATCGCGGTCGCCTCGACGAAGGCGTTCCTGTCGCAGATCACCGCCGCGTACCTCCTGGGCCTCTACCTCGCGCAGCTGCGCGGGAACAAGTTCCCCGACGAGATCGCGGCGATCCTCGAGGACCTGCGCGAGATGCCGCGCAAGATCCAGACGGTCATCGAGCGCGGCGAGTACGTGCGCGCGACCGCGCGGTCGATGAAGGACGCCTCGTCCGTGCTGTTCCTCGGGCGCCACGTCGGGTTCCCCGTCGCGCTCGAGGGCGCGCTCAAGCTCAAGGAGCTCGCGTACATCCACGCGGAGGGCTTCGCGGCCGGCGAGCTCAAGCACGGGCCGATCGCGCTGATCGACGAGGGCCAGCCGGTGTTCGTCGTCGTGCCGTCGCCGAAGGGCCGCGAGGGCCTGCACTCCAAGGTCATCTCGAACATCCAGGAGATCCGGGCGCGCGGCGCACGCACGCTCGTCATCGCCGAGGACGGGGACGACGCCGTGCGTCCCTACGCGGACGAGATCTTCTGGATCCCCGAGTCCCCGACGCTGCTCTCGCCGCTGCTGGCCGTCGTGCCGCTGCAGATCTTCGCGATGGCGCTCGCGACGGCGAAGGGCCTCGACGTCGACCAGCCGCGCAACCTCGCGAAGTCGGTCACGGTCGAGTAGCCCTCCCGGCCCCGCCCCCGCCCACGCGCCGACCAGGTGGTCCTGGCTCGTCCGGTCTCCCGGACGAACCAGGACCACCTGCTCGTGGAGGCGGGGAGGCCTGGTCGCCACCGTAGGGTGGACGCATGATCAAGGGCGTGGGGATCGACGTCGTGGACGTCGCGCGGTTCATGGAGACCCTGGAGCGCACGCCCCGGCTCCGCGAGAAGCTGTTCACCGAGGCCGAGCGTGACCTGCCTCCCGCGTCGCTCGCCGCGCGGTTCGCGGCGAAGGAAGCCATCGCCAAGGCGCTGGGTGCCCCCGCGGGCATGCGCTGGCACGACGCGACGGTGCACCGCGTCGTCGGCGGCCCGCCGGAGGTCGAGATCACCGGCACGGTCGCGGCACGTGCGGACGCGCTCGGCATCACGGCCTGGCACCTGAGCATCTCGCACGACGCCGGCATCGCCTCGGCGATGGTCGTCGCAGAGGGCTGACCCCATCCCGCCGAACATGCCGTTGCCGCCCGTCAACGAAGCCGGACGGGCTCCCACCGCATGGTGAACGGCGGCCGTGGGGTCTCGGCGTCGTCCACAGGACGCGACGTCGGGTCGTTGTCCACAGGTCAGTCGCCGGCCCGACGACGACGGGTCCTCGTGCGGTGGGGTGGCACCCGTGCGTCGTGCTCAGATTCCCCCGTCACTGCTCTCCGTCGCCGCGGTCCAGGGCGGTCTCGTCTCCATCGTCCAGTGCCGAGGGCACGGCCTGAGCGACAAGGACGTGGCCGGCCTGACGCGCCGGGCGACCCTCGTGCGCGTGACGCGCGGCGTCTACGACGTCAGTACCGCGCCGCTCGCCGACCGGTCGTGGGACGAGCGCCGAGCCCGGGCCGCGTGGACGGGCCTGCTCGCCTTCGGCGAGGACGCGGTGGCGGTCGGGCCCTGTGCGCTCGTCCTCCACGGCGTCCGTGGGCTGCCGCCGACCCTCCGGCCCGAGGCAGCCGTCCCTCGTGGGCGCAACCGGCTCGACCGCGACGGCATCGCGCTACGGCAGTTCGACGCCGGCATGACGGCCGTCGAGATTCGGGGCAGGCGGGTCGTGACGCTCGACTGGGCGCTCGCGCAGGCTGTCCCCGAGCTCCCGCGCGCGAACGGCCTCGCCGTGCTCGACTCCGCCCTCCACCAGGACCTCATCGACGCGGACGGGCTGCGCCGCGCGCACGAGCACGCGCGCGGGAGACGCGGTGTCGCCAGTCGACACACGCTGTGGGAGATGGCCGACGCGCGGGCCGAGTCACCCCTCGAGTCCTTCGCCCGGCTCGACTGCATCGACGAGGGCGTGCCGCCGCACACGCTGCAGCTTCCCGTCCACGACCACGGCGGGAGGGTCGTCGCACGGGGCGACCTGGCCTGGCGCTACCGCGACGGTCGGTGGCTCGTCGCCGAGCTGGACGGTCAGGATGTCCACAGCACTCCGCATGCGGTGTTCTCAGACCGAACCCGGCAGAACACTCTGGTCGCGACGGGAAGGATCGACGTCCTGCGCTTCACAGGTCGCGACGTCGGGACGATCGGCCGTACTGTCCGGGCGGCTCTGCACAGAAACGGCGGAAGGCCCCCGCCGAGCATGGGGTCGTGGCCCGTCGGGTCGCTCTGACAGGCCACGACCCCATGCTCGGCGGACTGCCCGAGGAGGGGGAAGGGGAGAGAGTCAGCGCTGGAGGGCCGGGATCACCTGGCGCTGGAAGAGCTCGAGCTGGTCGCGGTCGGTCGCGGCGAAGGGGAAGTAGCCGATCGCGTAGCCGAGGCCCTGGGCGCGCAGCGCCGTGAGGGTCTCGACGATCTGCTCCGGCGTCCCGACGAGGGGGCCGTTGCGCCACGACGCGATGCTGTCGTCCGCCTTCTCGGGGAAGTACCGGCGGGCGTGCTCCTCGACGCGGGCGAGGCGGTCCGCGACGTCCTGCTCGGTCTCGCCGATGACGACGTTGTAGTTGGCCGACCGCGTGATCTCCCCGAAGTCGCGGCCCAGGTCGCGGCAGTGCTGCTCGAGCACGGCGGACTTGTGGGCGAAGCCCTCCGGCGACCCGTCGAAGTTCGTGTACTGGGCGTGCTGAGCCGCGATGCGCAGCGTCTTCTTCTCGCCGCCGCCCGCGATCCACAGGGGGATGCTCGGCACGGCACCCTCGCCGTCGACCGCCACGCGCTGCAGCGGCTGCGGGTAGCACAGCGCGCCGTCCACCTGGTAGCGCCGGCCCTCGAACGTGCCCGACGACCCCGTGCGCCACATGCGCGCCATGATCTGCACGCCCTCGTCGAGCGCGCGCAGGCGCTCGCCCGCGCTGGGGAAGCCGTACCCGTAGGCGCGCCACTCGTGCTCGTACCAGCCCGCGCCGATGCCCATCTCGAGGCGGCCGCCCGAGACGTGGTCGACCGTCGCGGCGACCTTCGCGAGGTACGTCGGCTCGCGGTACGCCATGCACGTGCACATCTGGCCGAGGCGCACGCGCTGCGACGCCGCGGCGAACGCCGCCATGAGCGTCCACGCCTCGTGGGTCGCCTCGGTGCTCGGGGTCGGGGTCGTGTGGAAGTGGTCGTAGACCCACACGCCGTCCCACGCGAACTCGCCGCCGGGCAGGGGCTCGCCCGCCGCCGCGTTGTCGGCGTAGTGGAGCAGGGAGAGCATGGTCTTCCAGTGGTCCTCGGGCGCGACGTCGACGAGGTCGTAGCGCCAGCCCTGCGGGATGAAGAGTCCGAATCGCATGCTCGTCACCCTATGCGGGTCCGCGGGGCCCGCAGCGCGCCCGTGGGGACCGTCTCAGCCCTCGGCCGTCCCGGCGGTCGTCGCCCCGGCCAGCTCGGCGCGGGCGCCGCGCAGGCGGCCCCGGCGCCCGGTGGGCAGGATGAGGTCATGATCGAAGCCTGGTCCGTCGCCGACGTCCGCGCCGCCGAGGAGCCCCTGCTCGTCGCGGGCGTCCCGCTCATGGAGCGGGCGTCGTTCGCGCTCGCCACCGTCGTCGCGCGCGACCTCGCCCGACGCCGGTCGGTCGCCCTGCCCGACGGCGGCCGTCGCGACGGGCGCGTCACCGGCGCCCGGGCGGTCCTGCTCGTCGGCTCGGGCAACAACGGCGGGGACACGCTGTACGCGGGCGCGTACCTCGCGCGCCGCGGCGTCGAGGTGCTGGCGGTGCTCACGGGCGAGCACGCGCATGCCGGCGGTCTCGCGGCGCTCCGGGACGCGGGCGGGCGCGTCGAGGTGCTCGTGGGCAGCCCGGACAGCGCGGCGCACGGCGACGGTCACGACGACCGCCACCGCGACCACCTCGACCCGCACGTCGCCGACCGGGTCGCTGGCCAAGCGGCGCGCGCTGACGTCGTGCTCGACGGCCTCGTCGGGATCGGCGCCCGCGGGGCGCTGCGCGGGGTCGCGGCGGACCTCGTGGAGCGCCTGGCCGCGGTGCTCGACGGCGGCCCCGCGCACGGTCCCGACGGCCCCGGTCGGCCGTGGGTCGTCGCGGTGGACGCGCCGAGCGGCATCGGCGTCGACGACGGCACGGTGCCGGGCCCGGTGCTGCGCGCCGACCGCACGGTGACGTTCGGCGCCGCCAAGCCGGGGCTGCTCCTGCCGCCCGCGACGCACCTCGCGGGGCACGGCGCGGTCGTCGACATCGGGCTGCGCCTCGGCGCACCCGTCCCTGACGCACCCGTCCCTGACGCACCCGGCCTCGGCGCACCGGGCCCCGGCGTCGCCGGCCCTGACGCGCCCGCCCCGGACCGGGGGAAGACGACACCGGTCGTGCGTCGGCTCGAGCCGGCGGACGTCGCGGCCCTCTGGTCCGTGCCCGGCGCGACCGACCACAAGTACACGCGCGGCGTCGTCGGCGTCGTGGCGGGCACGCCGACCTTCCCGGGCGCAGCGGTGCTCGTCACGACCGCGGCCGTCCGCACGGGTCCGGGCATGGTGCGCTACGGCGGGCCCGACGACGCCACGCGCGCCGTCCTCGCGGCCCGCCCCGAGGTGGTGCCCGCCGCGGGCCGCGTCCAGTCCTGGGTGCTGGGCCCGGGCGTCCCGGCGGTCCCCGGCCCGGGCGACAACCCGGTCGACGACGGCGGCCAGCACGAGCGCGTGCGGACCGCGCTCGCCGCCGCGACGGCGACCGACGCGACGACCACCGACGCCACGACCACCGACGCGACGACCACCGGCGCGACGCCGGAGCGCGTGCCCGCGGTCGTCGACGCGGGCGCTCTGTCCCTGCTGCCCGAGCGCTGCCCGCCGTCGGTCGTGCTGACCCCGCACGCCGGGGAGCTCGCGACGCTCCTGCGGGCGCGCGGCGACGACGTGGCGCGGACCGACGTCGAGGCCGAGCCGCTGCGCTGGGCGCGCCGCGCGCACGACGCCACCGGCGCGACGGTGCTGCTCAAGGGGTCGGCGACGGTCGTCGTCGGGCCGGAGGGCGCGTGGTCGCAGGCGGACGCGCCTGCGTGGCTCGCGACCGCCGGGGCGGGCGACGTCCTCGCCGGCATCCTCGGCACGCTGCTCGCGGCGCACGCGGAGCGCGTCATGCGGGAGCCGGGCCTCGCCGCGCGGCTTGCTGCGGCGGCCGCCGTCGTGCACGGTCTCGCCGCCGAGCGCGCGAACCCGGGCGGTCCCGTCGCGGCGCTCGACGTCGCGGACGCGGTCCCGGGCGTCGTCGCGGAGCTGCTCGCCGCGCGCTGACCGCGCCCACGGCGTGCCGCACCACGCGCCGACCGCGCCGGTTGCGCCCGCGTGCCGACCGCGCCGCCGCGCACCCCACCGCACCCACGCGCGACCCGCACCGACCGCGGGGACGCCGCCGGTACCGTGGAGGGCGTGGTCCCCCTCCCCGTGCGCGACGGCCTCAACCCGACGCGCCTCGTGCTGCCGCACGACGCCGAGAGCGTCGCGCGGTACCCGCGCACCCTCGACTACGTGCGCCACCGCTTCCCCGACGACGCCGCGCGCCTCGCGGAGAAGGTCGCGGCGGGGGAGGTCGTCGACGGCCGCGGGCGCCCGGTGGACGCACGCACGCCGTACGAGCCGCGCGGGTTCGTGTTCCTCTACCGCGACCCGCCCGTCGAGCCGGACGTGCCGTTCGAGGTCCGCGTGCTGCACCGCGACCGGGACCTGCTGGTCGTCGACAAGCCGCACTTCCTCGCGACCATCCCGCGCGGGGCGTACGTCGCGCGGTCGGTGCTGGTGCGGCTGCGCCGCGACCTCGACCTGCCCGAGCTCAGTCCGGCGCACCGCCTCGACCGCGTGACCGCGGGCGTCCTGCTGCTCACGCTGCGCCCGCAGGTGCGCGGGGCCTACCAGGAGCTCTTCGCGCGGCGCGAGGTGCGCAAGACGTACGAGGCGGTCGCGCCGTGGGACCCGTCGCTCGACCTCCCCGCGACCGTGCGCAGCCGTATCGTCAAGCGCCGCGGCGTCATGCGGGCCGAGGAGGTGGACGGCGAGCCCAACGCGGAGAGCCGCGTCGACGTCGTCGAGACCGACCCGGCGCGCGGGCTCGCGCGGTACCGGCTCGAGCCGCACAGCGGCAGGACGCACCAGCTCCGCCTGCACATGGCGCGGCTCGGCGTGCCGATCGTGCACGACAACTTCTACCCCGAGCCGTACGACGTCTCGCCCGAGGACTACTCGCGCCCGCTCCAGCTCGTGTCGCGGTCGCTCGCGTTCACGGACCCGTTCACGGGCCGCGAGCGCCGCTTCGCGACGGACCGCGCGCTCTCCGCGTGGTGACGCGCGGGTGAGAGAATCGACGACCGTGAGCGACACCCAGCGCACGACCTCTCCCGGCACACCCCCCGGCACACCCGCCGGCACCCCCGGCACCGTCCCGACCGGCGCGCGGGCGGGCTCCCTCGCGGGCCCCGCCCCGACGTCCCGCGCGAGCGGCTCCGACGGCCCGGACCCCCGTGCCTACCCGGCCCGCGCCGTCGTCGACCTGGCGGCGGTCCGTGACAACGTGCGCGCGCTCGCGGACCTCGCGCCGTCGTCCCAGGTGATGGCCGTGGTCAAGGCGGACGCGTACGGGCACGGGCTCCTCGCGAGCGCGCTCGGGGCGCTCGCGGGCGGTGCGACGTGGCTCGGGACGGCGCAGCCGGGCGAGGCGCTCGCGCTGCGGGCGGCGGGCGTCGGCCCGGACCGGGCGCGCGTGCTCACGTGGCTCTACCCGCCGGGCGCGCCGCTGCGCGACCTCGTGGAGGCGGACGTCGACGTGTCGCTCGCCGCGCGCTGGGCCGTGGACGAGGTGGTCGCGGCGGCGCGGGCCGCGGGCCGGACCGCGCGGGTGCACCTCGCGGTCGACACGGGCCTGGGCCGCAACGGGATCATGCCGGCGGACCTGCCGGACGTGCTCGACGCCGTGGCGCGCGCCGAGGCGGAGGGTGCCGTGCGCGTCGTCGGCATGTGGTCGCACCTGGCGTTCGCGGACGAGCCCGGCCACCCGACCGTCGTCGCGCAGGCCGACGTCTTCGACGAGGCCGTGCGCGAGGCCGCGCGGGCGGGCGTCGTGCCGGAGCTGCGCCACCTCGCGAACTCCGCCGCGACGCTCACCGCCCCCCGCACGCACTACGACCTCGTGCGACCGGGCCTGGCCGCGTACGGGATGACGCCCGTGCCGCAGCTCGGGCCGCCGACGCGGTTCGGCCTGCGCCCCGCGATGACGCTCGAGGCGCGCCTCGCGACGGTCAAGCGCGTGCCCGGCGGTCACGGCGTCTCCTACTCGCACCACTACACGACGCCGCAGGACACGACGCTCGGCGTCGTGCCGCTCGGCTACGGCGACGGGATCCCACGCCACGCGTCGGGCGGCGGGCCCGCGGGTGCGCCGGGCGGGCCGGTGCTCGTCGGCGCCCGTCCGGGAGAGCCCGGCGGGCGCGTCGTGCGCGTCGCGGGCCGGGTCTGCATGGACCAGCTCGTGCTCGACCTCGGCCCGGACGCGACCGAGCGCGCGGGCGACGTCGTCACGCTGTTCGGCGCGGGCGACGGCGTGGCGCGCGGCGGGGTCCCCACGGCCGAGGACTGGGCGCAGGCCGCGGGCACCATCAGCTACGAGATCACGACGCGCCTCGGTGCGCGCGTGCCGCGCGAGCACGTGGGGACGCACGTGCTCGACGACGGCGCGCGGGCGCTCCTGGCGCGCGACCCGAGCCCGCACGACAGCACGGAAAGGACGGTCCGCGCGTGAGCGACGACCCGAACCACTCGACCCCGGCGCCCGCCGCCGGGGGGACTGCGTCCGACGACGCGCCGGGCGGCGTCGTCGTGCTGCCCGACGCCGAGGCGACCCGCGCGTTCGGCCGCGCCCTCGCCGCGGTGCTGCGCGCGGGGGACCTGGTGATCCTCACGGGCGACCTCGGGGCGGGGAAGACGACGCTCACGCAGGGGATCGGGGCGGGGCTCGGCGTGCGCGGCCAGGTCGCGTCCCCGACGTTCATCGTCGCGCGCGAGCACCCGTCCGTCGTCGGGGGACCGGCCCTGGTGCACGTGGACGCGTACCGCCTCGGGTCGCTCGACGAGGTCGACGCGCTCGACCTCGACTCGAGCCTGGACGAGTCGGTGACGGTCGTCGAGTGGGGCAGCGGCCTCGTCGAGGCGCTCGCGGGCGACCGCCTGGAGATCGTGCTCGAGCGCCCGCGCGGCGGGGTCGGCGCGGAGCAGGGCTCGGACGACGACGCCCCCGAGGCGGGGGAGCGGCGCGTGACCGTGCGCGGCGTGGGGGCACGCTGGGCCGGTCTCGACGTCGCCGTACTCACCCGGTAGCGCCCGGCGACGAGGACGGCCCCGTTCCCGGCCGTAGGCTGGAGCCGTGGCTGTTCTCGCGCTCGACACCTCCGCCTCCGTCACCGTCGCCGTCGTCTCCGACGACGGCGCTCGTCTCGCCCGCCGCGACGCGCCCGAGCGTCGCCGGCACGCCGAGGCGCTCGCCCCGCTCGTCGAGGCGGCGCTCGCCGAGGCCGGCGTCGACCGCCGCGACCTCACGGCGGTCGCCGTCGGGACGGGCCCGGCGCCGTTCACCGGCCTGCGGGTCGGGCTCGTCACGGCCCGTGCCCTGGGCTTCGCGCTCGGCGTGCCCGTGCTGGGCGTCCCGAGCCTCGACGCCGTCGCCGCGCAGGCCGTGAGCGACCTCGGCCTCGCGCCCGACGACGAGCTCCTCGTCGCGACCGACGCCCGCCGTCGCGAGGTCTACTGGGCGCGGTACCGCGTCGTCGCGCACGAGGGGCCGCACGCGGTCCCCGTGCTCGAGACCGTCGCGGGGCCCGACGTCGGCCCCGCCGCCGACGTCGCGACGCACGCCGCGGGCGCCGTCGTGGTCGGGGAGGGCGCCGAGCTCTACCCCGACGCGCTCGACGTCGCGCAGGACGCCCCGCAGGTCCCCGACGCCGCCGTGCTCGCGCGCCTCGCGATCGCGCGCCGGGCGGCCGGGCTCGAGCAGCCGACCGAGCCGCTGTACCTGCGCCGCCCCGACGTCCAGGAGGCCGCGGCGCGCAAGCGCGTGAGCGACGCGTCGCCGGAGCGGTCGCGATGAGCACGCGGTCGTACGAGATCCGGCTGCGGCCCCTCAAGGCCGCGGACCTCGACCGCGTCGTCGAGCTCGAGCGCGAGCTGTTCGGGCGCGGCGCGTGGACCTACGGGATGCTCGCCGACGAGCTCGCCGGGTTCGGGCGGTGGTACGTCGCCGCCGAGCCCGTACGGCTCTACGCCGCGGGGCCCCAGCCGCTCGTCGGGTACGCGGGCCTGTGGTTCGACGGCGACGTCACCCAGGTCATGACCATCGGCGTCGACCCGGCGTTCCAGCACCAGGGCGTGGGCTCGGTGCTCCTGGAGGCGCTGGTCGAGCGGTCGCGCGAGCTCGGGGCGAGCGCCGTCCTGCTCGAGGTGCGCGTCGACAACGACCCGGCGCTCGCCCTCTACGCGAAGCACGGGTTCGAGCAGCTCGGCATCCGCAAGCGGTACTACCAGCCCGAGGACGTGGACGCGTACACGATGCGGCTCGAGCTGGGCCCCCCGCCGCCGCGCGACGAGCCGGACTACGGGACGGCGTCCGCCGACGTGGTCGCGTGACGAACGACCTCGCGCGGCGCGACCGGGTGCTCGTCGACGCGCGCGGCCTCGCCGCGGCGCTCGCGGGCGACCGCCCGCCCGTCGTGCTCGACGTGCGGTGGGCGCTGGGCGTCACCGACGGGCGCGAGCAGCACCGCGCCGCGCACGTGCCGGGCGCGGTGTACGTGGACCTGGAGACCGAGCTCGCGGCGCCGCCGTCGCCCGCCGCCGGCCGCCACCCGCTGCCGGAGCCGGGCGGCCTCCAGGCGGCGGCCCGGCGCTGGGGCGTCCGCGCCGACCGGGGCGTCGTCGTGTACGACGCCGTGGGCGGCACGTCGGCCGCGCGCGCCTGGTGGCTGCTGCGGTGGGCGGGCCACGACGACGTCCGCCTCCTCGACGGCGGCCTGCCCGCGTGGCGCGCGGCGGGGTACCCGACCGAGGAGGGCGACGTGCGGCCCGAGCCGGGCGACGTCGTCGTCTCCCCGGGCGGGATGCCGGTGCTCGACGCCGACGGCGCGGCCCGGCTCGCGGCGTCGGGCGTGCTGCTCGACGCGCGCGCGGGCGAGCGGTACCGCGGGGAGGTCGAGCCCGTCGACCCGCGGGCCGGTCACGTCCCGGGCGCGGTGAGCGCCCCGACGACGGGCAACCTCGCCGCCGACGGGACGTTCCTCGACCCGGACGCGCTCCGCGCGCGCTTCGTCGCGCTCGGGGTGGCCGCGCAGCCCGGGAGCACGACCGAGGGCGCCGCCGGGGAGGAGCCGGCGTCGCGCCCGGTCGGGGTGTACTGCGGCTCGGGCGTCACCGCCGCGCACGAGGTCGCCGCGCTCGCGACGCTCGGCGTCGACGCGGCGCTCTACGCGGGGTCGTGGTCGCAGTGGTCGAACGACCCCGACCGCCCCGTCGCGACCTGACGCACGCCGCGTCTCCCGCACCGCGGAGCGCGCGCAGCCCCCGGACGCGACGAGGCGGCACCCCGGTGGGGTGCCGCCTCGGCTCGGACGGTGCGGGACGGGCTCAGAGGACCTCGGCGACCTGGTGGAAGTCGAGGCGCGCCTGGCGCGGGAAGTGCGCGCCCTCGTCGGCCGGGTAGCCCACGTTGATCGCGACGAGCGTGCGCCAGCCCGACTCGCCGAAGAACTCGGCGTCGATCCCGGCGGCGTCGAAGCCCGTCATAGGGCCGACGGACAGGCCCGCGGCGCGCAGCCCGACGATGAGGTAGCCGATCTGGATGAGGGCGTTGGTGCGGGCCATGCCCTCGCGCAGGTCGGCCTGCGGGTCGAGCTGCTCGGCGATGCCCTCGCGGAACGGCGCGAGCGTGCCGAGGTGCTGGTGGAACGACGGGTCGGCGGCGGCGACGATCGTCACGGGCGCGGCGAGCGTCTTGTCGCGGTTGAAGTCCGCCATGTGCGCGCCGAGGCGCTGCTTCGCCTCGGGCGTGCGCACGACGAGCAGCCGCAGCGGGAGGGTGTTCATCGCGGTGGGCGCCCAGCGGACGAGGTCCCAGGCGGCCTGGATCTGCGCGTCGCTGACGGGCTCGTCCGAGAACGCGTGCGTGGTGTGCGCCGCGCGGAACAGGCGGTCCGCGGCCTGCGCGTCGATCGCGAGCTGGTCGGCCTGCTCGCTCGGCGAGGCAGAGGACTCGATGAGGGTGTCGGTGCTCATGACTGGGACAAACAGTTGAACCCTTGATCATCTTCCGAGCAGACGGTGTGACGTGCGCGACACGGACGGTCCGGCCCCCGCGCGCGACTACCCTGGAGGCCATGGTCCCCACTGCTCCCGCGAGCTCCGGCGAGCCCCTGGTGCTCGGCATCGAGACGTCCTGCGACGAGACGGGCGTGGCGCTCGTCCGCGGTCGCGAGCTGCTCGTCGACACGGTCGCGAGCTCCATGGACGAGCACGCGCGCTACGGCGGGATCATCCCCGAGGTCGCGTCGCGCGCCCACCTCGAGGCGATGATCCCCACGCTCGAGCGCACGCTCGGCACGGCCGACGTCGACCTCTCCGAGGTCGACGCGATCGCCGTCACCGCCGGGCCGGGCCTCGTCGGCCCGCTGACGATCGGCGCCTCGGCCGCGAAGGCCCTCGCGCTCGCGCTCGGCAAGCCGCTCTACGGCGTGAACCACGTCATCGGCCACGCGGCCGTCGACGAGCTCGTGCACGGCGCGTTCCCCGAGCGCGTCATGGCGCTCGTCGTGTCCGGCGGGCACAGCTCGCTCCTGCTCGTGGACGACGTCGCGACGGCCGTCACCGAGCTCGGCTCGACGCTCGACGACGCCGCGGGCGAGGCGTTCGACAAGGTCGGGCGCCTGCTCGGCCTGCCGTACCCCGGCGGCCCGCACATCGACCGCCTCGCGCGCGAGGGCGACCCCACGGCGATCCGGTTCCCGCGGGGCCTCACCGCGCGCAAGGACCAGGAGAAGCACGCGTACGACTTCTCGTTCTCGGGCCTCAAGACGGCC
This sequence comes from Cellulosimicrobium sp. MI9406, assembly GCF_040595865.1. NCBI lineage: Bacteria > Bacillati > Actinomycetota > Actinomycetes > Micrococcales > Promicromonosporaceae > Cellulosimicrobium > Cellulosimicrobium sp. MI9406. The sequence continues at coordinate 119,043 of NZ_JALIZI010000004.1, forward strand.
GTCGCGCGCTGGGTCGAGGCCCGCCAGGACGCGGGGGAGGAGATCCCCGTGCACGACGTCGCCGCCTCCTTCGCGGAGTCCGTCGCCGACGTGCTCACCGCGAAGACCATCGCCGCGTGCGAGCGGCACGGCGTCTCGACGCTCGTCGTCGGCGGCGGGTTCAGCGCGAACTCCCAGCTGCGCGACATGGCCGCGGAGCGCTGCGCGGAGGCGGGCATCGAGCTGCGCATCCCGCCGATCCGCTACTGCACCGACAACGGGGCGATGATCGCCGCGCTCGGCTCGGCCGTCGTGCGGGCGGGCGTCGCGCCGTCGAGCCTGGACATCGGCGTCGACTCGTCGATGCCGCTCACCGTCACGCACGTGTGACGGCCCGGCCGGGTCACAGGGGCCGGCCGGCCCGCATCTCGGCGACGAGCGAGCGCACGACGGCGTCCAGCTCGCCCCCGTGGCGCCGCGCCACCGCGCGCTGCCGCTGGTAGGACGCGCCGCGCCGCACGATGGTGCGCACGCCGTCGAGCTCGTCGAGGCAGCCGAGGCGCGCCGCGACGGGCTCGAGCTCGACGAGCAGCCGCCCCACGGCGTCGGTCACGAGCTCCTCGTTGCCCTCGCGGTCGAGGATGATGATCGCGTCCATGCCGTAGCGCGCCGAGCGCCACTTGTTCTCCTGCGCGTACCACGGCGGGATGCTCGGCAGCTCGCGCCCCTCGTCGAGCATCGTCGAGAAGTGCTCGACGAGGCAGTGCGTGAGGGCGGCCAGCGCCAGGAGCTCGGAGATGTTCGTGACGCCGTCGCAGATGCGTGTCTCGAGCGTGCCGAACTGCGGCGCGGGCCGCAGGTCCCACCGGACCTCGTCGAACGCGTCGATGACGCCGGTGTGCAGCATGTCGGCGACGTAGCCCTCGAGCTCCTCCCACGTCCCGAACTGGAACGGCAGGCCCGCGGTCGGCAGCTGCTGGAACATGAGCGCGCGGTTCGACGCGTAGCCGGTGTCCTTGCCGCCCCAGAACGGCGAGCTCGCCGAGAGCGACTGGAGGTGGGCGAACGTCGTGAGCATCGCGCGCTGGATCGGCAGCACCTTGGCGCGGTCCTCGATGCCGACGTGCACGTGCACGCCGTAGATGAGCATCTGCCGCCCCCACCACTGGGTGCGGTCGATGAGCGTGGTGTAGCGCTGCTTGTCGGTGACCTTCTGCTGCGCCCAGCGCGCGAACGGGTGCGTGCCCGCGCTCATGAGCTCGACGCGCAGCGGGTCCGTCACGGCGCGCAGCTCCTCGACCGAGCGCTGCAGGTCGCGGCCGGCCTCGCCCACCGTGCGGCACACGCCGCTCACGACCTCGACCGTGTTGAGCAGGAGCTCCTGCTTGATCGACGGGTGCGGGCCGCCGTCGGCCGGGCGCACGGCGTCGAGCACGGTCTGCGCGACCTGCCGCAGGTCGCCGGAGTCGGCGTCGACGAGCGCGAGCTCCCACTCGAGCCCGACGGTCGAGCGCTCCGAGCGGGCGAAGGGGATCGCCGTGCGGCGCGGCAGGGCGCTCACCGGTGCCCGTCCTGCCCGGCGGCGGCCGGGGGAGCGGAGAGCGGCTCGACGACGAGCACCTGCTGGGAGCCGCCGACGCGCGTGAGGACGATCGTCGCGGTCGCGTCGCCCGTGAGGGCGAGCTGTCGGCGGAGCTGCTCCGGCGTGACGGCCGTGCCCCGCTTCTTGATCGTCAGACGCCCGACGCCGCGCTCGCGCAGGTAGGAGCGCAGCCGCTTGAGGCCGAACGGCATGGTGTCGAGCACGCGGTAGCCGCGCGCGAGCCCGTCCGCGAGCCCCGTCGCGTCGAGCGGCGCGGGGGAGTCGGTCGTCACGTACGCGATGGTCCGGTCGAGCAGGCGGCCGCCCAGCCCGCGCGCGGCGTGCGCGACGAGCCCCGCCCGGATCACGGCGCCGTCGGGCTCGTAGAGGTACTGCCCGACGGCGCCCACCTCGGGCACCACGTCTGCGTCGCCCGGGCGGTGGGCGATCCGGCGCGTGGTGGTGCGCGCGGTCCCGTCGGGCCCGGTCCACGACGACAGGACGAGCGCCGACCGGCCCGGTCCCTCGGGCGCCAGCGGGCCGAACCAGAGCCCGGCCTCCACGACGTCCCCGTCGACCGACACCCACTCGGTCTCGGCGTCCTCGGGCAGGCCGGCGTGCGGGATGCCCGGGCCCACCTTGATCCCGACCGCGGGCACACGCTCGCGCAGCGCCCACACCGCGTCGAGCGGCGGGGCGTAGGCCTTCGGGTCGAACACGCGCGTGCCGGCGCGGGTGCGGCGTGCCGGGTCGGCGTACACGCCCTCGATACGCTCGCCCTCCAGGTCGAGCGCGAGCCCGTCGCCGTGGCGCACCTCGGCCTCGGGGAAGTGGCGCAGATTGACGGTCGCGATCGCCGCGGTGAGCTCGTCGACGTCGGTCGCGAGCACCTCGAGCTCCGCGGCGGCGAACGCGAGCGCGTCGACGCCGATCCCGCTCGTGAGGTCCGCGACGCGCCGGATCCCCGCCTCCTGGTACCGCCGGGCGTGCAGGGCCGCGACGACGAGCCGGCTCGCCTGCTCCAGCCCCGCCTGCGTGAAGAGCATGCCGTCGGCGAACGCGCCGAGCTTGCCGTGCGCCGCGGCGCGCAGCCGGGACTGGGTGAGGGCCGCGGCGGCCAGGTCCGGGTCGACGCCCTTCGCGCGCAGCCCTGCCGCGAGCACGAGCGCCTGCTGCTCGTCGTACGGCGGGAGCGCGCCGAGCAGGGCCCAGCCCTCGGGGCTGAGCAGCTTGGTGAGCGTGGCGGCGTCCATGGCGTCGATCCTTCCACGGGGGCCGGGGACCACGCGCAGCCGGAGCCCGGTCGTCCGCAGGGCGGACGTTGGCACTCGCCTTGACCGAGTGCTAACCGGGACCTAGATTTGAGACGTGCCGCCACCGCTCGCGGAGGCGGCACCACGTGCGACCAGGCTGTCCGGCACCCGCGACGACGGCCAGCCGGTGCGCTCGACCCATCCGTTGCAGTTCTCACCGCGAAAGGGGAGGTCCGACGTGTCGGTCCCCATCAAGCCGCTCGAGGACCGGATCGTCGTGAAGGCCCTCGAGGCCGAGACCACGACCGCATCCGGCCTGGTCATCCCGGACACCGCCAAGGAGAAGCCCCAGGAGGGCGAGGTCCTGGCCGTCGGTCCGGGCCGTGTCGACGACAACGGCAACCGCGTCCCGCTCGACGTGACCGTCGGCGACAAGGTCATCTACAGCAAGTACGGCGGCACCGAGGTCAAGTACGGCGGCGAGGACTACCTCGTCCTGTCCGCGCGCGACATCCTCGCCGTGGTGGTCGGCTGACGCCGACCCGGTTCAGCAGCAGGGCCCCGCGACCGACGGTCGCGGGGCCCTGCTGCGTTCCGTGGCCGGTCGCCCCACCGGTGGTCCCACGGGTCGTGCGCACGTGCGCCCGGTACGACGTCGGACCGGGGCCGTGCAGGTCTGCTGGCGGCGCGGAGGCACCGAGGACGGTGCTCGGAGGGAGGGGTGCGTCAGCCGGTGCGGCGGGCGCCGCCCGCGAGGATGGCGGCGCGCTCGTCCTCGCTCAGGCCGCCCCACACCCCGTACGGCTCGCGCACGCGGAGCGACTGCTCGCGGCACTGCATCATCACGGGGCACGAGTGGCAGATCGCCTTCGCGGCCTCCGCTCGCCGTCGTCGCGTCGAGCCGCGCTCACCCTCGGGGTGGAAGAACAACGTGTCGTCCGCGTCGCGGCACGAACCCTGGTACTGCCATTCCCACAGCTCCATGACGGGCCCGGGGAGCCTCGAGATCTCTGCCATGCCGAACAACCTACAAGCGTTGCAAGACTTGTTCAAGTCCCCTGTGAGGAAAAAGTGAACGAGCAGGTTGAACCGCTCGTGGAGCGGTGCGAGGGGGGTCAACCGCGTCGGCCGCTCCGGGCGCGCTGACGCGATCCGGGGCGCCCGGCGCGTTTGCGCGTGCAGCGAACAAATACGCCACCGGTCTGGCGCGAAGGGTGCACGACTGTGACCTCTACGAGGTGGCGAGACGGGTGCCCGCTCGGCAGAATCGATCCATGACCTCAGTCCGGTCCGCCCCCGACCCCGAGGGAGCCCGACCGAGCATGACCTCGTCTCCCGGCCTCGCCGTCGCCGCCGTCGCGCGCCGGCTCGGCGTCGCGCCCGCGACCCTGCGCACCTGGGACCGTCGCTACGGCCTCGGCCCCTCGCAGCACCGGGCCGGCTCCCACCGGCGCTACACCGACGACGACGTCGCTCGCCTCGTCGTGATGCGCCGCCTCACGCTCGACGGCGTCGCGCCCGCCGACGCGGCCCGCGCCGCGCTCGCCGCGGACGAGGAGGAGCTCGCCGCGAACCGTGGCGCGATCTCCTTCGACGACCGCGGCGGCGACGGCGCGGGCGACCTCGACGCCGACGAGCCCGAGGCCGAGGACGAGGCGCCCGAGCCGCCGCCGTCGCGCCCGTTCCTGCGCGCCGTCCCGGGGGGCGAGCCCGCACGGGGCGCCGGCCCCCGTCCTCTCGGCGTCCGGGAGGGACCGCGGCCCACGCGCGTCTCCGACGTCGTCGACGCCGCGATCGCCTACGACCAGCGCGCGTGCGACCGGCTGCTGCGCATCCCGACGGGCGGCGACCCGGCCGCGTGGTGGTCCGACCTCGTCGAGCCCGCGCTCGAGCGGCTGGCCGAGCGCACCGTGCTCGCCGGCCCGGGCGAGGTGCCCGAGGTCGTGCTCGCCAACGCGACGCTCGTCGCGCTGCGCGAGTACACGCAGGCGAGCGAGGACGCGATCGTGGCCGCCGGGGGACCGCCCCGGAACCACCCGAGCCGCATGCGGCGGATCGTGCTCGTGTTCGCGGCGCCCGACGAGCCGCTCCCGCTGGCCGCGCACGCGCTCGCCGCGTCGCTCGCCTCGCACGGCGCGATGGCGCGCATCGTCACCGGCCCCGCGAACGTGCACCGCACGCTCGAGATCGTGACGATGGTGCGGCCGTCCGCCGTCGCCATGGTGACCACGCAGGCGCGCCCCGACCTGGGCATCGTGCACGCCGCGCACGACGCGAACCCGAGCCTGCCGTTCTTCGTCGGTCTCCCGAGCGACCAGGCCGCGGAGGAGCTCCCGCTCGCCGCGACCGTCCACCGGGTGCGCAGCTTCACGGGCCTCCTGCACGAGCTCCTCGCCGTCGTGCGCTGAGCCGTCCGGGGACCGGTCGGACGGGCGCGGCGCGCGCCCACGCGTCCACGTGCCTCCCGCCCGTCCGTGCCTTCCAGGCGCGGGCGGGCGGGGGACCGGGCGGGAATACGGCGAGGGCCCCCGGCGTAGAATCCTGGTGTGACCGCCTCGCCCGTCCCCGCCGCCGTCCCCGACCGTGACCCCTTCGGATTCCTGGGTCTCACCTACGACGACGTCCTGCTGCAGCCCGGCTACTCGGACCTGGCGCCGTCGGACATCGACACCACGACGCGCCTGACGCGTGAGATCTCGATCCGCGTGCCGCTCGTCTCGGCGGCCATGGACACCGTCACCGAGTCGCGCATGGCCATCGCGATGGCGCGCCAGGGCGGCATCGGCGTGCTGCACCGCAACCTCTCGATCGAGGACCAGGCGCTCCAGGTGGACCTGGTGAAGCGCACGCAGACGGGCATCATCGACAACCCGGTGACCATCGGCCCCGACGCGACGCTCGAGGAGCTCGACAAGACCGCGGGCGAGTACCGGATCTCCGGCTTCCCGGTCCTCGACGCCGAGCGCCGCCTCATCGGCATGGTGACCAACCGCGACCTGCGCTTCACGCCCGTCGCCGAGTGGGCGACGACGAAGGTCGACGAGGTCATGACGCCCCAGCCGCTCATCACGGGCCCGGCGGGCATCTCCCGCGAGGAGGCGACCGCGCTCCTGCGCAAGCACAAGCTCGAGCGCCTGCCGCTCGTCGACGCGGACGGCCGCCTCACCGGGCTCATCACGGTCAAGGACTTCGTCAAGTCGGAGCAGTTCCCCAACGCGTCGAAGGACGGCCAGGGCCGCCTGCTCGTCGGCGCCGCGATCGGCTACTTCGGCGACGCGTGGCAGCGCGCCACGACGCTCATCGACGCGGGCGTCGACGTGCTGGTCGCGGACACGGCGCACGGCAACGTTCGGATGCTCATCGAGATGGTCGCGCGCCTCAAGTCCGACCCGGCGACGCGCGACGTCCAGGTGATCGGCGGCAACGTCGCGACGCGCGAGGGCGCGCAGGCGTTCGTCGACGCCGGCGCGGACGCGGTCAAGGTGGGCGTCGGGCCGGGCTCGATCTGCACCACGCGCATCGTCACGGGCGTCGGCGTCCCGCAGGTGACAGCCGTCTACGAGGCGTCGCTCGCCGCGCGCCCGGCCGGGGTCCCGGTCATCGCCGACGGCGGCATGCGCCACTCGGGCGAGATCGGGAAGGCGATCGTCGCGGGCGCGGAGACGGTGATGCTCGGCTCGATGCTCGCGGGCACCGAGGAGTCCCCGGGCGAGACGATCCTCGTCAAGGGCAAGCAGTACAAGGCGTACCGCGGCATGGGTTCCATGGGCGCCATGTCCTCGCGCGGCAAGAAGTCGTACTCGAAGGACCGCTACTTCCAGGCCGAGGTCACGAGCGACGACATGATCGTCCCCGAGGGCGTCGAGGGTCAGGTGCCCTACAAGGGGTCGCTCGGCACCGTGGCGCACCAGCTCGTCGGCGGCCTGCACCAGACGATGTTCTACGTCGGTGCCCGCACCGTGCCGGAGCTCCAGGAGAAGGGGCGCTTCATCCGCATCACGTCGGCGTCGCTCAAGGAGAGCCACCCGCACGACGTGCAGATGACGGTCGAGGCCCCCAACTACACGGGCTTCTGAGCGCGCAGCACCACGACCGACGGCCCGGCACCATCCTCACGGGGTGGCGCCGGGCCGTCGTCGTCCCGTCAGCGCTGCGTGCGGTCGGCGGTCACGACGCCATGACGCGCGCGTGCAGCGCCTGGACGGCGTAGCGCGCGGCCCAGAACGCCCCGTGCTGCCAGGCCGAGATCTCGGACATCCAGTCGCCCGCGAAGTACACGTTCCCGGCGCCCTGCTGCAGGAGCTTGAACCGGGACGACTGCGTGTTCGGGTACGCCCACGCGCCCTCGATGTAGGGCACCTTGTGCCACGCGATGGAGAACGAGCTCTCGAGCTCCGTCCGGTACTTCTCGCCGTGGATCTTCACGCCCTGCTCGACGGCGCGCATCTCCCGCTGCCGCGGCGTCATGTCCGCGTAGGCGCGCGCGTTCGCGCCGGTGTTGTAGTAGCCCACGACGAGCCCCCGGCGCTCCCCGTAGCCGTAGGACGGGTACCAGACGTGGGCGAGGTCCATGTCGGTCTCGGTGATGCCGCCGTAGATCCGGTGGTCGTCCTCCCAGAACCGCGACCGGTACTGCAGCCCGATCTTGCCCGCGGGCGACCCGACGGCGAACTCGCCGAGCGCGGCGTCGACGTCGGGCCCCCAGTTGGTGTCCCAGCGGCGCATGAGCCCCGCGGGCGCCGAGACGACGGCGAAGTCGGCGTCGATCTGCCGCGCCTTGCCGTTGTGGGCGGTGTACGTGACCGAGACGCCGCGCGGCGTGTTCTTCACCGCGGTGACGGGCGAGCTGAGCTGGACGTTCTGCTTGCCGATCGCCCTGACGAAGTAGTCGTAGGTCGTGTCCATGCCGCCCTTGGGCTGGAACATGAGCATCGACTGCTCCCAGTTGATCTCGAACGGGAAGTACTGCCCGACCTTCGAGGCGAGCACCTCCGACACCGAGCCCGGGCCGGGCAGCGGCGTGCCGTGCTCGTTCCACGCGGACGGGTAGACCGCGTACCCGCGGTTGTTCCCGCCCCGGTAGCTCCCGTCGGCCTGGAGCGAGCCCCACGACCGGAGGAACGCGCGCAGGTTCTCCTTGTCCGCGGCGGTGAGCTTCTGGTCCAGCGCGCCCTGGTCGGTCGCATAGCTGAGCAGCTCGGACGTGTAGCCGAACACGTCGGCCTTCGCGGTGCGGTACCGGACCGGGTTGCCGGGGGTCGCGCCGGAGCGCTCGTTGTAGAGGTAGGCGTCCGCGTTGGCGTTGGTGAACACCTCGTAGGGGACGCCGAGCTCGCGCAGGTAGTCCATGGTGACCATCCACTGGGCGATGCGCCCCGCGCCCGCGTTCATGTAGACGCCGTCGGCGAACCGCGCCTTCTGCGTGACGCCGTTGACGTCCGTCTCCGCGTCGCCGCCGCGTATCGTCAGCGTCCGGCCGCCGACGCGGTGCCGCGCCTCGAGGACCGTGACGCGGTAGCCGGCCTTCTGCAGCTCGTACGCCGTGGCGAGGCCCGCCGGCCCGGCGCCGACGACGACGACCTTCTTCGCGGAGCGGCCGGTGAGGCTGAAGTCGCTGCCCCGCGGCGGTGTCCACGACTCGTTCCGCGGCTGGGCGGCGGCCGTCGGGGCGAGGCCCACCGCGCCCATCGTCGCGAACATCACGCCGGCGCTGGAGCCGACCCCGACGGCCTGGAGGAAGTTGCGGCGCGAGACGCCGGTCGTCTTCTCGTCAGTGACCATGTGGCTGGAGCCCTCTCGTCCACGGCCTGACGGGCGGCGAGCCCGGCCCACGATGCCGGGTGCCGCCGTCAGCACCGGGCCCGACGCTAGGGACGTGTCGTCGCGAGCACGGGTCCGGCGCGTTTCGCGTCGGTCAACGGTTCGCGGCTCTCGTAAACGTCTCGTGTCGCGGCCCTCGGCGACGCCCGCGGGGCGGCGCGCCGCAGCGTCGGGCACGCGGCGGGACCGGCGACGACCCGACACGTCGCCGTCACGGCGCGGAAACGGAGGCTGGCTAGCGTCGCGGCCCCGGCGGTCCTCGCGACCGGCCGGAGCCCGGGCGCCAGGGTGGCGCCCGTCGTCCCCTGGGAGGCCTGCATGAAGAACCGCACCAAGGTCGTCGTCGCCGTCGCCCTCACCGCCGCCGTCGCCGTCCCCGGCACCGCCGTCGCCGCCGGGAAGCTCTTCGAGCCGAGGCCCACCGAGGCCCACTCCTTCGTCACCGGCGACACCCCGTCCATCGCCGACGGCGTCGCGATCGGGAAGAACGTCGCCTGGTACAAGTCGTCCGGCCTCGGTCCCGCCGCGATGAACACGACGCCCGGCGCGACGGCCGAGCAGCGCTACGTCCCGACCGACGTCTTCCCCGGCGGCGTCCTGCCGGCCGGCGTGACGATCACGGAGGCGCAGGGCATCAACGTCCTCATGCGGATCGGGGAGAACCTCGAGCGGGCCGGGCTCTCCTACGACGACGTCGTCTCCATGCGGGTGTTCCTCCAGAACCCCGCCGGCCAGGAGAAGATGGACTTTGCCGGCTGGAACCGCGCCTACCGCCAGTTCTTCGCGAACACGAACCTCGCGACCGGCGCGACGCTCGAGGTCCAGCTCGGCTCGGCCCGGACGGCGCCCATGGTGGTCAACGCGGCCCGGCCGTCGCGCTTCGCGCTCGAGATCGAGAACCTGCCGGTCGACGGCTGGCTCGTCGAGGTGGAGGTCGACGCCGTCTACCCGAAGTGACGACGACGGGCCGCCCTCCCGCAGGAGGGCGGCCCGTCGTGGTCGTGCCGGCGCGGTCCCGAGGGAGCTGACGACGCCGAGGGCGGCGAGGGGTCAGTCGCGGAACGTCTCGATGTTCGCGCCGAGCTCGCGCAGGCGCTCGGTGAGGCCCTCGTAGCCGCGCGCGATGATGTCGACGCCGCGCAGGACGGAGGTGCCCTTCGCGGCGAGCATCGCGAGCAGGATGACGACGGCGGGGCGCAGGGCGGGCGGGCAGCTCACCTCGGCGCCCGACCAGCGCGTCGGGCCCGTCACCTGGAGCCGGTGGGCGTCCAGGAGCCGCACGTCGGCGCCGAGCCGCGTGAGGTCGGTGAGGTGGATCGCGCGGCCCTCGTAGACCCAGTCGTGGATGAGCGTCGTGCCCTGCGCGTTCGCGGCGATGACCGCGAAGAACGGCAGGTTGTCGATGTTGAGGCCGGGGAACGGCATGGGGTGGATCTTGTCGATCGGCGCGTGCAGCTCGCTGGGGTGCACCGTGACGTCGACCAGGCGCGAACGGCCGTTGCGCGCCACGTACTCGGCGCTCTGCGTGTACCGCAGGCCCATCTCGGCGAGCGTCGCGAGCTCGATCTCCATGAACTCGATCGGGACGCGGGCCACGGTGATCTCCGAGCCCGTGACGATGCCCGCCGTGAGCAGGCTCATCGCCTCGACCGGGTCCTCCGAGACGGCGTACTCCACGTCCACGTCGATGTCGGTGCGGCCGTGCACGCGCAGGGTCGTCGTGCCGATGCCCTCCACCTGCACGCCGAGCAGCTCGAGGTAGAAGCAGAGGTCCTGCACCATGTAGTTGGAGCTGGCGTTGCGGATCGTCGTCACGCCGTCGCGGCGGGCCGCGGCCATGAGCGCGTTCTCGGTGACGGTGTCGCCGCGCTCGGTGAGCACGACCGACAGGTCCGTGCCCGACGCCGGGGCGACGGTCGCGTGGTAGTTCCCGCCCGTCGCGGTGACGGCCAGGCCGAAGGGCCGCAGGGCGATCATGTGCGGCTCGACGGTGCGGGTCCCGAGGTCGCAGCCGCCCGCGTACGGGAGCTCGAAGGTGTCCCGCAGCCCGAGCAGCGGCCCGAGGAACATGATGATCGAGCGCGTGCGGCGCGCGGCGTCCACGTCGATCGCGGCCAGGTCGAGGCGCTCCGGCACGACGATCTCGAGGTCCCTGCCGCCCGTCGTCCACGTGGCCCGCACGCCGATGGAGCGCAGCACGTCGACGATGCGGTCGACCTCGACGATGCGGGCCACGCCGCGCAGGGTGGTGCGGCCGCGGTTGAGGAGCGAGGCGCACAGCAGCGCGACCGCGCCGTTCTTGGAGGAGTTCACCTCGATGCGGCCGGAGAGGGTGTGGCCGCCCTGGACGCGCAGGTGCGCGTGCTTGGGGCCGCCGAGGCTGATGATCTCGGAGTCGAGCGCGAGCCCGATGCGGTTGAGCATCTCCAGGCTGAGGTTCTGCGAGCCCTGCTCGATGCGGTGCACGGCGCTCTGGCTCGTGCCGAGCCGCTCCGCGAGCTGGGTCTGGGTGAGACCCCGGTTCTGGCGGGCGCCGCGGATGAGCGCGCCGACCTGCGTGAGAGGTGCGTCGTCGATCGCTGTCATGAGAGCGACGATAACTCATGGATGAGATATCGACGCGGCGACGGGTGTCCTCAGGCCCGCCACCATGCCTTCACCACAGGACCTTCACCCGCATCATGAGATATACCCGCAGCTGGCGCCGCGGGCGTGTGCCCGGGTCAGCCCGGCCAGCGCCCGTCCGCGCCGGCGCCGACGTAGGGCTGGTCGCGGTCCGGGTCCAGGGCGTCGACCCACCGCCGGTGCGCGACGACCTGCAGGTCGTGCAGCGCGACCGGCCCGAGCCCGGCCAGGTCCGGGTACGCGCGGGCGAGCGCGTCGAGCAGGTCGAGCGTCGCGAGCACGTCCCCGTCCGCCGTGTGCAGGGGCCCGACGTCGAGCACCTCGTAGCGCGCGCACAGGTCGACGAGCCGGCGCTTGCCCTCGCGGGCCGGGTCCCACGCCCGGTCGAGCACGAGCGGGTCGAGCACCGGCCGCACGGGCCGCCCGAGGCGCGCAGCGAGCGTCGGCAGGCCGTGCCGCACGAGCTCGGTGTCGAGGATCGCGAGGTCGAACGCGGCGTTGTAGGCGACGAGGGGGACGCCGTCGCGCTGGGCGTCGACGACGAGCGTCGCGATCTCGTCGAGCGCGACGGCGGGGGCCGACCCGTGCGCCGTGGCGTGCGCGGTCGTGATGCCGTGGATCCCCGTGGCCTCCGCCGGGATCTCGACGCCCGGGTCCAGGAGCCACGTACGGACGTGCGTGGCGCCCGGCTCGCGGAGCACGAGCGCGGCGGTGACGACGCGGTCGACGTCGACGTCGAGGCCCGTGGTCTCGGTGTCGAGACCGAGCAGCGGTCCCGCCGTCCAGGGCGTCGTCGTCACGGTCCACCTCTGCCGTCCGGTCGGGGCCCCGGGGCGCCCGGCGCTCCCGTCGTCGCCGGACGTCCCGGCGACGAGCGTCACCCTGCCAGCGCCCACCCACACGGTGGTCGGTGCAGGTGACGGGCACGGCCCGCCGGTAGGCTGACCCGGTGAGCAACGAGATCGAGATCGGACGTGGCAAGCGCGGTCGGCGCGCGTTCTCCTTCGACGACGTCGCCGTCGTGCCCTCGCGGCGCACGCGCGACCCGGAGGAGGTGTCGGTCGGGTGGCAGATCGACGCCTACCACTTCGACCTGCCGATCCTCGCGGCACCCATGGACTCGGTCATGAGCCCGGCGACCGCCGTCGCGCTCGGCAACCACGGCGGCCTCGGCGTCCTCGACCTCGAGGGCCTGTGGACGCGCTACGACGACCCGACCGCGCTCCTCGAGGAGATCGCCGGGCTCGAGCCGCTCGAGGCGACGCGCCGCATGCAGGAGATCTACGCCGAGCCCATCAAGGCCGACCTCATCACGCAGCGCCTCAAGGAGATCCGCGCGGCGGGCGTCACCGTCGCCGCGGCCCTGTCGCCGCAGCGCACCCAGGAGCACTACCAGACGGTGGTCGACGCGGGCGTCGACCTGTTCGTCATCCGCGGCACGACGGTCTCCGCCGAGCACGTCTCCGGCGTCGCGGAGCCGCTCAACCTCAAGCGCTTCATCTACGAGCTCGACGTCCCGGTCGTCGTGGGCGGCGCGTCCACGTACACCGCGGCGCTGCACCTCATGCGCACGGGCGCCGCGGGCGTCCTCGTCGGCTTCGGCGGCGGCGCCGCCCACACCACGCGCGTCTCGCTCGGCATCCACGCGCCCATGGCGACCGCGGTCGCGGACGTCGCGGCCGCGCGCCGCGACTACCTCGACGAGTCGGGCGGCCGCTACGTGCACGTCATCGCGGACGGCGGCGTCGGCCGCTCGGGTGACCTCGTCAAGGCGGTCGCGTGCGGCGCCGACGCGGTGATGCTCGGCGCGGCGCTCGCGCGGGCCGAGGAGGCACCGGGCAAGGGCTGGCACTGGGGCTCGGAGGCCCACCACGCCCAGCTCCCGCGCGGCGAGCGCGTGCGCGTCGGCACGGCCGGCACCCTCGAGGAGATCCTCTTCGGGCCGGGCCGCCAGGCGGACGGCACGCTCAACCTCGTCGGCGCGCTCCGCCGGGCCATGGCGACGACCGGGTACTCGGACCTCAAGGAGTTCCAGCGCGTCGAGGTCGTCGTCTCTCCGTACCAGCCCCGCTGAGCCCGCCGTGGCCGGACGCATCGCCGACGGTCCGCGCCTGACGCACGCCGGCGACGGCGCGCCGGGCGGCAACGGCTCCGTGCCCGCCGCGGGCGCGGGCCGCCCGGAGACTGACGTCGCGGACGCGGTCTCGACGGAGGCCTCCACCGACCTGGTCTTCACCGAGGTCGAGGACGCCGACGTCGAGGCGGTGGTCGCGCTGTGGCGGGAGTGCGGGCTCACCCGGCCCTGGAACGACCCGTACCGCGACCTCGCCGACGCCCGCCTGGGCGAGACCTCGACGGTGCTCGTGGGTCGCGCGACGCGCGACCTGCCCACGGTGGCCCCGGGCGGTGCTCCCGAGGCGCCCGGGGTCGCGGCCGGGGAGCTCGTCGCGACGGCGATGGCCGGCGTGGACGGGCACCGTGGCTGGCTCTACTACGTGGCAGTCGACCCGCGCGTCCAGGGGCGCGGCGCGGGCCGTGCGACGGTCGTCGCGGCGGAGGCGTGGCTCGCCGCGCAGGGTGCGCGGGCCGTGCGCCTCATGGTGCGCTCCACGAACGACGTGGTGCGCGGCTTCTACGAGCGCCTGGGGTACGCGGACCAGGAGTGCGTCGTGCTCGGCCGCCCGCTCGGAGCCCCGGACGCCCGCGACGCCCGACGATGACCCCCGCCGCGTGGCGGCCGGACGACGACGAGCTCGCCGCCCTCGAGACCGAGCACCGCGCGCGCGTCGCCGCGCTCGACCCGCTCGTGGCGGTCCCCGCTCTCGGTGCCACCGCGGGCGACGAGCGTCTCCTCGCCGTGCGGCTCCCGGACGGCTCCCGGGCCGCGGGGCTCCTCGGCGTCGGGGACGTCGGACCCGGCTCCGCGGCGGCAGGGTTCCGCGCGCTGCGCGAGCACCGGCTGCGGGCGCGCGCGGCGGGACCGGACGTGGGCGGCGCGGTCCGCGCGCTCGTCGCGGCCTGGACGGCGCGCGTCGCGCGCGACCCGGGCAGCGCACCGGCGGGCGACGGGCTGCCCGAGCGGGGCCCCGCACCCCGCGACCACGGCCTGGCGCTCCTGTGGCCGAGCCGCGACGTCGAGGCCGTGGGCGCCCTCGCGGCGAGCGGCCTGCGCCCGACCGTGCACCTCGCCGCGCGCCGCGGCACCCGGCCTGCCCGGCCCCGCACCGACCTCCCCGGGATCGTGCTGGCCGACGCCGGCCCGGACGACGTGGCCGCCGTCGTCGAGCACCAGCGCGCCGAGCTCGCGTACGACGAGCTCGTGGGCGCGGCCCGCGTCCGGCCGCTCGCGGCCGAGCACCTCGCCGCCCAGGTCGCCGCCGCCGTCGAGAACCCGCGCACCACGGTCCTCGTGGCGCGCCACCAGGGGCCGGGGGAGCGGAGTGGTGAGGTCGTGGGCGTCGTCGCGGTCGAGCCGCCGGAGCGCTCCGGGGCCGTGGCCGGGACCGTCACGGCGGGGCCGGTCGCCTACCTCGTCCTGCTGCACGTTAGGGGCGGCGCGCGCGGGACCGGGGTCGGCGGGGCCCTCGTCGACGCGGCGCTCGCGCGCGTGCACGAGCAGGCGGGGCCGGGCGCCGTCGTCGTACTGCACCACGGCGTGCTCAACCCGCTGTCCGCGCCTTTCTGGGCGCGGCAGGGCTTCCGGCCCGTGCTCACCACGTGGGAGCAGCCCGTCGACGCGCTGTCAGCGCCACGACGTAGCCTGTCCCCATGACGAGCTCATCCGGCACACCCGGCTCCGGGCGCGGCGACGGCGCCGCGCTGGACGGCCTGATCGACCCCGAGAACCCGGCCGCGACCTACGTCCTCGAGCCGGAGGTCGTGGCCCCCCTCGCGCAGCGCGTCGTCACGAGCAACGAGGCGGGCATGCACCGCTCCGTCCTGCCGTCCACGGGAGCCCCGCTCGCCGCGGTCCCCGTCTCGTCCGTCGAGGACGTCGCCCGTGCCGTGGCACGCGCGCGGGCCGCGCAGCCGGCCTGGGCAGCCCGCTCGGTGCGCGAGCGCGCGGCGGTGCTGCGGCGCTTCGGCGAGCTCGTGCTCGCGCGCCAGTCGGACGGCCTCGACCTCATCCAGATGGAGTCCGGCAAGTCGCGGCGCAGCGCGTTCGAGGAGGTCGCGGACGTCGCGATCCTCACGCGCCACTACGCCCAGCGCGGCCCGCTCTACCTCGCCGACCGGCGGGCGCCGGGGATGCTGCCCGTGCTCACCGGCACGCGCGTGCACCGTCGTCCTGTGGGCGTGGTCGGCGTCATCGCGCCGTGGAACTACCCGCTGACGCTCGCGTTCGCCGAGGCCGTGCCCGCGCTCGTGGCGGGGAACGCCGTCGTGCTCAAGCCGGACCCGCAGACGACGCTCACCGCGCTGTGGGGTTCCGAGCTGCTCGAGGAGGCGGGGCTGCCCGCCGACCTGTTCCTCGTCGTCGCGGGCGGGGGAGACGTCGGCGCTGCGGTGACCGACCACGTGGACCACATCGCGTTCACGGGCTCGACGGCCACCGGCCGCAAGGTCGCGGCGCGGGCGGGGGAGCGCCTCATCGGCGCGACGCTCGAGCTGGGCGGCAAGAACCCGCTCTACGTCGCGGCCGACGCCGACGTGCGCGCCGCCGCGCGTGGCGCCGTGCGCGCGTGCTTCTCCAACTCCGGCCAGCTCTGCGTGTCGATCGAGCGGCTCGTGCTGCACGAGGACGTGGCGGACGCGTTCCTCGACGAGTTCGTGCCCCTCGTGCGTGAGATGCGTCTCGGCGCCGGGCTCGACTACTCGGCGGACATGGGGTCGCTCACGTCGCAGGCGCAGCTCGACCGCGTGGTCGCCCACGTCGAGGACGCCATCGCGCGCGGCGCGCGCGTCCTCGCGGGCGGCGTGCACCGGGCGGACATCGGCCCGTGGTTCTACGCGCCCACCGTCCTCGACGACGTGCCCGACGACGCGGCGTGCGCGCGCGAGGAGACGTTCGGCCCGGTCGTCTCCGTGCGCAGGGTCGCGAGCGACGACGAGGCCGTCGAGGTCATGAACGACACCGAGTACGGGCTCAACGCGAGCGTGTGGACGCGCGACGCCGCCCGGGGCCGCCGGATCGCGGCGCGCGTCGAGGCCGGGACGGTCAACGTCAACGACGGCTACTCCGCGACGTGGGGCTCCGTCGGGGCGCCGATGGGCGGGTTCAAGGCGTCGGGCCTCGGGCGCCGCCACGGGCGCGAGGGGATCGAGGCGCTCACCGAGGCGCAGACGATCTCCGTGCAGCGCGGCGCGAACCAGGGCCTCACGCTCGACACGCTCTACCAGCTCGGCGGGGAGCTGCCGAGCAAGGTCCTCACGTCGGCGCTCGACGTCATGCGCCGCCTGCGGCTGCCCTGACGGAGCCCGCTCAGCGGAGCACGGCGTCGAGCACGGCCTTCGTCGCCGCGGGAACCTCGCGGGCGCGGTAGAGCACGACCTTCCACGGCTCCACGCTCGCCGCGCTCACGCCGACCCCCACGGCGTCGAGACCCGCGACGCGGCACGAGAACAGCGTGCGCGGCAGGTGGTACCCCTGCGTGACGACCACCGCCGTGCCGACGCCGAACTCCGACGCCGCGCGCGTGCACGTCGCGTGGGTGTCGAAGCCCTCGCGGTCGAGCAGGATCGCGTCGTCGGGCACGCCGCGGCCCAGCAGCCATGCGCGCATCGAGCCGGGCTCGTCGTAGTCGTCGTGCGCGTCGCCGCTCACGAGCACGACGGGCGCGACGCCCCGGTCGTAGAGCTCGGCCGCCGCGTCGAGCCGACGGCGCAGGTACGTGGACGGCGTCCCGTCCGGCCGCAGCCCCGCACCCGGCACGACGATCGCGTCGCTCGGCGGCACGTGCGCGGGGTCGGCGACGTGCGAGCGCCCCACGGCCTGCACCACGACGAACGGCGCCAGGACGAGCACCACGAGCCCGGCGGCCGTCCCGAGGGTCAGGCGCCGCCGTCGGGACCGGCGCGGACGCCCCGACGAGGACCTGTCGGACGACGGTGCTGTCGGGGCTGCTGCTGACGGCGTGGTGGTGGGCGGCGACGCCGGATCGTCGGTCACGTCCCGACCCTAACGTCGCCGCCGCGTCGACCAGGCGCTCCTGGCCGGCCGAGCAGGTGGTCCTGGTCCGTCCGCCGTCCGGGACGGACCAAGACCGCCTGTTCGGCGGGTGGGGGTGGGGCCGGGGCCGGGGCCGGGGCCGGGGGCGGGGGAGGGAGCGAGGGTCAGGTCAGGTGGGGGAGGTGAGGGTCGTGAGCTCGGCGGTGAGGTTGGCGCGGGCGCGGTCCTCCCAGAGCGCGGCGGCCTGCGGGGTGCGGAACAGCGTGCCGCCTCCGAGCAGCGCGCGCAGGACGGCGGCCCGCCCGGTGCGGAAGGCGTCGTCGGGCACGTGGGCGTACTCGGCGCGCACCTGGCGGGCGTAGCGCGCGTACCGGTCCGGCGCGGACCCGAGGACGGCGAGGTCGGCGTCCGAGACGAGCGCCCCGGGCCCGTCGCCCGGCGCCGGGGCGTGGTCGGTCGTCACGAGCACGAGCCGCACGACCTCCTCGACCTCGCGGGCACCGAGGTGGCCCGCCAGCCGGGCGTCCGCGAGCTCGGCCGACCGCTCCTCGTCGCGGCCCGCCTCGCCGTCGTGCACCGCGTCGTGGAACCACAGCGCGAGCTGCGTCACCGCCGGCATCACGCCCGTGACCGACGCCGCGCCGCTCGGTGCGCCGCCCAACAGCGCGCCGCTCGGCGCGCCGCCCGACACCGCGCCGCCCGACACCGCGCCGCCGGACGTTCCGCCCGACGCCGTGCTGCCCGACGCGGCGGCGGTACCTGCGCGGGCGGGTGGCCGGGCGGCGTCGGGCACGCCGGGCGGGCGTCCTTCCAGGAGCGCGAGGGAGTCGAGCGCGTGCACGAGGTGCTCGGGCCCGTGGTAGACGCGGTGCGGCTCGTGCCAGCGCTCGACGAGCTCGACGCCGACGTCGCGCGCGCCCGGGAGGAGCGCGGCCCAGCGCGCGAGGAGCGCGTCGGCCTTCGCCGCGCGCCGCGCCCGGCCGGGGACGCGCAGGCCGGAGGCGCCGAGGCGCCGCGCGAGCTCGCGACCCCCGACGGGCACCGCGCCCGCGGCGACCGCGACGTCGTACCGCTCGGCGGCGACGTCGTAGTGGTCGAGGTCGAACGCCCGCGGGCTCACGCCGATCGACGCCGCGAACGCGTGCAGCTCCGCGAGCGACGCGTCGGACACGAGATGGCTGAACAGCGTCCCGTGGGCGGGCCACGCGGGCGGGTCGATGAGAACGGTCACCGCCCGAGCATGCCACCGACCGGCGAGCCGACGCGCGGGCGTCGGCTCACCGGCCGGGGAGCGGCCTGAGCCGCGTAGGTGTCACCCGGAGGAGCCCGGGCGTGCGGGGATCAGCCGGCGCGCGAGGCCGCCTCGACGACCTCGACCGACTGGCGCGCGATGGCGAGCTCCTCCATCGTCGGGACCACCATGACGAGCGTGCTCGTCCAGTCCGGCGAGATGACGCGCGGCTCGCCGGAGTCGACGGCGTTGCGGTCCGGGTCGACGGCGAGGCCGAGCGGCTCGAGCCCCTCGACGACGGCGGCGCGCACCTCGGCGTCGTGCTCGCCGACGCCTGCGGTGAAGGCGACGACGTCCACGCGGCCGAGCACGGCGGCGTACGCGCCGACGTACTTGCGCAGCCGGTGGATGTAGACGTCGAACGCGAGGCGGGCACCCTCGTGGCCGGCCTCCATGAGCCGGTGCAGCTCGCGGAAGTCGTTCACGCCGGACAGCCCCTTGACGCCCGAGCGCTTGTTGAACAGGTCGTCGATCTCGTCGATGCTCATGCCCGCGTTGCGCGCGAGGTGGAACACGACCGCAGGGTCGATGTCGCCCGTGCGCGTGCCCATGACGAGGCCCTCGAGCGGGGTCAGGCCCATCGAGGTCTCGACCGGCACGCCGCCCTTGACGGCCGACGCCGAGGCGCCGTTGCCGAGGTGCAGGACGATCGTGTTGAGACCCTCGATCCGGCGCCCGAGGACGCGCGCGACCTTCCCGGACACGTACTGGTGGCTCGTGCCGTGGGCGCCGTAGCGGCGGATCGCGTACTTCTCGGCGACCTCGGCGTCCAGGGCGTACGTCGCGACGTGCTGCGGCAGCCGCTGGAAGAACGCGGTGTCGAACACCGCGACGTGCGGCACGTCGCCGAGCAGCGACCGCGCGACCTCGATGCCCTTGACGTTCGCCGGGTTGTGCAGCGGCGCGAGCGGGGACAGCGAGCGGATACGCTCGAGCACGCCGTCGTCGACGAGGACCGGGTCGGCGAACAGCGAGCCGCCCTGCACGACGCGGTGCCCCACCGCGTACACGTCGGCGTCCGAGAGGGTCGGGCCGACCTCGTCGAACATGCTCAGCGCGATGCGCAGCGCGTGCCCGTGGTCCGCGACGGGCTCCTCGCGCGTCGTCGTGTTCCCGGCGAACCGGTGCTTGATGATCCCGGACTCCTCGCCGATGCGCTCGATCGTGCCCGCGGCGATCGCCTCGCCGCCGACGGGGTTGACGAGCTGGTACTTGAGCGAGGACGACCCCGAGTTCATGACGAGCACGGACCCGTGCGCGCCGTACGCGCTGTAGGGGTTGGGGCGCTCGCCCTCGGGCAGGATCGTCATGACGTGGCTCCCTGGGAGTCAGAGGTGGGGTCGACGGCGTCGGCCGGGGCCTGCGCCTGGATCGCGGTGATCGCGACGGTGTTGACGATGTCCTGCACGAGCGCGCCGCGCGAGAGGTCGTTCACCGGCTTGTTGAGGCCCTGGAGGACCGGGCCCACCGCGACGGCGCCCGCCGAGCGCTGGACCGCCTTGTAGGTGTTGTTGCCCGTGTTGAGGTCCGGGAAGATGAACACGGTCGCGCGCCCCGCGACGTCCGAGCCTGGCATCTTCGACGCCGCGACGGACGCGTCCACGGCCGCGTCGTACTGGATCGGGCCCTCGACGAACAGGTCGGGGCGCCGCTCGCGCACGAGCGCGGTGCCCCGGCGCACCTTGTCCACGTCGGCCCCCGAGCCGGACTCGCCGGTCGAGTACGACAGCATCGCGACCCGCTGGTCGACGCCGAACTGCTGCGCCGTCGCCGCCGAGGAGATCGCGATGTCCGCGAGCTGCTCGGCCGTCGGGTCGGGGATGACCGCGCAGTCGCCGTAGACGAGCACACGGTCCTGCAGGCACATGAGGAACACGGACGAGACGACGGACACGCCCGGCTGGGTCTTGATGATCTCGAACGACGGCTTGATGGTGTGCGCCGTCGTGTGCTTCGCACCCGACACCATGCCGTCCGCGAGCCCGAGGTGGACCATCATCGTGCCGAAGTAGGACACGTCCTGGACGCGCTCGCGCGCCTCCTCGAGCGTCATGCCCTTGTGCGCGCGCAGCCGCTGGTACTCCGCGGCGAACCGCTCGACGAGCTCCGGGTCGTGCGGGCTGACGACGTGCGCGGCGTCGATGTCGAGGCCGAGCTCCGCCGCGCGGGCGCGGACCTTCTGCTCCTCGCCGAGGATCGTCAGCTCCGCGACCTGGCGGCCGAGCAGCGTGGACGCGGCGCGCAGGATGCGGTCGTCGTCGCCCTCGGGCAGCACGACGTGCTTGCGGTCCGCGCGGGCGCGCGACAGCAGCTCGTACTCGAACATCAGCGGCGTGACGACCTCGGGCCGGGGCACGTCGAGCCCCGCGAGGAGCGCCGCGCCGTCGACGCTCTGCTCGAACAGCGCGAGCGCCGTGTCGACCTTGCGCTGCGACTCCTTGGTCACGCGGCCCCGGGCGCTCGCGGCGGCGCTCGCCGAGCGGAACGTCCCGAGGTCGGTGCGGATGATCGGCAGGCTCGGGTCGAGGTCCGCGACGAGGCGCGCCGTCGACTCGGGCGGGAAGAAACCGCCGTTGAGGATGACGCCCGCGAGCGACGGGAAGCCCGACGCCGAGTGGGCCGCGAGCAGCCCGATGAGGATGTCCACCCGGTCGCCGGGCGTGATGACGACGGCGCCGTCGGTGAGCCGGTCGAGCAGGTGCTCGAACGACATCGCACCGACGAGCAGGTCGGTCGCCTCGCGCGCGAGGAGCTCCTCCTCGCCGAACGCGAGCGTCCCGCCCACGGCCTCCATGAGGATCCGCACGGTCGGCGCGTCGAGGAACGGGTCCTCGGGCACCGCCCAGCCCGGCAGCCGCGTGCCCGGGGCGGGCTGCGCCGTCGGGCCCGACGACGCCCCGCCCGCGAGCGGCTCGCCGTCCGGTCCCAGCGACCCGAGCAGCGCGCGCACCGCGTCGAGGTCGTCCGGCTGCACGCGGTTCGCGACGACGCCGATGGGCTGCGCGTGCTGCGAGCGCAGCTCGGCGACGCTCACCTCGATGAGGTTGCCCACGGCGTCGGGCGTGCGGCCCTTGCCGGAGACGACGAGGAGGACCGGCGCGCCGAGGTTCGCCGCGACGCGCGCGTTGAACGACAGCTCGGTCGGCCCGGCGACGTCGGTGTAGTCCGTGCCCACGACGACCACGAAGTCGCACTGGCTCGCGACCTCGTGGTACCGGGCCACGATCCGCGAGAGCGCGGCCTCCTGGTCGGCGTGGACGTCCTCGTACGTGACGCCGATCGCCTGCTCGGCGGTGACGTCCACGCCGTCGTGCGCGAGCAGCAGCTCGAGCACGTAGTCCTGCACGTCCGGGCCGGCGGCCCGGGTGACCGGCCGGAAGACCCCGACCCGCTGGACCTTGCGGACCAGCAGGTCGAGGACCCCCAGCGCGATCGTGGACTTGCCCGTCTCGCCCTCGGGCGAGGTGATGTAGATGCTGCGAGCGGTGTCGCTCACTCGTTGTCTCCTCCGGTGTCCTGCACGGCGGCGCTCGCGCCGTTGTACTGCGGGCCACCCTCCTCGGTCGCCGTCTCGCCGACGTCCGGCCACACCCAGTCGCGCACCTCGGGGATGTCCTCCCCGTGCTCGCGGGTGTACTGGCGGGCCGCCAGCCGCGCGTCGACCATCTCCTGGCGCAGGCCCGCGTAGGTCGAGCGCAGGGACGGCACACGGTCGATGACGTCGATCACCAGGTGGTAGCGGTCGATGTCGTTGAGCATGGCCATGTCGAACGGGGTGGTGGTGGTGCCCTCCTCCTTGTAGCCGCGCACGTGGATGTTCGCGTGGTTCGTGCGGCGGTACGTGAGGCGGTGGATGAGCCACGGGTAGCCGTGGTAGTTGAAGATGACCGGCCGGTCCGTCGTGAAGAGCGTGTCGAAGTCCTTGTCCGACAGGCCGTGCGGGTGCTCCTTCTCGTCCTGGAGCCGCATGAGGTCCACGACGTTGACGACCCGGACCTTGAGGTCGGGGATGCGCCGGCGCAGGATGTCCGCCGCGGCGAGCACCTCGAGCGTGGGCACGTCGCCCGCGGCGCCGAGCACGACGTCCGGGTCCTCGCCCTCGACCTCGGTGCCGGCCCAGTCCCAGATGCCGAGGCCGCGCGAGCAGTGCGCGATCGCCTGGTCCATCGACAGGAACTGCGGCGCGGGCTGCTTGCCCGCCACGACGACGTTCACGTACTGGCGCGAGCGCAGGCAGTGGTCGTACGTCGAGAGCAGCGTGTTCGCGTCCGGCGGCAGGTAGACGCGGACGATCTCGGCCTTCTTGTTCACGACGTGGTCGATGAAGCCCGGGTCCTGGTGGCTGAAGCCGTTGTGGTCCTGGCGCCACACGTGGCTCGACAGCAGGTAGTTGAGGCTCGCGACCGGGCGCCGCCACGGGATGTGGTTCGTGACCTTGAGCCACTTCGCGTGCTGGTTGAACATCGAGTCGACGATGTGGATGAAGGCCTCGTAGCTCGTGAACAGGCCGTGCCGCCCGGTGAGCAGGTAGCCCTCCAGCCAGCCCTGGCACTGGTGCTCCGACAGCATCTCCATGACGCGGCCGGCGCGCGCGAGGTGCTCGTCGACGTCGGGCCCGAAGAAGTCGGCGTTCCACTGCTTGTCCGTGACCTCGTACACGGCCTGGAGGCGGTTCGACGCCGTCTCGTCGGGGCCGAAGATCCGGAAGTTGTCCGGGTTCTTCCGCACGACGTCGGTGAGCCACTGCCCGAGGACGCGCGTCGACTCGGCGATGCTGCTGCCCGGCCCGGTGACGTCCACGGCGTAGTCGCGGAAGTCCGGCAGACGCAGGTCCTTGAGCAGGAGGCCGCCGTTCGCGTGCGGGTTGTCGCTCATCCGGAGCGTGCCCTCGGGGGCGAGCGCCGCGACGTCGTCGACCAGGCGGCCGTCCTCGTCGAACAGCTCGTCGGCCCGGTAGGACTCGAGCCAGCCGCGCAGCACCTCGAGGTGCTCCGGGGTGTCCCGGGCGCTCGCGAGCGGCACCTGGTGCGCGCGCCACGAGTCCTCGGTCTTCTTGCCGTCGATGACCGGCGGGCACGTCCAGCCCTTCGGCGTGCGGAACACGATCATCGGCCACGCGGGACGCTCGTCGTTCCCCGCCGCGGCGTCGGCCTTGATCTGTGCGATGTGGTTGAGCACCTCGTCGAGGAGCTGTGCGAAGCGGCGGTGCACCTCGAAGTGGTCCTCGCCGTCGAACCCGCCCGTGAAGAAGTACGGCGTGTGGCCGTAGCCGATCATGAGGTCGCGCAGCTCGTCGTCGCTGATGCGCGCGAGCACCGTCGGGTTCGCGATCTTGTAGCCGTTGAGGTGCAGGATCGGCAGGACGACGCCGTCGTTGCGTGCGTTGACGAACTTGTTCGAGTGCCAGCTCGTCGCGAGCGGGCCCGTCTCCGCCTCGCCGTCGCCGACGACCGCGGCGACGAGCAGGTCGGGGTTGTCGAACGCCGCGCCGTACGCGTGGGAGAGCGCGTAGCCCAGCTCACCGCCCTCGTGGATCGACCCGGGCGTCTCCGGCGCGACGTGGCTCGGGATGCCGCCCGGGAAGGAGAACTGGCGGAACAGCCGGCGCAGGCCCTCGGTGTCCTGGGTGACGTCCGAGTAGGTCTCGGAGTACGTGCCCTCCAGGTACGCGTTCGCGACGAGGCCGGGGCCGCCGTGGCCGGGGCCGGCGACGTAGATCGTCGACTGGCGGCGCTGCGCGATCGCGCGGTTGAGGTGCGCGTAGAGGAAGTTGAGGCCCGGCGTGGTGCCCCAGTGGCCCAGGAGGCGCGGCTTGACGTCCTCGCGGTCCAGCGGCGTGCGCAGCAGCGGGTTGTCGAGGAGGTAGATCTGGCCGACCGAGAGGTAGTTCGCCGCGCGCCACCAGGCGTCGACCCGACGCAGGGTGTCGTCGTCGAGCGGTGCGATCTCGGTGGGCTGCCAGGCGGTGGACTCGGTGACGGTGGTCGTGCTCATCTCACGCTCCTGCGGGGGAAGGGTCCGTGAACGACTACGGCTTCATACAACCCCATCGACCGGGGGCCTGCACTATTCCTCCTGGCGCCGGACGGTGTGACCTGCGCCCACGACGGCACAAAAGGTCCAAGGTCCCGCGCCCGGGAACCACGGCCGAGGACGTTGTCCCCGACGCCGGGGGCCGCTGGGCGGCGTGTGACGTTCGCCCGCCAGTCGGTCCGGATGCGGGGACCCGCCCGCGCCCCGGATACCGTGGGGTCGTGCCCGAGCCCACCGCGCCCCGCTCGTTCTGGGCGGTCGCCCGCCAGCCCCGGGTCGTCGGGCTGCTCGTGCTCCTCCTCGTCGCCGCGGCGGTGTGCGCGCGGCTCGGCGTCTGGCAGCTCGACCGCGCCCAGCAGCGCGCCGAGCTCGCGGCGCAGCACGAGGCCGCCGAGCTCGAGGCCGCCGGACCCGAGGGCGTCGGCGTGCTGCTCCCGCCGCAGTCCACGTTCCCCGGCGAGCTCGTCGGCCGGCAGGCCTGGGTCGAGGGCGAGTACGACGCGGAGGGGCAGCTCCTCGTCGAGGGTCGCGCGCTCGACGGCCGTGTCGGCTACCTCGTGCTCACCCCGCTCCACGTGACCGATGACGGCACCCAGGGCGCGTCGTGGGCCGACCTCTCGGGCGCCCCGGTCCTGCCTGTCGTGCGGGGCTGGGTCGAGTCGCCCGAGGAGAGCGCCGCGCTCGACCCGCCGGACGGCGTCGTGCGCCTCACCGGCTACCTCCAGGCCTCCGAGGCCGCCGGGCAGGGCGGCTCCGCCCCCGGCCGCACCGACGCGATCTCCACGGGCGAGCTCGTCAACGCGTGGGGCGGGCCGATGTACTCGGGCTACCTCGTGCTGCTGTCCTCGGACCCGGCGCAGCCGTCGGCGGCCGACGGCGGCCCGGCCCAGCTCCCGCGCCCGACGATCGAGGGCGGCACGGGGCTCAACCTGCAGAACCTGTTCTACGCGCTCCAGTGGTGGGTGTTCGGCGGGTTCGCCGTGCTGCTGTGGGTCCGGCTCGTGCGCGACGAGGCGGCGGGCGGCAAGCGCCGCGCGCGCGGGGAGGACGCCGGGATCGCCGGCCTCCCCGGCCCGGCCGACGCCGACGCGACCGGCCCGCGAACGACCTCCTGAGAGCGGATCGGGAGCGCACGCGCCGCGTCCCGGGGCGGGAGCGGACGGACCACCGTCTCACCACGTGACACACCGCTTGCCGGACATATGTACGGACCTCAGTCTTATCCCGCCCGGACAGAGCGTCCGGGCGGTCCGCCGGTCGACGTCGCCCGGCGGTCGGAGAGACACGGGGGTACTCCATGAAGAAGCGTCTTGCACCGTTCGCGGTGGCAGCGGTCACGATCGGACTGGTCCTCGCGCCGGCGGCGAGCGCGAGCGCGGCGAGCAGGACCACGCCGTACAACTGCGGCACCCGCGACGCGAAGATCACGGCGAGCGCGCCGACGAACGTGTCGCTCCGGGTCAACGGGACGACCAACAGCGCGCGCAACAGCGCGGGCGCGGCGGTGACGATGTACGACTACGACGGCCAGGGCACCGCCTACGCGACGTCGACCGACGCGTCGGTGGCGATCCACGTCTCGTGCTTCTGACGCGCTCGTCCCGTCGGGTCGTCTGACTCCGTCAGGTCGCCCTTCGCTGCGTCACCCGGTGCCCGGTCGTCGTCCGCGACGGCCGGGCACCGGCGCGTCCGGGCCCGGCCCCGCGACCGGAGGTGCGTCCCGGCCGCCCGCGGTCAGCCGTCGAGGTCGAGGTCCTTGAACCACGACTCGGTGACGTAGTCCGTCTCCCAGCCGAGCGAGCGGTAGAGCTGGTCGGCCTTGGTGGGGGAGTCGGCGTCGACCTCGAGCGCCACGCGGTCGCGACCGTCCCGGGCGGCGTCGGCGATCACCGTCGCGAGCAGCGACTTCGCCACGCCGCGGCCGCGGGCGGCGCGCGTCACCCCGATGTACTCGACGTAGGTGCCCGGCGCGCCGCTCTCGCCCGCGGCGATCGACGAGCACACGACCGTGCCCGCGGGGACGCGGTGGCCGTCGGCGGTGTCCACGTACGCGAGCCACCAGTGGTCCCAGCTGTGGCCCGGGTCCTCGCGGAGCCGCTGCACGAACTCCGAGAAGCTCTCGCGGTAGGAGTTGAAGTGGTCCTGGAAGGACGTCTCCAGCATCTGGTGCACGACCTGGAGGTCGGCCGCGACGGGCATCCCGTTCTCGTGCCGCTCGACCGGGCGGACCGTGACCCCGGCGCGCGGGGCGAGCGCGGCCTCGTCGGGGACGACGGGGCGCGTCATGTGCAGCCAGCTCCGCCGCCGCGCGTACCCGGCCCGGGCCAGCCACTGCGCCTGGCGCGCGTCGTCGGCGAACGGGCTCTCGTCGAGGCGCGTCGCCGTCACGCCGCGCAGGCGCGCCATCGCGACCGCGGTGCGCTCCGCCCAGCGGTAGAACGCGTCCGCGATCGCGTCGACCTCGGCCACGTCGCGGTCGAAGTAGCCCCAGACGGTGGCCCGCCCGGCGGCGCGGTCGTGCACGGTCACCCAGGCGCGCGGGACGTCGTCGGGCCCGACGGCGACCAGCTGGCGCCGCGTCCAGGAGGCCAGCCCCGCGACCTCGGACTCGATCCCGGCGGGGTCGACGTGCGTCGAGCCCGTCCCCTGGAGCTCGTCGAGGCGTCGCAGCCGGACGAGCGCGTCGATGTCGGCGTAGCCGGGGACCCGGGCCCGCCAGGGGCTCGGGAGGGTCGGGAGGTCGTGCGGGGTGGCGCTCGTGGTTCCAGGCATCGGCACCATCTTGGCACCGACCGGCGCTACTCCTGCTGCCAGGAGTGCCAGAGCCGCGCGTAGTCGCCGCCTGCGGCGACGAGCTCGTCGTGCGGGCCGATCTCGCTGATGCGGCCTCCGTCGACCACGGCGACGCGGTCGGCGTCGTGCGCGGTGTGCAGGCGGTGCGCGATCGCGACGACCGTCCGGCCGGCCAGCACGGCGTCGAGCGAGCGCTCGAGGTGGCGGGCCGCCCGGGGGTCGAGGAGCGACGTCGCCTCGTCGAGCACGAGCGTGTGCGGGTCGAGCAGCACGAGGCGCGCGAGCGCGAGCTGCTGCGCCTGCGCCGGGGTGAGCACGTGCCCGCCCGACCCCACGGTCGTGGCGAGCCCCTCGGGCAGCGACTCGGCCCACCCGCGCGCGTCGACGGCGTCGAGCGCGTCGAGCAGCTCGGCCTCGCTCGCGTCGACCTTCGCGAGGCGCAGGTTGTCCGCGAGCGTGCCGACGAACACGTGGTGCTCCTGCGTGACGAGCGCGACCTCGCGCCGCAGGTCCTCGAGCGGCAGGTCGACGAGCCGCACGCCGCCGGAGCGGACGGACCCCGCCGTCGGGGGGTGGATGCCCGCGAGCATGCGGCCCAGGGTCGACTTGCCCGCGCCCGACGGCCCGACGACGGCGAGCCGCTCACCCGGCTCGAGGTCGAGCGAGACGCCGTGCAGCACGGGGTGGCCCTCGCGGTAGGCGTACTCGACGTCGCGTGCGACGAGGCGGTCGCCGTCGGGCACGTCGCCCGTCGGGGTGCGGTCGCCGGGCACCTGCGCGACGCCGACGATGCGCGCGTACGACGCCGCGGCCACCTGGATCTCGTCGAGCCAGAAGATGAGGTTCCACACCGGCCCGGCGAGCTGGAACGCGTAGGTCGTCACCGTGGCCACGGCGCCGAGCGTCGTCTGGCCCTGCGAGAGCAGCCACGCGCCCCACACGAGCGCCGCGACGGGCGCGATCGCGATGGCCAGGTCGATGCCCGGGAACAGCACGGTGCGCAGCCCGAGGGTGTACCGCTCCGCCTCGAACGCCTCGGTGAGGTCGGCGCGCACGCGCGCCTGGCGGCGCTCGGTGAGCGCGAGCGCGTCGACCGTGCGCGCGCCCTCGACGCTCTCGGTGATGGTGCCGTTGAGCGTCGCGTAGGCGGCGGCCTCGCGCTGGTAGCCGGCCGACGCGCGCTTGAGGTACCACCGCGACACGACGACGAGCAGCGGCACGCCCACGAACAGCGCGAGCGCGACGAGCGGCGCGACGACGACGGCCGCGACCGCCGTGAGCACGAGCGTGACGACCGCGACGAGGAGCTGCGGCACGCCGAACCGCACGGCGTGCTGGATGCGGTCGACGTCGTTCGTCGTGCGCGCCACGAGGTCGCCCGTGCCCGCGCGCTCGACCGTGGACAGCGGCAGCGACGTCACCGTCTCGACGAGGTCCTCGCGGAGCTCGGCGAACACGGTCTCGCCGAAGACCATGGACAGCCGCTGCGCGTACCGGCGCAGGACGGCCTGCGCGACGACCGCGCCCGCGCCCACGGCGACGACGGTCGTCACGTACGACGACGTGGTGCCCTCGGTGACGGCGTCGACGAGCCGGCCGAGGAGCCACGGCCCCACGAGACCCGCGACCGCGGCCAGGGTGTGGAGGACGGCGATGAGCACGAACGTGCCGCGGTGCCGGGCGAACAGGCGTCCGGCGGCGGCGCGGACGGCGGGGCCGTCGGCGACGGGGAGCCTCATGCCTGGCCTCCTTCGGGTGCGGTGCGGGCGAGGGCGGGGGTGTCGTCGAGCGAGCGCCCGACGACGCGCAGGTACCGGGCCGCGTCGTCGTCCGGTGCTGTCGCGGGGGAGTGGGCGCGGTCGACGAGGTCGCGGTGCGTGCCGCGCGCCGTGACCCGGCCGTCCTCGAGGAGCAGCACCTCGTCGACGTGCTCGAGCACGAGCGGCGACGCCGTGACGACGAGGGTCGTGCGCCCGCGACGGGCCTGCGCGAGGCTCGCGGCGATCCGCGCCTCGGTGTGCGCGTCGACGGCGCTCGTCGGCTCGACGAGGACGAGGATCTCCGGGTCCGTGAGGAGCGCCCGGGCGAGCGCGACGCGCTGGCGCTGGCCGCCCGAGAGCGACCGCCCCTTCTCGGGCAGCTCGCCCGCGAGGCCGTCGGGCACGGAGTCGAGCACGTCGTGCGCGTCGGCCGTGCTCACCGCGGCGAGCACCTCGGCCTCCGTGGCGGTGCCGCGCGCGTCGAGCTCGTCGCGCAGCGCGCCCGAGAAGAGCTGCGGCGTCGCCTCGGCGACGACGACGCGGCGCCGGAGCGCGTGCTTGTCGAGCGCGGCGAGCGGTGTGCCGCCGAGCCGCACGGGCGTGGCCGCCTCCGCGGCGTCGTCGAACCGGCCCAGCCGGGTCGCGACGGCCGCCGACGCGTCCGGGTCCGCCGAGACGAGCGCGACGACGCGTCCCGGCTCGAGCACCAGGCCGCTCGTCTCGTCGACGAGGGGGCTGCCCTCGGGCGGCATGGGCGCGGTGGCCGGGCTCGCGCCCGCGGCCGGCTCGACGGCGAGGACGCGCACGATCTTGCGCGCGGCGACGTGGGCGCGCGTCGCGATGTTGAGCATCTGCGTCGCGACCTGCAGCGGCCAGCCGAGGAACGCCGCGTACCCGTAGAACGCGACGAGCTGCCCGGGCGTGATCTCGCCGCGCAGGGCCGCCGTCGCGCCGAGGTAGACGACGAGCACGACGAGCAGGCCGGGCAGGAGCACCTGGAGCGCGTCGAGCGTGGCCTGGGTGTGCGCGACCTTCACGCCGGCCTCGCGGACCTTCTGCGACTGCCGGGCGTAGCGGCCCACGAACACGCCCTCGCCGCCGATCCCGCGCAGGATGCGCAGGCCCGACACCGTGTCCGCCCCGAGCGTCGTCAGACGGCCCTGCGCCTCGCGCTGCGCGGCCTGGCGCTGCTGGAGCGGCTTGACGAGCAGCGCGAGCACCGCGGCGACGACCGGCAGGCCCAGCACGACGACGAGCCCGAGTTGGAGCGACGTCGAGAGCATGATGACCGCCACGACGACGTACGCGCCGAGCGCGCCGAGGAACTGGCCCATCATCGAGAAGAGCTGGCCGACGCGCATCGCGTCGCTCGCGACGGTGGACACGACCTCGCCCGTCGGGAGCTCCTCGGTGATCGCGTCGCCCGAGCGGGCCGTGACGTCGCCCACGAGCTGCGACGTCGTGAGCGCCGAGCGCAGCCAGTTCGCGATGTCGAACCGGTGCTGCGTCACGCCCGTGACGACGATGCCCAGGCCCAGCGCGAGCAGGAGGCCCGCCCAGCGCCACAGCTCGGCACCGAACCCGGCGGTGAGCCCCTCGTCGAGCGCGCGGCCGAGCATGTACGGCTGGAACGCCTGGCACGCGAAGTTCACGAGGCCGAGCAGCACGGACACCGTGAGCACCGTCCACTGGCGCCGGGCGATCCAGAGGAGGTAGCGGGACGGGCCGCGCAGGTCGGGGGTCCCCGGGTCGGGGAGAGGGAGGGGTCGCACGGTGTTCTACCCTAGGTTCGGCGTCCGACACGCGGCGACGGTTTAACGCGGCGACCGCGTCACGCCACCGCACGCGGCGGAGACCGCCGCGGCCGTCTCGCCCGGAACGAGGACCTCTCCCATGACCACGCAGGACCCGGCCACCCCCACCGACGCGCCCGTCGTCGCCCCCGCCGACGCGGCGGCCCCCAGCGCGGAGGCCGCGCGCACCGCGATCCGCAAGGCGCGCGGCGCGCTCGCGCGCTACCGGGTCCTCGCGATCGTCACCGGTGTGATGCTGCTCATCCTGTGCGTCGAGATGATCGTCAAGTACGGCGTGGGCCAGTTCGTCGACGTCGACGGGATCATGCGGTACGTGTCCTGGATCCCCTTCGCGCATGGCTGGATCTACGTCGTGTACCTCGTCACCGTGCTCGACCTGTGGACCAAGATGCGCTGGGGCTGGGGCCGCCTCGCGACGATGGTGTTCGCCGGCGTCGTCCCGGTCATGTCGTTCATCCTCGAGAAGAAGGTGCACGCCGAGGCCGACGCGAAGCTCGTCGCGCTGGAGGAGCAGTACGCGGCATGACGACGCCGCTCGCCCCCCTCGTCGCGCCCGGTCCCGAGCTCTCGACGCCGGAGCTCGAGCGCTACGCGCGCCACCTCGCGCTGCCGGGCGTCGGCACCGAGGGCCAGCGGCGGCTCGCGGCCGCGCGCGTGCTCGTCGTCGGCGCGGGCGGCCTCGGCAGCCCCGCGCTGCTCTACCTCGCGGCCGCGGGCGTCGGCACGATCGGCATCGTCGACGACGACGCCGTCGACACGTCCAACCTCCAGCGCCAGGTCATCCACGGCGGGTCGGACGTCGGGCGCCGCAAGGTCGACTCCGCGCGCGAGAGCATCGCGGACGTCAACCCGCACGTCCACGTCGTCGAGCACGCGCTGCGGCTCGACGCGGACAACGCGCTCGACGTGCTGCGCGGCTACGACGTCGTGCTCGACGGCGCCGACAACTTCCCGACCCGCTACCTCGTCTCCGACGCGGCCGAGGTCCTCGGCCTGCCCGTCGTCTGGGGCTCGATCTACCGCTTCCAGGGACAGGTCAGCGTCTTCTGGGCCGCGCCCCGCTTCGCCGTGCCCGACGACGCCCCGCACCCGGACGCCGCGGGTCCGGATCCCGTGGGGTCGGGAGAGCAGACTCCGCGTGGGGTCACCTACCGCGACGTGTTCCCCGTCCCGCCGCCCCCGGGCGCGGCACCCGACTGCGCGACCGGCGGTGTGTTCGGCGCGATGTGCGGCACCGTCGGCTCGGTCATGGCGACCGAGGCGATCAAGCTCGTCACCGGCGCCGGCACGACGCTGCTGGGCCGCCTCGCCGTCTACGACGCCCTCGACCTCTCGTGGCGCCAGCTCACCGTGCGCGCCGACCCGACGCGCGAGCCCGTCACCGCGCTCCTTCCGGGCGACGACGCCTACGCCGCGTTCTGCGGGCTCCGGCCGGTGGCGCCGGCCATGGCGGTGCCCGGCGCCGGGGCGGGGCCGACCGGAGCCCCGGGGCCCGCGCCGCGCGACGTGTCCGCCCCCGACGCGGCCGCCCTGCTGCGGGCCGACGACGCCGCACCCTTCCTCCTCGACGTCCGCGAGGACTGGGAGGCGCAGGTGCGCCCGCTCCCCGGGGCGACGCTCGTCCCGAGCGGCGCGTTCCTCGGCGGCGCGCAGGACCCCGGTGCCGCCGCGGCGCTCGCGGACCTGCCCGCCGACCGCCCGGTGCTCGTGGTGTGCGCGGTCGGCGGCCGGTCGGCCCGCGTCGCGGACGTCGCTCGCGCCGCGGGCCTCGACGCGCGCTCCGTCGTCGGCGGCGTCCCCGCCCTCCTCACCGCCCTGGAACCTCCTGCCCCCTAACGCCCCCCTGCACGTCGACCAGGTGGTCGTGGTGCGTCCTGGTCGGCGGACGAGCCCGGATGGCCTGCTCGGCCCGCCGGGACGGCCTGGTCGACGGCGTCAGAGGGCCAGGTCGAGGCGGCCCTGCGGGGACGAGCTCGCCAGGGCGCCCTCGCGGCGGGGGATGCGCCCGGCGCCCGCGGCGAGCCGGCCCGACTCGACGGCGAGGCGCATCGCGCGGGCCATGCGGACCGGGTCGGCGGCGCGCGTGACGGCAGTCGCGAGGAGCACGCCGTCGCAGCCGAGCTCCATCGCGAGCGCGGCGTCGGACGCCGTGCCGATCCCCGCGTCGAGGATCACGGGCACCCGGGCCGCGGCGGCGATCGCCTCGATGTTGCGCGGGTTGAGGATGCCGAGCCCCGTGCCGATCGGTGCCCCGAGGGGCATGACGGCGGCGCAGCCGACGTCCTCCAGCCGGCGCGCGAGGATCGGGTCGTCGTTCGTGTAGGGCAGCACGACGAACCCGTCGCGCACGAGCTGGTCCGCCGCCTCGACGAGGCCGACCGGGTCGGGCAGGAGGGTCACGTCGTCGGCGATCACCTCGAGCTTGACCCACTCGGTACCGCACGCCTCGCGCGCGAGGTGCGCGGTGAGCACGGCCTCCCGCACCGAGAAGCACCCGGCGGTGTTGGGCAGCGCGCGGATACCGAGGCGGGCGAGCAGCGCCCAGATCCCCGCGTCGGGGCTCGCGTCCCCGCCGGCGCGGACGGCGACGCGTCGCATCGCGACGGTCGTGAGGGCGGTGCCCGACGCGACGAGCGCGTCCTCGAGCGTGAGCAGGTTCGCGGCCCCGCCGGTGCCCATGACGAGGCGCGACCCGATCAGGGTGCCGGCGACGACGAGCGGGTCGTCGGCGCCGGTCGGCCCGCTCGCGGTGGCGGGGGAGACGTCGGTCGTGGTCATGGGTCCTCCTCAGCCGCCCTGGACGGCGGTGACGATCTCGATGCGGTCCCCGGGCGCGACGACGGTCGTCGCCCAGGCGCCGCGCGGCACGACGGCGTCCCCGACGGCCACCGCGACGCCCTGCGGCGTGCCGTCGGCGACGTAGGCGGGGACGAGCGCGGCGACGAGCCGCTCCAGGTCGACGTCGCCGTCGAGCGGGTACGGCTCGCCGTTGACGAGCGCGGTGGGTGCGGGTGCGGTCACGGGTCTCACCTCGGTGTCGTGGCGGTGCGGGCGAAGCGGTCGGTCCGGGCGGTGGCGAGGGCGGTCGCGACGTCGTCGCCGGGCTCGGTCCCGCCGAGCGCGAAGAGCCTGCCGAGCCCGGCGACGACGGCGTCGGCCGTGAGCGGGGCGAGCAGGATGCCGTTGCGGCCGTGCCCCGTCGCGAGGTGCAGCCCCGGGACGTCCGTCGGCCCGACGAGCGGGAGGTTGTCCGGGGTCGCGGGGCGGCCCCGCGGCGTCACCTCGACCAGCGCGGCCCCGTCGATCCCCGGCAGGAGGGCGCGCGCGTCCCGCAGGAGCGCGAAGACGCCGCCGGCGGTGGCGCGACGGTCGTCGGGGTTCTCCTCGGTGGTCGCCCCGACGACGACCTCCCGGTGCCCGGCGCGCGGCCCCGTCGGCTCGGCGTCGCGCGGCACGACGTACACCGGCCGACCCTGCACGAGCCCGCGCACGACGTGCTCGAGCGCGAGGTCCGGGCCCGCGTCGAGCCGCAGCGTCTGACCCTTCACCGGGCGCGTGGGCACGACGACGCCCGGCACGCCCGCGAGCAGGGCGCCCGACTGCCAGCCCGCCGCGACGACGACCGCACCCGCGCGGTGGAGCCGGCCCGCGTCGTCGTGCACGCCGACCACGCGCCCGGCATCGAGCGCGAGCCGGGTCGCGGCCGCGCGGACGACGCGGGTCCCGGCGGCCGAGCCCGCGCCCGCGGTGTCGCGTCCGACGACCGCCGCGAGCAGCGCGGCGTGCGTCGCGCGCGGGTCGACGGCGTGGTCCGCGGGGGCCCACGCCGCCCCGGCGACGCGCGGGCCCAGGTACGGCTCGCGTCGGCGCGCGTCGGCGACGGTGAGCTCGTGCGACGCGAGACCGTGCGCGGCGTGCAGCGCGAGGACGCGGCGGAGCAGCGCGAGGTCGTCCGCGTCGTAGGCGAGGGTGAGCGTCCCGGCGGTCCGCAGCCCGACGTCCGCCCCCGTCGCCGCGCGCAGGTCCGCGGCGAACGCCGGCCACGCCGCGGCGGCCGCGAGGTGGAGCCGCAGGGCGGCCTCCTCCCCGAAGTCGGCCTCGGTCACCGGCGCGAGCATCCCCGCGGCGGCATGCGTCGCGCCCGCGCCCGGCGTCGGGTCGAGCACCGTGACGGTCAGGCCCGCGCGCGCCGCGCGCCACGCGACGGCGAGACCCACGATCCCGCCCCCCACGACGACGACGTCACGCGCGCCGTCGGGCACGACGGAGCCACCCGCGGACGGGTGGACGGACAGGCTCATGTGCGCTCCCTTCGCTGGCATGACCCAGATCAGGTTCGACGGTCGGCGGCGACGCCCTCTCAGCCCCGTGCGGGGCTCCCGTGCTGTC
Source organism: Cellulosimicrobium sp. MI9406 (assembly GCF_040595865.1). NCBI lineage: Bacteria > Bacillati > Actinomycetota > Actinomycetes > Micrococcales > Promicromonosporaceae > Cellulosimicrobium > Cellulosimicrobium sp. MI9406. The sequence goes on from NZ_JALIZI010000004.1 coordinate 154,491, forward strand.
GGCCACAGTACCTCCTGCCGTGGGCCCGCCGAGGCTAGGCTCCCGCGGGTGAGCTCCGAGACCTCCACCACCCCGGCCACTCCCACCCCGTCGGCGGGGGACGCCGCACGCGCCCGGCTCGCCGACGCGCGGCTCTACCTCTGCACGGACGCGCGCGAGGAGCGCGGCGACTTCGAGGACTTCCTGCGGGCGGCGCTCGCGGGCGGGGTGGACGTCGTGCAGCTCCGCGACAAGACGCTCGACGTCGCGCGCGAGCTCGAGCTCCAGGAGGTCGTCGCGCGGGTCGCGACGGAGCACGGCGCGCTGTGGGCCGTGAACGACCGGGCGGACGTGGCGTCGGTCACGGGGGCGCCGGTCGTGCACATGGGCCAGGGCGACCTGCCGGTCCCGGCGGTGCGGGCGCTGCTGGGCGCGGGGCCCGTGCTCGGCCGGTCCACGCACTCGGCCGCGCAGGCGGCCGCGGCGGAGGCCGACCCGGCGGTGGACTACTTCTGCGTGGGCCCGCTGTGGGCGACCCCGACGAAGCCGGGGCGGGCCGCCGTCGGCCTCGACCTGCTGCGCGACGTCGCGGCGACCCGGCCCGCGACGCCCTGGTTCGCGATCGGCGGGATCGACGCGGACCGGCTCGACGCGGTCCTCGACGCGGGCGCGACCCGGATCGTGGTGGTGCGCGCGATCACGGCGGCGAGCGACCCGGAGGCGGCCGCCCGCGCCCTGCGCGAGCGGGTCGCGGCGCGCGCCGAGGCGCGCACCGACGCCTGAGACGCGGGACGAGCCCCGCCGCACGGCGACTATCCTGGACGGGTGACGTCACCCGCCACCGCTCCCGACACCCCCACCACCGCCGAGGTGGCCTCGACCCCGCGGCCCGTGCTCGTCGTCGACTTCGGCGCCCAGTACGCGCAGCTCATCGCGCGCCGCGTGCGCGAGGCCAAGGTCTACTCCGAGATCGTGCCGCACACCTTCACGGTCGAGCAGATGCTCGCGAAGGACCCGGCCGCGATCATCCTCTCGGGCGGCCCCTCGTCCGTGTACGCGACGGGTGCCCCGTTCGTCGACCCGGCGCTGTTCGAGGCCGGCGTGCCCGTCATGGGCATCTGCTACGGCTTCCAGGCCATGGCGAAGGCGCTCGGCGGCGAGGTCGCCCAGACGGGCCTGCGCGAGTACGGCGGCACCGAGGTCGAGGTGTGCGCCGCGGGCGTGCTGCTCGACGGCACGCCGCAGAACCAGACCACGTGGATGAGCCACGGCGACGCCGTGCACCGCGCGCCCGAGGGCTTCGAGGTCCTCGCGACGTCGTCGGGCTCGCCGGTCGCCGCGTTCGAGGACCGCGAGCGTCGCCTCTACGGCGTGCAGTGGCACCCGGAGGTCAAGCACTCCGCGCACGGCCAGACGGTGCTGGAGCACTTCCTGTACGACGGCGCGGGCCTCGCCCCGGACTGGACGCCCGGCAACGTCATCGCGGACCAGGTCGCGGCGATCCGCGCCCAGGTCGGCGACGCGCGCGTCATCTGCGCGCTCTCGGGCGGCGTGGACTCCGCCGTCGCCGCGGCGCTCGTGCAGCGCGCGGTGGGCGACCAGCTCACGTGCGTGCACGTGGACCACGGGCTGATGCGCGCGGGCGAGGTGGAGCAGATCGAGCGCGACTTCGTCGCGGCGACGGGCGTCAACCTCGTGATCCGTGACGAGAAGGAGCGGTTCCTCACCGCGCTCGCCGGGCACAGCGACCCGGAGACGAAGCGCAAGATCATCGGCCGCGAGTTCATCCGCGTGTTCGAGGACGCGGCGCGCCAGATCGTCGAGGACGCGGGCGAGCACGGGGCCGAGGTGAAGTTCCTCGTGCAGGGCACGCTCTACCCGGACGTCGTCGAGTCCGGCGGCGGCGAGGGCGCGGCGAACATCAAGAGCCACCACAACGTCGGCGGCCTGCCCGACGACCTGCAGTTCTCGCTCGTCGAGCCGCTGCGCACCCTGTTCAAGGACGAGGTCCGCGCGGTCGGCCGCGAGCTCGGCGTGCCCGAGGAGATCGTCGCGCGCCAGCCGTTCCCGGGCCCCGGGCTCGGCATCCGCATCGTCGGCGAGGTCACGGCGGACCGCCTCGAGACGCTGCGCGCCGCCGACGCGATCGCGCGCGAGGAGCTGACGAAGGCGGGTCTGGACGACGAGATCTGGCAGTGCCCGGTCGTGCTGCTCGCCGACGTCCGCTCGGTCGGCGTCCAGGGCGACGGCCGCACCTACGGCCACCCGATCGTGCTGCGCCCCGTCTCGTCCGAGGACGCGATGACGGCCGACTGGACGCGCCTGCCCTACGACGTGCTGTCCGTCATCTCGACGCGCATCACCAACGAGGTCTCCGAGGTCAACCGCGTCGTGCTCGACGTGACGAGCAAGCCCCCGGGCACCATCGAGTGGGAGTGACCCCCTAGCGGGACGGACGGGCCCGACGATCCACGGCGATCGTCGCGGCCCGTTCGTATGCCCGCTCCACGTCGGCGAGCACGCGCGGCCAGCCCGCCGACGACGGCACGTCCCGGTTGTGGGCGACGATCCGGTCGAGCAGGCCGTCCTCGGTCGCGAGGCGCACGAGCGCGTCGGCGAGGCCGGCGTCGTCGTCCGCCACGAGCGCGTCGACGCCGTCGGTGAGGCGCTCCGCCACGCCCGACTGCGAGCGCGTGAGCACCGCCAGCCCGGCGGCCTGGCCCTCGAGCGCCGCGATGCCGAACGCCTCCTCGACGGCGGGCGCGGCGAACACGTCGGCGCGCGCGTAGAGCCGCTGGAGGCCCGTCGCGTCGAGGCGGCCGGGGAGCGACACGACCGACCCCAGCCCGTGCTCGGTGACGAAGCGCCGCGCGTCGGCCAGCTCGGGTCCGTCCCCGGCGAGCGTCACGTGCAGCGCCCCCTCGGGGAGGCGCGCGACGGCGTCGCGCACGACCTCGAGGAACGGCAGCACGCGCTTGCGGGGCGCGAACCGCGTCGCGGCCACGACGTGGACGGCCGAGCCCTCCATGCGGTCGGCGCGCTCGGTGCGCGGGACGCGCCACGCGTCGAGGTCGAGGCCGTTGTGCAGCACCACGACCTCGCCGTGGTCGCCGACGATGCGGCGCAGGGGAGCGGCGGTCAGCTCGCTCACGGCCGACCACAGCACGGGCCAGCGGGACCAGCGGACCACGCGGTCGAGCCCGGCGAACGCGCGCTCCGCGCCGCCCCAGACGCTGTGCACGGTGAGCACCGCGGGCAGCCCCGCGCGCACGACCGTCCGCAGCGACGCCTGGGTGGAGGGCGTCAGCACGCCCATGTGCAGGTGCACGACGTCGGGCCGGTCGGCGCGCAGGACCCGCGCCACGTGGTGCGGCGCGCGCGGGTGCACGGGGTAGCCGCCCGGGACGCGCGCGGCGAGCCGGTGCACCGTGACGGCACCGTCCCGCTCGGTCGACACGCCGTGCGCGCCGGGGCGCGCGGGCGTCGTGCAGACGACCGCGACGTCGTGACCGGCGGCCGCCTGCTGCTGCGCGAGCCGCGCGACCTGGGTCTCGATGCCGCCGAGCAGCGGCAGGTAGCAGTCGGTCAGGTGGGTGATGCGCACGGACCGCATCCTCCCATCCCGACCCTGGCGGGCCGCGCGGTCGTCGCCGCGCCCGCCCTGAGGTGCGCGTTCGCCGCGCGGTGGGCGTCTCCCGTCGCTACCGTGGGCCCCGTATGGGTGGTTCGACCGTCCCGTGACCGGCCCGCACCCGCGGGCGGTCTCGCGCGGGCGGCTGCAGGTGGGTCCTGACGAAGGGGAGAACGCGCCATGTCGAGCACCGTCACCGTCACACCGACGAAGGGGGCACGGGGCATCGGCCTCGTGTCGATCATCGCGGGCATCATCCTTCTCCTCGCGGGCATCGGCACATGGATCGTCGTGTCGAACCAGCTGTCCGCCGAGGAGATCACCGTCTCCGACGACGCGTCGTTCCTCGCGGGGCGCCACGTCAACGGGCCGCTCACCGCGTACGCGCAGGCCGAGGTCATCAACAAGCACGCCCTCGAGGCGAGCGACGGCAAGACCTACGCCGAGCTCGACCAGGACGACCCCACGCGCCAGACCGTCATGACGGCCTCGTTCCTGCGCGCGTCGCTGTTCACGTCCGTCGTCGCGTTCGGGGTGTGCGCGCTCGTCATCGGGCTGGGCATCCTGTTCATCCTCGTCGGCATCGCGCTCCGGCGGCTCGCGGGCGGGCCGAGCGTCGCCGTCGAGACCCCGGGCGGCTACTCGTCGTCGGGCGACCTGTCGGACGCCGGTCGGCACGCCGCACCCGCGCACGCCGCGCCGGGGCATGTCGAGCCGTCGCCGACGGCGCCTCCGGTGCGTCCCGAGCCGACGTCCCCGGGCCGCCCCTCCGCGCTCTCGACCCCCGGCGCCGAGGCCCGCGCGGCCGCTCCCGGCACGACGGCGACGCCCGTCGAGCCGACCGGTGCCGCCGGTACGGGCACGCCGAGCGCACCGGGCTCCTCGCCCGCGGCCTCGCCCGACACCCCGACGACGACGACCGGGCCGACCACGCCCGAGCACCGGGCCGACGGCCCGACGCGGCGGGGCGACGAGCCGACCCCCTGACCGTCCCGGCAGCCCGTCCGGGCGCCGAGGACCCGCTCCCACCGGGTCGCACCGGGGAGAGCGTGCGGGGCGGCGTCGCTCGGGCACACCGAGGGCCGTGGCACGACGTGCCGCGGCCCTCGGCGTACCCGGAGGTCCCGGTGCGGCTCAGCCTCGACGGCGTCGTGCCCCGGAGACGATCGACCCGACGACGAGCGTGACGCCCGCCGCGGCGAGCACGACGATCGTCGCGAGCCCTAGGTCGACCCGGGCACCGAGCGCGGCCGCGAGCACCACGACGGCGAAGGCGACGATGACGAAGCCCCACACGATCGTGGCGACGCGCGGGCCGCGCCGCGGGAGCGGGCCGGGGTCCGCGCCCGCGCCGGGCGCCCCGCCCGTGGACGACGGGTCGGCGCCCGACGCCGTCGGGGCCGCGCCGTAGAGCGGCGCACCAGTCGACGGGGCACCGACGGGCGGCGCACCGACGGGCGGCGCGTCGGCGGACGGACCGTCGACCGACAGCGGGTCGGCCGGCGGCATGGCGGGCAGCGGCGTCGTGGCGCCGACGTCGGTCAGCGGTGCCGCGGCCGGGAGCGGGGTCGTCGCGCGGGCGTCGGCCGCGGGCGTCACGGCGGGGAGCGGGACCGTCGCGTCCGTCCCGGACGCCTCCCGGCGTTCCTGCTGCTGAGCCGGCTCGGGGCCCTGCGTGGGTGCGGGGTCGAACAGCTCGTCCCCGAGCGGCCGCGTGTCGTCGTCGCGGCGGTTCTCGTCGTTCATCAGTCCTCCTCGATCGTGACCTGGCCGGCGCCGACCTCGACCTGCAGCACGAGCAGCGGGTCGTCGCCCGCCTGAACCTCGTCGTTGTCGAACGTCACCGGCTGCGTGCTGACCCCGCCGATCTCCTGACGGTCGCCGTCCACGTGCCAGCGCGCGTTGCCCGCGAGCACCTGGACCTCGGCGCGGACGGGGACGCCGTCGGGCACGACGACCGTCGCGTCGCCCGCGCCGAGCCGGACGGGGACCTCGACGGGCGAGCCGGCGGTCGCGTCGGACAGGTCCAGGTCGGACAGGTCGATGCGCGGGTCGCCGAACGATACGCCGAACCCCTGCTCGGCGACCTCGGGGTCGGTGATGCGGTGCGTGCCGTCGGTGACGGTCCGCACGGAGTCGTCGACGAACACGGTGAACGGGGTCGTGCGCCACGCCGAGGCGGGGAGCGCGACGACGAGCAGGACCACCGCGAGCCAGCCGAGGCCGCCGCTCGTCCGGCCCCGCAGCCCGCTGACCACGATCGCGAGGCCCGCGAGGATCCCGCTGAGGCCCGCCCAGGTCAGGAACACCGGCCAGGGCAGCGCGCCCTGGCGGTCGAGCACGAGGAGCAGCGCCCCCAGGAGGAGGCTCAGCCCGACGACGACGCCGGTCGTCGTCGCACCCGGGCCGCGCGGGCGCGGGGGCTTCGGCGGGCGCGGGGCGCGCGACGGCTGCGGCGGGAGCGGCGGCTGCGGCGCGCCGCCCTGCGGGGAGGGAGCGTACGGCGCGTGCGGGGGGAGGGGCGCGGTCACGCCGGGCGCGGAGGCGGCGTACGGGCTCGCCTCCGCCGACCAGACCGCGTCGTCCTGCGTCCCCGTCGGCGCACCGCCCACGGGCGACCCGCCGGGGGTGCCGGACGTCGTCGGGCCGCCCGGGTACGCCGGGCCGCCCGGGTACGCGGGGCCGCTCGGGTACGCCGGGCCGGCGCTGCCCCACGGGGCGTCCGAGGGCGCGCCGCCCGCGGGGGCGCCGGGGGTCGCCGTCGGGCCGTGGCCCGGGGCGTAAGGGCCCTGCGCCGGACCGGCACCCGGGCCGTGACCCGGACCCCCCAGGCCGTGGCCCGGACCGCCCGGCCACGGCGGAGCCTGCGGAGGCGTGCCCTGGCCACCGCGGGGGCCGCGCTGCGTGAGCGCCGAGACCGCGACGACCGCCACGGTGACGAAGGCCGCGACCCAGAACAGGCCGGTCAGCCAGCCGAGGTGGAGCGCGTCCCACCACGACCACCAGCCGCCGCCCCACGAGAACCCGACCACGACGAACGCCGCAGCGCCGAGCAGCGCGACGTCGACGTTGCCGCGGAACGCCTCCTGGAGGTGGATGCGGCCGTCGCGACGCTCGGGCAGGAGCGCCCACGCCGCGCCGTACAGGACGAGCCCGGCGCCGGAGAGGAAGAACGTCACGAACAGCAGCCCGCGCACGACCAGCGGGTCGATCCCGAACCGCTCCGCCACGCCGGACGCGACGCCGCCGATCCAGCGGTCGTCCGAGCGGTAGATGCCGACGCGGCGCACCGCGTCGAAGAAGCCGTCGGCGCCGCTCGGACGCCGGGGCGCCTCGCCCGGCGCCGCGCCCGGTGCACCCGGGGGCGGGCCGGCGGGGCCGGTCCAGCCCGGTCCGCCGCCGTGGTCGGGGCCGCTCGGCCCCGGGGGGACGGTGCCCGGCTGCGCGCCGGGCGTCTCGGTGTCGCCGCCGGAGCTCCCGGGCTGGGCGCCGGGTCCGGGGAGGTCGGGAGTGCTCATGACCACCATGCTGGTGCGCGGGGCGCGCCGCCGGTATCGGGTGCCACCCTGACCCGACCCTGAACCGCCCGGGGCCCGACCCTGGTTTCCCCGCCCGGGGGCGCTCGGGGCGTCCGCGCCGTGTGACGATCGGGGGGTGACGACAGCAGCCCGGCCCGGCGCCCGACCGCGCGACCTGCCGCTGCGCCGCCCCGAGCGCGGCCGGTGGGTGGGTGGCGTGTGCGCGGGCCTCGCGGCGCACCTCGGCGTCGGCGTCGGGGTCGTGCGCCTCGTCATGGCGCTCCTCGCGCTCGCGGGCGGCGCGGGCGTCGCGCTGTACGTGTTCTGGTGGCTCACCGTCCCGTCGGGCGACCCGCTGGCCGCGCGCGACGAGCAGCGCCCCGCCTCGCTGTCCCGGCTCGCGCCGCGCCTTCAGGGGAGCGTGCGGCGCCTGCCCGTGCGCGACGTCGCGATCGGCGTCGTCCTCCTGGGCGGCGCCGCGCTGCTCGTGGCGCTGCGCACGGGCGTCGACGTCGAGGTCTCGTGGGTCATCCCCGTGCTCATCGCGCTCGCGGGCGCGGCGCTCGCGTGGAGCCAGCTCGACGCCGTCGAGCGGGGCCGGCTGCTCACGCGGGCGGGCGGGCGCACGCCCGCCGGGGTCGTGCGCATCGCGGGCGGCGTCGTGCTCGTGCTCGTCGGCATCGTGCTGCTCGTGGGGCAGGACGCGCGGCCCACCCAGGTCGTGCGCGCCGCGGTGGCCGCGGTCGCGGTGCTCGCCGGCGTCGCGATCGTGCTCGCTCCGTGGTGGCTGCGGCTCGTGCGCGAGCTCGGCGACGAGCGCGCCGCCCGGGCGCGCGAGGCCGAGCGGGCCGACATCGCCGCGCACCTGCACGACTCCGTGCTCCAGACGCTCGCCCTCATCCGCGCCCGGTCCTCCGACGCCGACACCGTCGCGCGCCTCGCGCGCGCCCAGGAGCGCGAGCTGCGCGAGTGGCTCTACGACGACCGCCCCTCGCCCGGGACGTCGCTCGCCGCCGAGCTGCGCGCGCTCGTGGCGGAGGTCGAGGACGGGCGCGTGGGCCGCCGCGCCGAGCCGATCGGCGCGGCGCCCGGTGCGCCCGAGCCGGGGCCGGTCGTCGTGGACGTCGTCGTGGTGGGGGACTGCACCCCGACGCAGGAGACGGCGGCGCTCCTCCAGGCGACGCGCGAGGCGCTCGTCAACGCCGTCGCGCACGGCGGGCCGCCGTACTCCGTCTACCTCGAGGTGAGCGACGCCGCGGTCGAGGTGTTCGTCCGCGACCGGGGCGAGGGCTTCGACATGGACGACGTCGCCCCCGACCGGTTCGGGGTGCGCGAGTCGATCCTCGGGCGCGTGCAGCGCCGCGGGGGCAAGGCCGAGATCATCAGCCGGCCGGGGTGGGGCACCGAGGTACGGTTGCGCGTGCCGCGGGCCGTGTCGACGGACGTGCCGACGGACCCCGGCCCGGCGCGGACCGCACCGAGCGAGGAGACCCCGTGACGACCATCCCCAGCGCGACGCCCGACGGCGCACCCGCCACCGGGCCGGTGCCCGTGGTGCTCGTCGACGACCACCACATGTTCCGGGCCGGCGTGCGCGCGAGCCTCGACCCGGCGCTCGTCACGGTCGTGGGCGAGGCGGACGACGTGGGGTCGGCGGTCGCGCGCGTGCACGAGCTGCGGCCCCCGGTCGTGCTGCTCGACGTGCACCTGCCCGGCGGGAACGGCGGCGGGGGCGCGGAGGTCATCCAGCGCTGCGCCGACGTGCTGGGCGACGTGCGGTTCCTCGCGCTGTCCGTGTCCGACGCCGCGGAGGACGTCGTCGCGGTCATCCGCGCCGGCGCGCGCGGGTACGTGACGAAGGCGATCTCGGGGCCGGACCTGTCGGCCGCCGTCGGGCAGGTCGCGGGCGGCGACGCGGTGTTCTCGCCGCGGCTCGCGGGCTTCGTGCTCGACGCGTTCGGCACGGGCGCGGGCGACGTCGCCGTGCACGACGACGAGCTCGACCGGCTCTCCGCGCGCGAGCAGGAGGTCATGCGCCTCATCGCGCGCGGGTACACGTACCGCGAGGTCGCGTCGGAGCTGTTCATCTCGATCAAGACCGTCGAGACCCACGTCTCCGCGGTCCTGCGCAAGCTCCAGCTGTCGTCCCGTCACGAGCTCACCCGCTGGGCGGCCCAGCGTCGCCTCCTCTGAGCCGCGGCCCCCGCACTCAGCGCGGGGCGGGCGGGGTGCGGGGCGGCCAGGCGGGGGAGAGGGTCACCACGTCCCCGACGACGGTCACGGCCGGGGGCCGCACTCCGGCCTCGCGGGCCCGTTCGGCGATGGTCGCGAGCGTCCCGACCGTCGTCCGCTGGCGGGGGCCGTAGCCGTCCTCGACGACCGCGACCGGCGTCTCGGGCGAGCGGCCCTGCGCGACGAGCGCCGCGGCCGTCTCCGCGAGGCGCGAGACACCCATGAGCAGGACGACCGTGTGGTCGCTCGCGGCGGGGACCTTCCCGACGTCCTCGTGACCCGTGAGCACGGTGAACCCGCGCGACAGGCCCCGGTGCGTCACCGGGATGCCCGCGGCGGCGGGCACGGAGACGGCGCTCGTGACGCCGGGCACGACCTCCACCGGGACGCCGTGGGCGCGGCACGCGTCGAGCTCCTCGCCACCCCGCCCGAACACGTACGGGTCGCCGCCCTTGAGCCGGACGACCCGCTTCCCCACGAGCGCGTGGTGCACGAGGATCCGGTTGATCTCGTCCTGCGGCACGGGGTGGTTGCCCGACGTCTTGCCGACGTCCACCACCACGACGTCGTCGCCGAGCTCGGCGAGCAGCGCGCGCGGCGCGAGCCGGTCGACCACGACGACGTCGGCCTCCGCGAGCACGCGTCGCCCGCGCACGGAGATCAGGCCCGCGTCGCCCGGCCCCCCGCCGACGAGGGCGACGGAGCCCACGGGCCGCACGAGCGGCGCGGTGACGGATCCCGCCCCCGTCGCCTCGTGCCCGGCGTCGCCCGACGCCGCGGCGACGGCGCGGGTCGGCCGCACCGCCCGCAGCGGCAGCTCGCCCGTCTCGAGGAGCACCGCGACGGCGTCGCGCACGCGCTGGGCGCGCCGTGGGTCCCGGCCGGCGTTGATGGCCACCGTGACCTCGGCCTCCCCGGCTCCGGAGGCGCCCGGCGCGAGCGTGCGCGCGACGGCCGGGACCCACGCGGTCGCGCGCTCGGCGTCGCCCGCGGTGACGCAGAAGACGCGGTCCGCCTCGGCGTCGGCCGCGACCTCGGCGTCGACGCGGGCGTCGCCCGTCGCGGTGTGGACGAGCCACGCGCCGTCGAGGTCGCCCGTGAGGTAGTCGCGCCGCACCCAGGAGAGCCGGGCGTCCCGCGCCGGGCCGGCCGCGGGGCCGTGCGCGGCCGCGTGACCGGCGGTCCCTGGGCCGTGCGCCGTGAGGAGCTCGGCGAGGTCCTCGCACACGTACGGCGCGACGACGGCCACGATCGCGCCCGCGTCGAGGAGGCCCCGCGTGCGGCGTGCGGCGACGGGGCCGCCGCCGACGACGACGACGCGGCGGCCGTCGAGACGCAGGCCGAGGGGGTACGTCTCGTGGATGGGTGCGGTCACGGTGCCAGCCTAGGTGTCGTCTAGATCGCGTAGGAGCCGGGGCGTTCCGCCGGGCGGCGGGCGGCGGCGAGCGCGTCGCCGACCATGCCGGCGGCGAGCGTGCCGCCGTCCTGCGCGTCGACGAGCAGGAACGCGCCAGTGCGGCGCGCCACGACGTACTCCTCCGCCGCGACGGGCGACGCGAGCCGCAGCGTCACGCGGCCGATGTCGTTGAGCTCCAGGCGCTCGGCGGGCTCGAGCTCGGCCGTGTCCAGGTCGAGGCGCCCGACGACGTCGCGCACCACGGCCTGCACGGTGCGGGTCGTGTGCTTGAGCAGCACGCGCGCGCCGGGCAGGAGCGGACGGTCGCCCAGCCACGCGACCGTGCCCTCGACGTCCTGCGTGACGTCGGGGGCCTCGGCCGCGGACGCGAGGAGGTCGCCGCGCGCGACGTCCACGTCGTCGGCGAGGCGGATCGTCACCGACTGCGGGGCGAACGCCTCGGTGAGCTCCGTGCCGCTCGCGAGGGAGTCGGCGGTGTCGATCCCGACGACCGTCGTGCGGCGCCCGGAGGGCAGCACCACGACCTCGTCGCCGACCGTCACGACGCCCGACGCGACCTGCCCGGCGTACCCGCGGTAGTCGCGGTAGCGCTCGTCGGCCGCGGCCTGCGGGCGGATGACGACCTGGACGGGGAAGCGGAACGCCTCGGTCTCCGGGTCGTCGCCCGTCGGGAGCTCCTCGAGCAGCTCGAGCAGGCTCGGGCCGTCGTACCAGGGCGTGCGCGCGCTGGCCCGGTCCACGACGTTGTCGCCGACGAGCGCCGAGACGGGGATCGTGTGCACGTCGCCGACGCCGAGCGACGTCGCCGCCGCCCGGATGTCCGCGGCGAGCTCGGCGTAGCGCGCCTCGCTGTAGTCGACGAGGTCGATCTTGTTCACCGCGACGACGACGTGCGGCACGCGCAGCAGGCTCGCGACCGCGAGGTGGCGGCGCGTCTGCTCCAGCAGGCCCTTGCGCGCGTCGATGAGCAGCACGACGACGTCCGCCGTCGACGCCCCCGTCACGGTGTTGCGCGTGTACTGCACGTGCCCGGGGCAGTCGGCGAGGATGAACGACCGGCGCGCGGTCGCGAAGTACCGGTACGCGACGTCGATCGTGATGCCCTGCTCGCGCTCGGCCCGCAGGCCGTCGGTGAGCAGCGCGAGGTCGGCGGTCTCCAGCCCGCGGTCGCGCGAGACGCGCTCGACCGCGTCGAGCTGGTCGGCGAGCACGGACTTCGAGTCGAACAGCAGGCGGCCCACGAGCGTGGACTTGCCGTCGTCGACGGACCCCGCCGTCGCGAGGCGAAGCAGCGTGCCGCGGCGCGCGTCGTCGAGCGGCGGTGCCGCGTCCGCGGTGACGGTGCTGGTCTGGGTGCCCATCAGAAGTACCCCTCCTTCTTGCGGTCCTCCATGGCGGCCTCGGAGAGGCGGTCGTCGGCGCGGGTCGCGCCACGCTCGGTGATGCGCGTCGCGGCGACCTCGGCGATGACGTCCTCGACACCCGCCGCGTCCGAGCGCACGGCGCCGGTGCACGACATGTCGCCGACCGTCCGGTAGCGCACGGTCTCCGTCCGCAGCGAGGCGGTCTCGGCGTCCGTGCGGGGCGCGGAGTACGGCCCGACGGCGAGGAGCATCCCGTCGCGGTCGAACACCTCGCGCTCGTGCGCGTAGTAGAGCCCGGGCAGCTCGATCCGCTCGCGCGCGATGTAGCGCCACACGTCGAGCTCGGTCCAGTTCGACAGTGGGAACACGCGCACGTGCTCGCCCGGGCGGTGCCGCCCGTTGTAGAGGTTCCACAGCTCGGGGCGCTGGTTGCGCGGGTCCCACTGGCCGAACTCGTCGCGCAGGGAGAACACGCGCTCCTTGGCGCGCGCCTTCTCCTCGTCGCGACGCCCCCCGCCGAACACGGCGTCGAACCGGTGCCCCGAGATCGCGTCGAGGAGCGGCTGCGTCTGGAGCGGGTTGCGCGTGCCGTCGGCGCGCTCACGCAGCCGGCCGTCGTCGATGTAGTCCTGCACGCGCGCCACCTCGAGGCGCAGGCCGAGGCGCTCGGCCGTGGCGTCGCGGTAGGCCAGGACCTCGGGGAAGTTGTGGCCCGTGTCGACGTGCAGCACGGGGAACGGCACCGGGCCGGGCGCGAACGCCTTGACCGCGAGGTGCAGCATCACCACGGAGTCCTTGCCGCCGCTGAACAGCAGGACCGGTCGCTCGAACTCGGCGACGACCTCCCGCACGATGTGGATGCCCTCGCTCTCGAGCGCGTCGAGCTGGGCAAGGCGGCGCCCGCCGGGGAGCGCCGCGGCCGGGGTCGTGCCCGCGGCGGCGGAGGCGCCGGGGGAGCCCGGCGCGTCGGTCGTCAGGTCGATGGTCGTCATGCCCGTCCTCATACGTGGAGTCCGCACTCTGTCTTGTCGAGCCCCGCCCAGCGGCCGGCCCTCGGGTCCTCGCCCGGCGCGACGCGCCGGGTGCACGGCTGGCAGCCGATCGACGGGTAGCCGTCGTGGAGCAGGGGGTTGAGCACCACCTGGTGCCGCGCGGCGTACGCGAGCAGGTCGTCGAACGACCACGCCGCGAGCGGGTTGATCTTCACGAGCCCGTTCTTCTCGTCGAAGGTGACGAGCGGCGTGCCGGTCCGGGTCGGCGCCTCGTCGCGGCGCACGCCCGTGACCCACACCTCGTAGCCCGCGAGCGTGCGGTGCAGCGGCTCGACCTTGCGCAGCTGGCAGCACAGCGCCGGGTCGCGACCGAACAGGTCCTTGCCGTGCGCCGCGTCCTGCTGGGCGACCGTGAGCTCGGGCCTGACGTCGACGATCGTCACGTCCAGCTGCTGCTCGACGGCGTCCCGCGTCCCGACGGTCTCGGCGAAGTGGTAGCCCGTGTCGAGGAAGAGCACGTCGACCCACGGGATCTGCGCCGCGACGACGTGGGGGAGCACCGCGTCGGCCATGGAGCACGCGACCGCGACGGACGTCCCGAACTCGCGTGCGGCCCAGGCGACGACCTCGTCGGCGGTCGCCTCCGGGCGCGTGGCGCCCGCGACGCCGGGCGTGCCCACGCCGTGCAGCAGCTCGGCGCCGCGCCGCGCGATCTCGCGCAGCTCGTCGGTCGAGCGCTTCTCCCGGCCCTGGGCGGCCTGCCGCGCACGCTCCGCGTGGTGCGCGGCCTTCGCCTCCTCGCGCTGCTCCGTCCGGGCCCGCGCCGCGGCACGCAGCGCCGCGAGCGGGTCGGTGCCCGCAGGAGCACCGGGCACTCCGGTCAGGTCCGCGGTCATCGGAGCGCCTCCTCGTCCGCGCGGTGCGCCCACTCGGCGAACGTCTCGGAGCCGTCCTTGTCGCTCTCGTAGCGCCGGACGACGCGCTCGACGTAGTCGGTGAGGTCGTCCGCGGTCACCTTGAGCCCGCGGACGGTCCGGCCCAGCCCCGCGAGCTCGCGGTCGTCGGAGGCCAGCCCACCGCCCAGGTGGACCTGGAAGCCCGGGACCTGCTGGCCGTCGTCGTCCATGACGAGCTGGCCCTTGAGGCCGATGTCCGCCGTCTGGATGCGCGCGCACGAGTTGGGGCAGCCGTTGACGTGCAGGGAGAGCGGCTTCATCTGGGACAGGTCCCCGAGCCGCTGCTCGAGCTCGTCGATCGTCGCGGTCGCGGTGTCCTTCGTGTCGACGATCGCGAGCTTGCAGTACTCGATGCCGGTGCACGCGATCGTGCTGCGCCGGAACGGGCTCGGCCGGGCGTCGAGGCCGTTCTCCTTGAGCGTCGACACGACGTGCTCGACGTGCTCGTCCGGGACGTCGAGCACCAGGAGCTTCTGGTGCGGGGTGAGGCGCACGCGGTGCGACCCGACCGACTCCGCGAGGTCGGCGACGTTCGCGAGGATCGTGCCGGACACGCGCCCGACGTACGGCGCCGCCCCGACGTAGTTGAGCCCGTCCTTCTGCTTGTGCACGCCCACGTGGTCGCCGGGGACGGACGGCTTGGGCGCCGGGGGGCCGTCGGGCAGCGCGTACCCGAGGTACTCGGTCTCGAGGATCTCGCGGAACTTCTCCGGACCCCAGTCGGCGAGCAGGAACTTCAGGCGTGCCTTGTTACGCAGCCGGCGGTAGCCGTAGTCGCGGAAGATCTGCACGACGCCGTGCCACACGTCGGGCACCTGCTCCTCGGTGACGAACGCCCCGAGGCGCTCCCCGAGACGCGGGTTCGCGGACAGGCCGCCGCCGACCCACAGGTCGAACCCGACGCCCAGCTCGGGGTGGCGGTGCGCGACGAACGCGACGTCGTTGATCTCGTGGACGACGTCCTGGCTCGGGTGGCCGGTGAGCGCCGTCTTGAACTTGCGGGGCAGGTTCGCGAGCTCGGGGACGCCGATGTACTTCTCGGTGATCCCCGCGACGGCCGGGCCGATGTCGACGAGCTCGTCGGCGGCGATGCCCGCGACCGGGCTGCCGAGCACGACGCGCGGGACGTCGCCGCACGCCTCGGTCGTCTGCAGCCCGACCGACTCCAGGCGGCGCCAGATCTCGGGGACGTCCTCGACCTCGACCCAGTGGAGCTGGATGTTCTGGCGGTCGGTGATGTCCGCGCTGTCGCGGGCGAACTCCGTCGAGATGCCCGCGACGACGCGCAGCTGCTCCGTCGTGAGCGCCCCGCCGTCGATGCGGACCCGGAGCATGAAGTACCGGTCCTCGAGCTCGTGCGGCTCGAGCGTCGCGGTCCGGCCGCCGTCGATCCCGGGCTTGCGCTGCGTGTACAGGCCCCACCAGCGGAAGCGTCCGTGGAGGTCGTCGCCGGGGATGGAGTCGAAGCCGTCGCGCGCGTAGATCGTCTCGATGCGCTCGCGGACGGACAGGCCGCCGTCCTCCTGCTTCCACTTCTCGTTCGCGTTGAGCGGCTCGGTGCCGTCGACCTTCCACTGCCCGTTCGGTCGAGCGGCGCGCGCGGGGCGGTCTCCCGGCGTCCGGGCTGGGCGCTCGGCGGTCCGTGGCGGACGGGCGGGAGGAGCGCTGCCGTCCGTGGCCTCGGGCGCAGTCGGTGCCTGCGTCATCGGGGTTCCTCGTGTCCTCGTCGGGGGCGGGGACGCGCGACGGCGAGCGCTCAGCGAGGGTGCTGCGAGTGGCTGAGGACCGACGGCGCGCGCCGGTTCTCAGGGGTTCTCGGGAAGAGAGGCGAGCGATGGCTCGCGCTGAGTCGGGCGCGGTTCAGCGACAACAGCTCAGACACGTGTGCGCGCACGCCGGCGTCCCGTGACCGGAGGTCACGAGGAGGGTGCGGGCAGCCGTGGTCATGCCGAGAACAGTAGCCGCGGTCCGGACGCGTGGACAGCCCCGGTCCGCATGGTGGGAAACTGGAAATAGTAGACCGATTCAGTCTGCTTTGTCGAGGGCCGTGGGTCACCGGACGCATCTCACCTTGTGCAAAGTTTCACGACAGGGTCGTCAGCAAATACCATGGGGCCATGGAGTTCCTCTACAACGTCTTCGTCGCGCTGCACTTCATCGGGTGGGCCATCGTGCTCGGTGGCTACCTCGCGTCCCTGCGCTCGCCGGGCCTGTACAAGGGCGTCTTCCACGGGGCGCTCACCGCGCTCGTCGCGGGGATCGCGATGGTCGGGATCGGCGAGGCCTCGGTCTGGGAGACCTGGACGAATGGCGGGCCGGACATGGCCAAGATCGGCGTCAAGCTGGTAGTCGCCCTCGTCATCGCCGTCCTCGCGTTCGTCGCCAAGCGCCAGGGGGCCAAGTCCTCCGACGGCGCCGTGGCGCCGGGCCTCAAGCACGCCATCGGCGGCCTGACCCTCGTCAACATCCTCGTCGCCGTGTTCTGGAACTGACCGCACCACCGGTACCCGGCCCGTCGACGCTCCGCGTCGGCGGGCCGTCGTCGTCCCGGGAAGCGTTGACCTGGATCTAGGTGCATGGTCCACTAGTCGTATGGTCCTTCGATACCTCGTGCTCGGGCTCCTCACAGTCCGGCCCATGACCGGCTACGACCTCAAGCGCGCGTTCGACACCTCCGTGCACCATTTCTGGGCCGCGGACCGCTCGCAGCTCTACCGCACGCTCGCGGCCCTCGTCGACGCGGGCCTCGCGGAGGTGGAGGTCGTGCCGCAGGAGAGCTACCCCGACCGCAAGGTCCACACGATCACCGCCGCGGGCCGCGCGGCGCTCCGCGACTGGCTCGCCGCGCCGATCGAGCCGGAGGACGCGCGTGAGCCCTTCCTCGGGCGGCTGTTCTTCGCCGACCAGCTCGACGACGCAGGCGTCGGAAAGCTCCTCGCGTCCCGCCGCGCGCAGGCGGAGGAGGCGGTCGCGGCGCTCACCGCCGAGCACGAGCGCGTCGCCGCCGTCCTCGCCGACGGCGGTCCCGACGCCGACCGCGTCCGCGGCACCCGCGGGCTCGCCCTGCGTCTCGCCACGCTCCGCCACGGCCTCGCGCACGCCCGGACCGAGCTCGCGTGGCTCGACGAGACCGAGCGGGAGGTGCTCCCGTGACCACGCCGGACGCCGTCGGACGCCACCCCGCGACGCCGCCCGACGGGTCCGGGGCGGACGAGGTCTCCGTCGTCCTGCTGCACGGCGGCAACGTCGCGTCGTGGATGTGGGAGCCGCAGGTCGAGCACCTCGCCGACCTCGACGTCCGGACGCCGGACCTGCCCGGCTTCGGGTCCCGGGCGGCCGAGGACGTCGTGTCGCTGGACGCCACCGCCGACGACGTGGCCGCCCTCGTCGCGGCGCTGCCCGCGGGCCGGGCCGTGCACCTCGTCGGGCTGTCGTACGGCGGGATCGTCGCCCTCCGGGTCGCGGCACGGCACCCCGGGCTCGTGCACTCCGTCCTCGCGTCCGGCGCGGCGGTCGACGGCGTGCCCGGGCTCGCCGGCGCCGTCGGGCGCGCGCAGCTCAGGGTGTGGGACCGGCGCTGGTACTGGGAGGCGCAGGCGCGAGCCTTCCGCCTCCCCGCCGACGCGCGCGACCTCTTCGTCCGGTCCGGCCTCGCGATCCGCCGCGACAACATGGCCCGCACCCTGCGCGACGTCTACGGCGGCTGCTGGCCGACCGGCCTCGAGGCGTCGGGTACGCGCATCCTCGCCGTCGCGGGCTCGCGCGACCTGCGCGCCGCGCGCTCCGCGCTCGGGACGATCGCCCGCCGGGTGCCGGACGCCGTCGTCCGCCTCGCGCCCGGCATGCACCACCAGTGGAGCGCGGAGGACCCCGACCTGTTCAGCGCGATGATCCGCTCGTGGGTGGTCGACGGCGTCGCACACCCCCGGCTGGTCCCGCCCGCGGGGCGTGCGTAGCGCGCCGGACGTGCGAGGGTTTCCCCCGTGAGCGTCGGTGGAGAGGTCCTCGTCGGGCTGGCGATCCTGGTCGGGCTGATCGGGATCGTCGTGCAGATCCTGCCCGGGAACGTGCTCGTGCTCGGGGCGATCCTCGTGTGGGCGATCGTCACGGGCGGCACGGCGGCCTGGGTCGTCTTCGCGGTCGCGGCCGTGCTCGTCGTCGCCGCCGAGGTGTCGCAGTACGTCCTCGCGGGTCGGCACATGCGCCGGGCGGACGTCCCGTGGTCGACCCTCGTGTGGGGCGGTATCGCGGGCGTCGTCGGGTTCTTCGTCATCCCGGTGGTCGGGCTCTTCATCGGGTTCGTGCTCGCCGTGTTCCTCGCCGAGCTCGTGCGCCGCCGCGACCGGCGCGCCGCCTGGCGCGCGACGGTCGCCGCGATGCAGGCGACCGGCATCACGATCCTCGTCCAGCTCCTCGGCGGGCTGCTCGCCGCCGCGACGTGGGGCGTCGGGCTCGCGATCACCTGACCCGGGGGTGTCCCCGGTCAGCCGGGGCGCTCCATCACGTAGAGGGTGTTGCCGTCGGCGTCGCGCAGCGCGAACATCGGCGGGACCCCCTCCCAGCGCAGGAGCTCGCCTGTGTCCGCGCCCGCCGCGGTGAGCGTCGCGTGGTCGCCCGCGGCGTCCGTCGTCGTGAGGCGGATGCCGGTGTCGACGCCCGCGCCGCGGCCGCCGTCGGCCGGGACGAGCGCGACGGACGTCCCGGCGCCCGGGGGCGCGACCTCGATCCAGCGGAAGCCCTCCTGGAGCTCGCCGTCCATGCGGAGCTCGAAGCCGAGCGTCCCGGTGTAGTAGGCGAGCGCGCGGTCCTGGTCGGTGACCGGGATCGCGACGGTGTGCACGCCCGTGAGGTGCGTCGTCGTCATGGGGACTCCTTCGTGGTGCGGGCCGTGCTGCGCGCACGTGCGGCGGACGAAGGAGAGACCGGGCCGGGCGGCAGGACTCATCGGCACGACCCGCCGGTGAGGACCGTCGGCGGACGCGCCGGCCGGGCGGTGCCGGGTGTGGGTGCGGGCGCCTAGGCTGGAGGGGCTATGGCTTCGCTCTTCGAGAACCTCCCGCTGCCCGGCCTCGACACGCTGTTCGACGGCCCGCGCGTCGACCACGGCGGCGAGTCCCGCCTCCCGCGGACCGCCCCGCGCTGGACCGACGACCCGGCCGTGCCCGACGGCGCGGGGTCGCCCGCCGGGGACGGCGCGCCGGGCACGACCGGCGGTGCGCCGTCGGGCGAGCGCCGCGGCCGGTACGCGCACCTCGACCCCGACGCGCTGCTCGACGGGCTCAACCCGCAGCAGCGCGAGGCCGTCGTGCACGCGGGCGGACCGCTGCTCATCGTCGCGGGCGCCGGGTCGGGCAAGACGCGCGTGCTGACGCACCGCATCGCGCACCTGCTCGCCACGGGCCGGGCGCGCGCGGGCCAGATCCTCGCGATCACGTTCACCAACAAGGCCGCGGCCGAGATGCGCGAGCGCGTCGAGGCGCTCGTCGGGCCGTCGGCGCGGAACATGTGGGTCTCCACGTTCCACTCGGCGTGCGTGCGCATCCTGCGGCGCGAGGCGAAGACGCTCGGCCTGCGGTCGAGCTTCTCGATCTACGACGCCGCGGACTCCCAGCGGCTCATCACCCTCGTCACGCGCGAGCTCGACCTGGACCCGAAGAAGTACCCGGCCCGGTCGCTCGCCAACAAGATCTCAGACCTCAAGAACGAGCTCATCGATCCCGAGACCTACGCCCGCGACTCCGGCGCCCACGCGACGGACGACGGCCTCGCAGCGCGGGCCGGCCAGCACGGCGCGAACGTGCCCGAGTTCGACCAGGTGCTCGCCGACGTCTACACGCGTTACCAGGCCCGTCTCGTCGCGGCCAGCGCGCTCGACTTCGACGACATCATCATGACCACGGTGAACCTGCTCCAGGCGTTCCCCGCGGTCGCCGAGCACTACCGCCGCCGGTTCCGCCACGTGCTCGTCGACGAGTACCAGGACACCAACCACGCGCAGTACGTGCTCGTGCGCGAGCTCGCGGGCGTGGGGGAGGACTCCGCGGCGACCGACGCGGCGACGAGCGGCACGGGCGAGGCGCAGGTCCCCGCGCTCGACCCTGCCGAGCTCACGGTCGTCGGCGATGCCGACCAGTCGATCTACGCGTTCCGCGGCGCGACGATCCGCAACATCCTCGAGTTCGAGGCCGACTACCCGGACGCCCGGACCATCCTGCTCGAGCAGAACTACCGCTCGACCCAGAACATCCTCTCGGCCGCCAACGCCGTCATCTCGCGCAACCCCGACCGCAAGCCCAAGCGCCTGTGGACGGACTCCGGCGCGGGCGCGAAGGTCATCGGCTACGTCGCGGACAACGAGCACGAGGAGGCGCGGTTCGTCGCGGAGGAGATCGACCGCCTCGGCGACACCGAGGGCGTGCGCCCCGGCGACGTCGCGGTCTTCTACCGCACGAACGCGCAGTCCCGCGCGCTGGAGGAGGTACTCATCCGCGTCGGCCTGCCGTACAAGGTCGTCGGGGGCACGCGCTTCTACGAGCGGCGCGAGGTCAAGGACGCCGTGGCGTATCTGCGCGCGATCGACAACCTCGACGACGACGTCAACCTGCGCCGCGTCCTCAACGTGCCCAAGCGCGGTCTCGGCGACCGCGCCGAGGGCGCCGTCGCGGCGCTCGCGGACCGCGAGCGCATCTCGTTCGGCGCGGCGCTGGCCCGCATCGACGAGATCCCCGGCCTGACGAACCGCACGCTCAACCCGCTGCGCGCCTTCGCGGAGCTGATGACCGGGCTGCGCGAGCTCGCCGACTCCGGCGCGAGCCCGTCCGAGATCCTCGGCGCCGTCCTCGACCGCACGGGCTACCTCGCCGAGCTGCGCGCGAGCGACGACCCGCAGGACGCGACGCGCGTCGAGAACCTCGCCGAGCTGCACGCCGTCGCGACGGAGTTCAGCGAGCTCGACCCCGAGGGCACGCTGTCCGACTTCCTCGAGCGCGTCTCGCTCGTCGCCGACGCGGACCAGATCCCCGCGGACGACGGCGCCGACGAGGAGGACGAGGGCGAGGAGAAGGAGGACCCGGGCGTCGTCACGCTCATGACCCTGCACACCGCGAAGGGTCTCGAGTTCCCCGTCGTCTTCCTCACCGGCATGGAGGACGGCACGTTCCCGCACATGCGGTCCCTGCACGACGACGCCGAGCTCGCCGAGGAGCGCCGCCTCGCCTACGTGGGCATCACCCGCGCGCGCGAGCGGCTCTACGTGTCGCGGTCCGCGGTGCGCTCCGCGTGGGGCATGGCGAACGAGTTCCCGCCGAGCCGGTTCCTCGAGGAGATCCCCGAGGAGCTGTGGGACTGGCGGCGGCGCGAGTCGTCGATGGCGACGCTGCGCGCGGGCGGGTCCGTCTGGGGCCGCGGCTCGGGCTCGTGGTCCGGTTCGCGTTCCGGATTCGGGTCGGGGGCGCGGACAGGCGCCGACGACGACGGGTCTACCATCCGCGGCCCTCGTTCCTCGGGCCGCTCCCGCCAGACCCGCCACGACCCGTCGTCGTCGGCCCCTGCCCGCGCCGCGTTCGGCTCGCCTTCCGGCGGGGCGAAGTTCGGGTCGGCGACGCCGCGGGCCGACGGGGACGTGCCGAGCCTCGCCGTCGGCGACAAGGTCACGCACGACGCGTACGGGCTCGGGACGGTCGTCTCGCTCGAGGGCGCGGGGCCGAACGCCGTCGCGAAGATCGACTTCGGCGCGGACGGCACCAAGCGGCTGCTGCTGCGGTACTCGCCCGTCACCAAGCTCTGACGCACCACGCGCCGCCACGCAGGGCGCTCGACCGGCCGGTCGAGCGCCCTGCGTGCGCGGGGGACGTCTGCCGCGTCAGCCGATCGTGCCGAGCGCGCGGTAGGCGAGGACGAACGCCGTCGCGACGACGGCGGTGCCTCCCGCGGCGACGGCCACCGGGACGGGCCCGCGCAGACGTCGGGTCAGCATCGCGGCGAGCAGGACGAGCGACGCGAGCCCGATCACCACCCAGTACGTGGCACCCGTCGTCTCGACGACCGTGGTGAGCCCGTACACCGACTCGCCGAGACCGATGCCCGCGAGCACCGCCGTGCCGAGAGCCGCGCGCACCCCCGCCCGCCACAGCCACGCCGCCGCGACCCCGACGAACGGGCCGACGACGAGACCGACCACCCCGAACAGCGTCGGGTCGTAGAAGAACCCGCGCAGGTCGGCGGCGACCGTGTACCCGAGGGTGAGCAGCACGAAGCTCGCGGCACCGAGCACGGCGGCGTGCCAGGTCCGCGTCCGCGCGTCGCGGGCGGCCCAGGCGACGAGGAGCGCCGTGACCAGCGTCCAGCCGCTCGCCGAGTTCGCGAAGGGGGCTGCGGCGTCGGGCAGGAAGCCCTGGGCGAAGGACGTGAGGCCGCCGAGCAGGAAGCTCGCGGCGAGCACGACGGCGCCCCGCGCCCACGGCTGTCCACCGGGCGCCGGGGCGCCGGCGTGGCGACCCGGCGCGGAGCGCGTGCGGAGGGCGGGGGCGTCGGAGCGGGAGTCCGAGCGGCGGGGGAGCGCAGTCTGGTCGGGCACACCCCGACGGTAGGCGCGGCTCCGCGGCGGGGCGTCAGCCCGTCGTCGGGCACGAGCGCGTGCCCGGTCCTACCGTGGCAGGACGACCGAGCCCGAGGAGCCTGCCGTGACCCAGCCGTCGGCCGCCCGTCCCGCCCCCTGGCCCGACCTCGACGTGCGCCGCTGGGAGCCGACGCGCCGGCCGCTGCACCTGTTCACGCAGGTCGTCGGCAAGGTCGTGCTCGACCTCACCCCGTTCGTCAACCACTGGTGGAACGTCGCGTTCCACGTGACGTCGCGAGGGTTCGTGACCCCCGTCATGCAGGTGGGCGACCGTGCCCTCGACGTCGAGATCGACCTCGTGGGGGAGTGGGTCGCGTTCCGCACGTCCGACGGGCGCACCGAGACGATCGGGCTGGGGCCGATGTCGGTGGCCGACTTCTACGCCCGCACCCTCGCGTGCCTCGACCGGCTCGACGTCTCCGTGCGCGTCTGGTCGACGCCGCGCGAGATCCCCGACCCTGTGCCGTTCGAGCAGGACACCGCGGTCGGGGAGTGGGACGGCGAGCTCACCCGCACCTGGCTCGCGACCGTGCAGCGCGTCGTCGCGGTCATGGAGCGGTTCCGCTCCGGGTTCTACGGCAAGTCCAGCGGGCCGCGCTTCTACTGGGGCGCGTTCGACCTGGGGCTCACGCTGTTCAACGGGAAGCCGCACCCGCAGCCGGACGACCTCGAGCCCATCAACCGCTACGCGGAGAACGCGGAGAACGTCGCCGTCGGCTACTGGCCGGGGGACCCGACGACGCACGCCGACCAGGTGTACGCCTACGCCTACCCGGAGCCGCCCGGCGCCGCTGGCCTCGACCTGGCGCCCGGGTACTGGGACCCCGGCCTGCGCGAGGCGGTGCTCCCGTGCGGCGTGCTGCGCGACGCCGCCGACCCCGACGCCGTGCTGCTCGCGTTCTTCGAGCGCTCGTACCGCGGGCTGGCCAGGGCGGCCGGGTGGGACCTGGACGCGTTCACCGGGCCGGTCCCGCCGGACTGACCGCGGGCACGCCGAGCCCGCGCGTTCGACGTGCCCCGGTGCGCGCCGGTCAGGACGCGGCGCGGCGCCGGGTCGCGAGCGCGGCGCGCAGGCCGGTGTCGTCGGACCCGGCGGCCGTGAGCGCGCCGGTGAGCGCCCGGTGCGCCGTCGAGCCCGTGCTGCGCGCGACGGCCGCGAGGACGTGGCCCGAGTCGATCACGCGCGACGCGTCGTGCACCGCCTCGCGGAGCGAGAGCTCGAGCACCTTCTTCGCCTCGGGAGTGAACGGGATGTGCGAGCGGCTTCGACGGCGCCCGCGGCCCCGTGCCTCGTCCCCCGCCCGGTCGAGCGCGCCGGGGCCGAACGCGGCGTCCGTGCGGGCCCGGACCTGGTCCAGGTCGATCCCGAGCGCCGCGAGCGCGGGGCCGTCGAGCGGGTCGAGCCCGCCGGCCGCGTCGACCTCGCGCTCGAGGTCGGCCGGACTCACGCCGACCGCACCGAGCGCGGCCGCCCCGGCGCCGCCCTCCTGCCGGGCGAGCGACAGGAGCAGGTGCACCCCGTCGATGGTGTCGTCGCCGCGCTCCCGCGCGACCTCCTGGGCGCCGACCACGGTCTCCCGGGCGTCGGCGGCGAAGCGTTCGAACATGTCACGACCTCCTCGTGGTGCGGGACGCGCCGTACTTCTTGTGCACGGCCTGACGCGTGACGCCGAGCCGGTCGGCGATCTCCTGCCAGGACCAGCCGAGCGACCGGGCGTGCTCGACCTGGAGCGCCTCGAGGCGCTCGGCCAGCACGCGCAGCGACCGCACGGCCCGCAGCCCGACGTCCGGGTCGGTGCTGCTCGCGGCGTCCATGTCGACGGGTTCCATGCGTGTCAATCTAGGTTGACGCTCGGCATGATGTCAACAGTGGTTGACGCCCGTCGTGCGGGGTGACGAAGGGAACACCGGTCCGCGAGCCGCCGCAGCGGCCCCGGATAGGCGCGCCCCGGAGCGGGGGCTACCCTGTACGGGGATGTCTTGATGTCGAGACATCGGTCATGCCGCACACGGCGCATCAGACGGAAGGACGCAGCAGGGTGGACCTGTTCGAATACCAGGCGCGTGACATCTTCGAGAAGCACGGCGTGCCCGTGCTGGGCGGGGTCGTCGCGACGACGCCCGAGGAGGCCCGCGCGGGAGCCGAGAAGCTCGGCGGGGGCACCGTGGTCGTCAAGGCCCAGGTGAAGACCGGCGGCCGCGGCAAGGCCGGCGGCGTCAAGCTCGCCCACTCGCCCGAGGAGGCCGCCGAGAAGGCGTCCGAGATCCTCGGCATGGACATCAAGGGCCACACCGTCCACCGCGTGATGGTGGCGCAGGGTGCCAAGATCGCCGAGGAGTTCTACTTCTCGGTGCTGCTGGACCGCTCGAACCGCAACTACCTCGCCATGTGCTCCGTCGAGGGCGGCATGGAGATCGAGCAGCTCGCCGTCGAGCGCCCCGAGGCGCTCGCCAAGGTCGCCGTCGACCCGATCGTGGGCATCGACGAGGCGAAGGCGCGCGAGATCGTCGACGCCGCGGGCTTCGCCGAGGAGCTCAAGGCGCCGGTCGCCGACGTCATCCGCTCGCTGTGGACCGTGTTCACGGCCGAGGACGCGACGCTCGTCGAGGTGAACCCGCTCGTCCGTACCGAGGACGGCTCGATCATCGCGCTCGACGGCAAGGTCACGCTGGACGACAACGCGTCGGAGGTCCGTCACCCGGACCACGAGGCGCTGGAGGACAAGGAGTCGACCGACCCGCTCGAGGCCAAGGCCAAGGAGAACGGCCTCAACTACGTCAAGCTCGACGGCGAGGTCGGCATCATCGGCAACGGCGCCGGGCTCGTCATGAGCACGCTCGACGTCGTCGCGTACGCGGGCGAGGAGCACGGCGGCGTCAAGCCGGCCAACTTCCTCGACATCGGCGGCGGCGCGAACGCGCAGGTGATGGCGAACGGTCTCGACGTCATCCTCAACGACCCGCAGGTCAAGTCGGTCTTCGTCAACGTCTTCGGTGGCATCACCGCGTGCGACGAGGTCGCGAAGGGCATCGTCGGCGCGCTCGAGATCCTCGGCGACGAGGCGACCAAGCCGCTCGTCGTGCGCCTCGACGGCAACAACGTGGAGCTCGGCCGCGCGATCCTGCGCGAGGCGAACCACCCGCTCGTGACCCTCGCCGAGACCATGGACGGCGGTGCCGCCAAGGCGGCCGAGCTGGCCAACGCCTGATCGCCCGTAGACGCGGAAAGCTGAGACAGAGAACACCATGTCGATCTACCTGAACTCCGACTCCAAGATCATCGTCCAGGGCATCACCGGCGGGATGGGTGCCAAGCACACCGCCCTCATGCTCGACTCGGGCGCGCAGATCGTCGGCGGCGTCAACGCCCGCAAGGCCGGCACGACCGTCACGCACAAGGACCACGAGGGCAACGACGTCACGCTGCCGGTGTTCGGCACCGTCGCCGAGGCGATGGCCGAGACGGGCGCGAACGTGTCCGTCCTGTTCGTCCCGCCGGCGTTCACCAAGGACGCCGCGATCGAGGCGATCGACGCCGAGATGCCGCTCATCGTCGTCATCACCGAGGGCGTGCCCGTCCAGGACACGGCCGAGGTCTGGGCCTACCTGCAGGGCAAGGGCACGCGCATGATCGGCCCGAACTGCCCCGGCATCATCACCCCGGGCGAGTCGCTCGCCGGCATCACCCCGCACACCATCACGGGCAAGGGCCCGGTCGGTCTCGTGTCGAAGTCGGGCACGCTGACCTACCAGATGATGTACGAGCTCAAGGACCTCGGCTTCTCGACCGCCATCGGCATCGGCGGCGACCCGATCGTCGGCACCACGCACATCGACGCGCTCGAGGCGTTCGAGAACGACCCCGAGACCAAGGCGATCGTCATGATCGGCGAGATCGGCGGCGACGCCGAGGAGCGCGCCGCGGCGTACATCAAGGAGCACGTGACGAAGCCGGTCGTCGGCTACGTCGCAGGCTTCACGGCTCCTGAGGGCAAGACGATGGGCCACGCCGGCGCCATCGTCTCCGGCTCCGCGGGCACCGCCCAGGCGAAGAAGGAGGCCCTGGAGGCCGTCGGCGTCAAGGTCGGCAAGACGCCGTCCGAGACCGCCGCGCTCCTGCGCGAGGTCCTCGCCTGACCCCTGGCTCCGTCGGCCGCACGGCCCGCTGCCACGCCGTACGACGCCCCGCGACCGGTCCGCCGGCCGCGGGGCGTCGTCGTCCCCGGGGCCGGGGGCGCCGGTAGTCTGGCGCGCCGGGGCGAATGCCCCGAACCGACCTCTCGATCGACGACGATGGGCACCATGAGCACCACCAGCACGACTCGCGGTGCGCGCACGCGCACCGTGGAAGGCAGCCCGGCACCCGCACCCGTCGGGGTGCGTCGTGCACCGTCCGGCGTGCTGGCCGCGCTCCAGGCGCTCACCCTGTCGCTCGCCGTCGTCGTGCTCCCGGGCGTCGTCGCCTTCCTGGCGTCCTCGACCGGGGCGTCCGAGGGGACGGGCTGGGGGCAGTCGGTCACCGTCGCGGCGGGCTTCTGGCTCCTCGGCCACGGCGTCCCGCTCGTCGCGAGCGGCACGACGGTCACGCTCGTCCCGCTCGGTCTCACTGCCCTCGCGCTCTTCTGCTGCTTCGCGTCGGCACGCCGCTCGGCGCACACCGCAGTCTCCGCCTGGGTGGCCGGCACCGTCACGTACGCGCTCGCGACGCTCGGCGTCGCCCTGCTCGCCGGCTCGACGCCGCCCTGGGGGCTCGGGGTCGCCGTCGTCGGGGGAGCCGTCGTCGGAGGGCTCGGGCTCGGCGGCGGGATCCTCGCGCGCCCGGACGCGCCGTTCGTCGCCGACCTCGCCGGGCGTCTCGACCGGGTCGTGCCACCGACGGTGCGCCTCGGGCTGCGGGGCGGTCTGCTCGGCACGAGCCTGCTCGCCGGGGCGTCCGCCGTGGTCGTCGGCGCGTGGCTCGTCGCGGGCCGCGCGACGTCGGGCGACATCGTCGCCGGGCTCGTCCCCGGAACCGTCGGGGGGATCGTCCTCGCACTCGGCCAGCTCGCCGTGCTGCCCAACCTCGTGGCGTGGGCCGGGGCGTGGCTCGTCGGCCCCGGGTTCGCCGTGGGCGAGGGGAGCACGTTCGCGCCCGGCGGGTCGGAGCCGGGCGCGTTGCCCGCGATCCCGCTCCTCGGGGCGCTGCCCGGCGACGACTGGACCAACGCCCTCACGCCCTGGGTGCCGGCCGGCGTCGTCGCGCTCGGCGTCGTCGCGGGCGTGTTCGTCTGGCGGCGCCTGCGCGACGTGACGGGCACCCACCCCGACGACGTCGTCCCCTGGTCCGCCGTCGTCCTCGCGCTCGCCGGCGTCGCGCTCGCGTCCGGCCTGCTCGTCGGGCTCGTGAGCTGGCTCGCCGGGGGAGCGGTGGGCCCCGGCCGGCTCGAGGTCGTGGGCGCGGAGGCGCTCGTCGTCGGTGCGCTCGCCGCGGCCGAGATCGGCGGCGGCGCCGCGCTCGCCGTCCTGTGGTCACGGCTCGAGGTCCTGGGCCGGCGCCACCGCGACGCCGGCTGAGCCGCGGAGGCGACACGGCGGGTCGGCCGGGGCCGGGTCCGGCCGGACGGCGGCCTCTGCGGCGGTCAGCTCGCGGGCGGGGTGCGCGGCGGGGTCGCGTCGAGGCTCACGACGGACGCCGGGACCGCGCACCCGGGAGACGCGGCGAGGTCCATCCTCGTCACCGCCGACCAGCCGTCCTCGGTGAGCGGGAGCT
The DNA here is from genome assembly GCF_040595865.1 of Cellulosimicrobium sp. MI9406. NCBI lineage: Bacteria > Bacillati > Actinomycetota > Actinomycetes > Micrococcales > Promicromonosporaceae > Cellulosimicrobium > Cellulosimicrobium sp. MI9406. Next base: position 182,946 of record NZ_JALIZI010000004.1, read on the forward strand.
CGAACGGGGCGTCCTCGCCGGCCGCGGTGCTCGCCGCCCAGGCCTCGAGCCCGTCCGCGAGGGCGGACCAGTCCTCGGCCCAGGACCGTGCCGACCGGTCGGCGTCGAGGACGTCCGCGGGCAGCGCGCCGACGGCGGCGGCGAGCGCACGGGCACCCTGGGCGACGTCGAGCGCGGCGGCGGCGCGTCCCTCGGGAGACGTCGCTGCGGCGAGCGTCGCGCCGGCCTCCTGGACGCGCGCGCAGGGATCCGCCGCCACGGTCAGGACCCGGTCGTCCTCGACGAGCTCGGGCGCGTCGTGAGCCGCGAACGGCACGACCACCGCGACGACGCTCGCCACCAGGGCGGCCGCGACGGGGACGGCGAGCCACCACCAGCGCGACCCCGCGCGACGCAGCCCTTCCCGCGGCACGGGCGGGAGCGGCGGGGGAGCCTCGGGCGGCGTCGTCGGCGCGGTCACGCGCTCACCCTAGGGGCGCGACGTCACGAACCCGTGACGGAGCCTCGACGCGTCAGGAGGACGCGGGGGCGGGGGTGGGGAACCAGCGGGCGAACTTCTCCTCGAGCGCGTGCGTGCGCTCGACGTCGCAGCGCTTCTCGGCCGAGACGGTGATCGCGCCGTCGAGGCACTGCTGGTGCGCGAGCGCGACGTCCCACGTGACGAGCGTCGAGACCATCTGGAGCGCGAGCATGGCCGAGAGCCCGACGCCGATCCCGAGGGCCGGGACGAGCGCGCCGCGCACGCGGGCGCGCCAGACGGCCAGCAGCGCCCGGATGCCCACGACGATCGCGCCGAGCGCGAGCGCGAGGCTCACGGCCTGCCACGGGAACGGCATGGTGCTCACGACGATGACGGCGAGCAGGAGCAGGCCGAAGTGCAGGGTGCGCCGCGTCGCCTGCCGGGCGAGCTCCGGGTCGGGCTCCGCGGGCTCGGGCGGCGCGGGGCGCCGGTGGCCCGGCCCGGCCTGCTGGTCCGGGCGCGCGGGGGCCGGGGGGATCGGCGCGGGGGCGGGGCCCGGTGCAGGCGCCGGCGCGTCCGGACGCGCTCCGTCCTCCGGCTGCGCGGGCTCGGGTCGAGGCTGCTGCGGCGCGTCGGGACGGGGCGGTGCGTACGGGTTGCCCACGGGCAGCTCCTCGGTCGGTCGGGCGGCTCGCGGTACATTCTCCCATCGGAGGCTGCGTGCCCCGACGGTCGTCCCACCGGCCCGCCGCCGCGGTCGCGCTCCGTGACCCGCGACCCCTCGAAACCCCGCAGGAGCACCGTGCAGACGCCGTCCGGCCACCCCGTCGAGTCCACCTCCGCCGCCCGCGTCGTCGTGCTGCTGTCGGGGGCGGGCAGCAACCTCGCGGCGCTCCTCGCCGCGCACGACGACGCCGCGTACGGCGCGCGCGTCGTGGGCGTCGTCTCCGACAAGGCGGACGCCGGCGGCCTGGACCTCGCCCGCGAGGCGGGCGTCGCCGCCGTGGTCGTGGCCCCCGGGGACTTCGCGGACCGGGCCGCGTGGAACGAGGCCGTCGCGCAGGCGGTGGACGTGTTCCGGCCCGACCTCGTGGTCCTCGCCGGGTTCATGCGCATCCTCGGCCCCGCGTTCGTGGGCCGCTTCGCGGGCCGCACGCTCAACACCCACCCCGCGCTCCTGCCGTCCTTCCCCGGCGCGCACGGCGTGCGCGACGCGCTCGCCTACGGCGTGCGCGTCACGGGCTGCACGGTCCACGTGGTCGACGACGGCGTGGACACCGGCCCGATCGTCGCCCAGGTCGCGGTGCCGGTCGAGGACGGCGACGACGAGTCGTCGCTGCACGAGCGCATCAAGGTGGCCGAGCGCGCGCTGCTCGTCGAGACCGTGGGGCGCGTGGCGCGCGAGGGCCTGCGCGTCGACGGACGCCGGGTCGTGCTGGGCTAGTCGGCGGGCGTCTCGGCCCGTCGGCCGGAGGCGTCCTCTCCCGGCGGGGGCGCGGGGTCGTCGTCGTCCGCCGGGGGCAGGTCGCGCGGGGCGAGCACCGCGAGCACCTGGTAGGTCTCGCGGCGCGCCTCGGGGTCCGCGCGCCCCTCCTCGAGCGCGCGCGTGTTCCAGCGCCCGACGAGCTCCTGGAGCTCGCGCGACATCGTCGTCGCCTGCTCGGGGCTGAGCACGAGCGTGCTCAGCGCGAGGATCCGGTCCTCGCGCGCACCCATCGCGCTCCCGCGGCGGAACGTCTCCTCGGCCCAGGCGAGCGCCGGGCGGACGACGTGGCGCACCGCGTCCGGCGTCCCGGGCTCCACCGCGTAGGTCTCCGCGACGTTCTTCCAGACGCGGTCCCGCCGGTCCCGGGCGTGCTCGGGCGCCTCGACGATCATGCCCGCCCGGGCGAGGACCCGCAGGTGGAAGCTCACGGAGTTGGCGGGCTCCCCGGTGGCCCGGGCGAGGTCGGCCGCGCGCGCGTGCCCGAGGACGGCGAGCTCCATGAGGATCCGTTGGCGCAGCGGGTGCGCGATCGCGCGCAGCGCCGCGGGGTCCTGGACGTGGAAGGTCTCGAGCACAGGCCGAGGCTAGCAACGCCCAAGTGTTCCGCACGGGGGAGTGCTCACCACAAAGTGCGCAACGACTATTGCGCAACTCTCGTTGCGCACGTAGGTTCTCCTCCATGTCGAACCCACCCCCCGCGCCCCCGGGACCCCGCACCGCTCCGTCGTCCGACCCCGGTGCCACGGTCGGCCTCGCGCCGGACGCGCCGCCGTCGCTCCTGCGCAACCGGTCCTACCTGCTGCTCATGACCGGGCTGACCGCGGAGTCGCTCGGTGCCGGGGTGGCGCTCTTCGCGGTGCCGCTCGTGGCGTACGGGCTCACCGGGTCCGTCGTGCAGGCGGGGGTGGTGGCCGCCGTCGGGCAGGTGGGGGCGCTCCTGGCGACGCTGCCCGCGGGTGTCGTCGCCGACCGCGTGGACCGCCGCCGCCTCGTCGTGGCCGCGGCGACCGTCGGGGCGCTGCTCTGGACGACCGTCGCGGTGGCCGCCGGCGCCGGGTCGCTCTCCGCGTGGCACCTCGCCGCCGTCCTGTTCGGGGCCTCGGTCGTCGGTGCGCTCGTGGACCCGGCGACGAGCGGCGCGTTCCGCTCGGTCGTGCCGGTGCCGCAGCTCCCGACGGCGCTCGCGGCCGCCCAGGGCCGGGACGCCGTGGCGAGCCTGCTCGCCGGCCCGCTCGGCGGGGCGCTCTACGCCGTCGCGCACGCCGTGCCGCTCGCCGGGGCCGCGATCGGGCACGCGGCGACCGCGGTGTGCACGTGGCTCGTGCGCGAGCCGCTCAACGGCGACGTCGCGGCCGCGCGCGCCACCCGGCCCCTCGCGGCGCTGCGCGAGGGCCTGCGCTTCGTGTGGTCCGTGCCGCTGTTCCGCGCGCTGCTCGGCCTGTTCGTCGTCATCAACGTCGCGTTCGGCAGCCTCATGGTCGGCATCAACCTCGAGCTCGTGCGGACGGGCACCGCGCCGCTCCTCATCGGCCTGGTCGACCTCGCGGTCGGCGTGGGCGTGCTCGTCGGGGCAGTGCTCGCACCCCGGCTCGTCGCGAGGGTCCGCGCGGGGGCGCTCGTCGTCGCGGCGCTCGGGGTGCTCGCCGCGGGGTCCGTCGTCATGGCCGTGCTGGAGTCGTACGCGGTCTACCTCGCGGTGCTGCCGTTCGCCCTCCTGCTCGTCCCGGCCGTGAACGCGGGCCTGTCGGGGTACGCCGCGGCCGTCACCCCGCCGCAGCTCCAGGGCCGGCTCGCGTCCGTGCTCGGGCTCACCGGCCTCGCGGCGGGCCCGCTCGTCCCGCTCGTCGGCAGCGGGCTCCTCGACCGGTTCGGGCTCGGGGCCGCGCTCGCGGTGCTCGCGGGGCTCCTCGTCGTCACGGTCGCGGTCCTCAGCGCGGTCCGCCCGCTCTGGCGGGTCGGCACGCCCGACACCTGGGCCGACGACGCGGCCGCCCTCGCGGCGTCGGGGGTCGTGCCGGGTGCGGTCCCGGCCGAGCCGGGGGCGCCGCCGTCGGGCCGCTAGACTGGACGACGGCCGCGACTGGCGAGGGTGGGAACGACCACCGGGGAGCGGCCGGATCTACCTGCTGGAGCGTCGACCGCCTGGGCGCCTGGGTTCTGCCACTCGCGTCGGCTCCGTCGGCGCGGCGACCGCGACCCAGAGGAGCCCCTCGTCATGTCCCACCCGGCCCCGCACGTGCCCTCCGCCCCCGACGTCCAGCTCACCGACGACTCGCGGCGCCCCGTGCGCCGCGCGCTCCTGAGCGTCTACGACAAGACGGGCCTCGTCGAGCTCGCGACGGCGCTGCACGCCGCGGGTGTCGAGCTCGTCTCCACCGGCTCGACGGCGTCGACCGTCGCGGCCGCGGGCGTCCCGGTGACGAAGGTCGAGGACCTCACCGGGTTCCCCGAGTGCCTCGAGGGGCGGGTCAAGACGCTCCACCCGCGCGTGCACGCCGGCATCCTCGCGGACTCGCGCAAGGCCGACCACCTCGCGCAGCTCGACGAGCTCGGCATCGCGCCGTTCGAGCTCGTCGTCGTCAACCTCTACCCGTTCGCCGCGACCGTGGCGTCGGGCGCGGGGCCGGACGAGGTCGTCGAGCAGATCGACATCGGCGGCCCGTCGATGGTCCGCGCGGCGGCGAAGAACCACCCGAGCGTCGCGGTCGTCGTGGACCCGGCCCGGTACGACGACGTCGTCGCGGCCGTGCAGGCGGGCGGCTTCACCTACGCGCAGCGCAAGGCGCTCGCCGCCGCGGCGTTCGTGCACACCGCGACCTACGACGTCGCCGTCGCGTCCTGGATGGGCAACGTCGTCGCGCCGACGGACGCGGTCCCGGTCGAGGGCGGCGCCGAGGGCGAGACGGTGAGCACGGGCGTCCCGGCCTGGATCGGCGCCACGTGGGACCGCGCCGACGTGCTGCGGTACGGGGAGAACCCGCACCAGCGCGCCGCGCTCTACACGGTCGGCCACGGCGCGACGGGGCTCGCCCAGGCGACGCAGCTCCACGGCAAGGCGATGAGCTACAACAACTACGTCGACGCCGACGCCGCGTGGCGCGCCGCGCACGACCACGACGAGCCGGCCGTGGCGATCATCAAGCACGCGAACCCGTGCGGCATCGCGGTCGGCACGGACGTCGCCGAGGCGCACGCGCGCGCCCACGCGACCGACCCCGTGTCGGCCTACGGCGGCGTCATCGCCGCGAACCGCGTGGTGACGAAGGCAGCCGCCGAGCAGATCGCGCCCGTCTTCACCGAGGTGGTCGTGGCGCCCGGGTTCGAGCCGGACGCGCTCGAGGTGCTCCGGGCGAAGAAGAACCTGCGTCTCCTCGTCGTCGACGCCCCGCCGACGACGACCGTCGAGACCCGCCCGGTCAGCGGCGGGCTGCTCGTGCAGAGCACGGACCGGGTCGACGCGGTCGTGACCGACGCCGAGGGGAACGTCACCGGCGGCGACGCGCCCGAGCACTGGACGCTCGTCACGGGGGACGCCGCCGACGACGCGACGCTCGCCGACCTCGCTTTCGCGTGGCGCGCGATCCGCGCGGCGAAGTCGAACGCGATCCTCCTCGCGCGCGACGGGGCCGCCGTCGGGGTCGGGATGGGGCAGGTCAACCGCGTCGACTCGTGCCGCCTCGCGGTCGAGCGCGCCAACACGCTCGCGGACGGCGAGGAGCGGGCCCGGGGCGCCGTCGCGGCGTCCGACGCGTTCTTCCCGTTCGCGGACGGCCTGCAGATCCTGCTCGACGCCGGCGTGCGCGCCGTCGTCGCGCCGGGTGGGTCCATCCGCGACGCCGAGGTGATCGAGGCCGCCCGGGCCGCGGGCGTGACGATGTACTTCACGGGGACGCGTCACTTCGCGCACTGACCCGTCCCGCTCGACGGCCCGCCGGTCCTCGGACCGGCGGGCCGTCGCGCTCGCGGTCGCGGGCGAGGGGGCGAGGCGAGGGCGTCAGGCGAGGGCGTCGCGCAGGCGCCGGGCCGGGTCGAGCCCGACGTCGAGGTCGACGCGCAGGCGGCCCGTCCGGTTCATCGCCTTGCGCACGGGGCCGACGTCGCGCGGCGAGTCGACCAGGAGCACGGCCCGGACGTCGGTGCCCCGGGCGGTCGGGTCGTCGGCGGCGGGGCCGCCGGGCTCGGAGCGTGCCGCGGGCGCGAGGTAGAACGCGGCCCAGCCCTCGTGGCCGGTGGCGCCGCCCGCGGGGTCGCCGCGCAGCACGACCTCGTCGCCCTCGGCGGGCACGCCGAACAGCGCGAGGTCGTGCCCGAGCTGCTGGGAGAACACGTACGGCGCGTGCGCGGCCCGGTCGCCGCCGTCGCCGAGCAGCGCCGCGACGGTCGCGTCCGGGTCGTGGAGCGCCGCCGACCAGTGCCCGCCCGGGACAGGACCGAGCACGGGGTGGTCGCGGTTCGCGCAGTCGCCGACCGCCCAGAGGCCGGGCAGCCCCGGCACGGCGCCGTCCGCGTCCACGGTGACGCCGCCGCGCGCGTCGCGGGGCACGACGCCGTCGAGCCAGTCGGTGGCGGGGCGGGCGCCCACGGCGGCGAGCACGACGTCGGCCGGCAGCTCGCGGCCGTCGGCGAGCCGGACGCCGTCGGGCCGGACCTCCGCGACGGTGGCGCCGGTGACGAGCTCGGCACCCGCGGCCGCGTACCAGGGCGCGAGGTGCACCCCGACGTCCGGGCCGAGCTGGCGGTGCAGCGGCGCACCCGCGGCCTCGACGACGGTGACGTGCGCACCGGCGCCCGCCGCGACGCCGGCGAGCTCCGCGCCGATCCACCCGGCCCCGACGAGGACGAGGCGCAGGCCCGGCCGGAGCGCGGCGCGCAGGGCGTCGGCGTCGGCCGCGGTGTGGAGCACGCGCGCGTGCTCCCAGCCGCGCGGCCGCACGGGCACGGAGCCGACCGCGAGCACGACGGCGTCGGCGACGAGGCGGTCGCCCGACCGCGTCTCGACGGACCAGCCGGAAGCGTCGGCGGTCCCGACCCGCTCGAGGCGCACGGCCGGGTCGGCGAGGCGGACGTCGTCGGCGAGCGCGTCGACGTCCACCCCGAGGTCGTCGGCGAGCCACGCGGGGGAGGGCCGGCTGAGGAGCTCCTTCGACAGGGGCGGGCGGTCGTACGGCGGCACGCCCTCCGCGCCGAGCAGCGTGACGCGCCCGGTGTAGCCGCGGCGGCGGAGCGCGGCGAGGGTCTGGGCGCCCGCGAGCCCGGCGCCGACGACGACCACGGACGACGGCGGCCCGCCGTCGTGCCGGGTGGTCGCCGGGCCGGCCGCAGGGCCGGTCGCGGGATCGGTCGAGGTGGCGGGGGGAGCGGACGGGACCGGCGGCACGACGGACGGCATGCACGTCACGCTAGGGCACGACGGTAGGCTTCCGGGCGTGGAAGGTGCAGCAGCGTGAGCGACGTCACCGCGGACGGGGGGACGCGGCACCGGCCACGCGCGACGCTCGTGCCGGTGTGGCACCACGTCGACGACGAGACCGGCGACGGGACGGCTCCCGAGGGCGCCCCGGTGCCCGACGACGCGACCCCGCCCCCGGTGCCCGAGCCGCCCGCGAGCCTCGCGCCGTCCCGCCAGCCCGCGATGTGGCTGGTCCTCGCGGGCGTCGCCGTCGCCACGGTCGTGGCCGTCCTCGCCGGTGCGCGGGCGGGCTGCTTCGCGCTCTCCGGGCTGCTCGCCGTCGCGGGCGTGTGCCGCGCGGCGATCCCGGGCCCCGGCCCGGTCGGCATCACCGTCCGGTCGCGCGGGCTCGACGTCTTCTTCTTCCTCGCGCCCGCAGCGGTCATGGCGTTCCTCGCGCTGAGCCTGGACCAGGGCGAGCTCTGACGTCCCCGCGCGGAGCGCGGCCGACGTGCGGCCCGCGCGACGTGCGAACCCGCGCGACGAGCGACCCGCACGAGGTGCGGCCTGCACGAGGTGCGGCCTGCACGACGACGGGCCCGGACCGCGTGCGCGGTCCGGGCCCGTCGGGCGTGCGAGAGGGTCAGGCCCGCGGGGCCGTGCCCTCGCCGGGGGCCGGGGCGTCGGGGTCGTCGGTCTCGACCTCCGTCTCGACGACCTCCTCGACCGCGACCACGTCACCGTTCTCGTCCGTGACGACGACGGCCTCCTCGACGACGGTGCCCGCACCGGCGCCGACGACGGCCGCGCCCGCACCGGCGGCGGAGCCACCGGCGACCTCGGCCTCGGTCAGCGTGACGACGTGGTCCTCGCCGAGCAGGTCGTCCTGCTTCGGGGCGAACGCGAACGCCCGGTAGAAGAGGCCCGCGATCGCGGCGCCGAGGAGCGGCGCGACCCAGAAGACCCACTGCTGCTTCCACAGGTCCCCGTCGCCCGCGAAGACGGCCGACGCCATGGAGCGGGCCGGGTTGAGCGAGGCGTTCGTGACGGGCACCGCGACGAGGATCAGGGCGGTGAGGGTGAGGCCGATGACGACCGGCGCGTACTGCACGGTCGCGCGCTTGTCGGTCACGCCGAGGATCACGCCGACGAACACCGCGGTCGCGATGGTCTCGATGAGCAGCGCGGCGAGCAGCCCGAACTCGGTGCCGCCCTGCGACGCCGTGGAGAGGGACGAGAAGTCGCCGTAGCCGTTCGCGGTCGAGACGAACAGGCCGCCGCGGTCCTCCTGCCCGACGAGCGCGGGCAGCGAGCTCGGGACGGTGGCGAGCAGGACGAGGCCCGCGAGGAGCGCGCCGACGAGCTGCGCGACCCAGTAGGGCAGCACGTCGCGCCACGCGGTGCGGCCGCCGATGGCGGCGCCGAGCGTCACCGCCGGGTTGAAGTGGCCGCCGGAGACGTTGCCGACGGCGGCGGCGCCGGCGAGCAGCGCGAGGCCGCCCGCGAGAGCGACCGCGAGGGCGTTCTGCTGGCTGACGAACGTGTACAGCGCCACACCGATGATCGCGAGGACGAGGAAGAACGTGCCGAAGACCTCGGCGCCGAGGCGCGCGAGGAGGCTGGGCTGGACGACAGCGACGGCCTCGGTCTGCGCGGGGCGCGCGTCGTCGACGTAGCCCTCCGGTGCGCCGGGAGCGGTGGTGTCCTGGGACATGATGATCCTGTCTGGTTCGGTGGGAACTTCGGGCAGTCCCGGCCCGGTGTGCCGCGGTGCGGCACCGGCGGGCCGTCGGGACGACGGCACGATGCCTGACCGAGTGCCCGGCCATTCCGGCATCTGGGGGCATCTTGCCACCACCACCCGGGAGATGCGTGGAAATCTGCGGTGCTGCACCTGAGAACGGACGCCGGGTCTCACGATCCGAACGGTCCGCCGGGCGTCGCCAAAGTATCTTGACGTCGAGAAGTCGAGTACCCTGGACCGCGGTCAGCAACGCCCTCGTGTGCGACGGACCGGGCCCACGGGCCGCACGGTCGCCGTCCGACACCCGGGGGCTCCAGTCCCCGACAGTTGGAGCGATCTGCGCATGGGCAAGATCAAGGTCGTCAACCCGGTCGTCGAGCTCGACGGCGACGAGATGACGCGCATCATCTGGCAGTTCATCAAGGACCGCCTCATCCACCCGTACCTCGACGTGGACCTCAAGTACTACGACCTGTCGATCCAGAACCGCGACGCGACCGACGACCAGGTCACGATCGACGCCGCGCACGCGATCAAGCAGTACAACGTCGGCGTCAAGTGCGCGACGATCACGCCCGACGAGGCGCGCGTCGAGGAGTTCGGCCTGAAGAAGATGTGGGTCTCGCCGAACGGCACGATCCGCAACATCCTCGGTGGCGTCGTCTTCCGCGAGCCGATCATCATCTCCAACATCCCGCGCCTCGTGCCGGGCTGGAACAAGCCGATCATCATCGGCCGTCACGCCCACGGCGACCAGTACAAGTCGACGAACTTCAAGGTCCCCGGCCCGGGCAAGATCACGATGACCTTCGAGCCGGCCGACGGCTCCGAGGCGCAGAAGTTCGAGGTCGTGACCATGCCCGAGGAGGGCGGCGTCGCGATGGGCATGTACAACTTCAACGAGTCGATCCGCGACTTCGCGCGCGCCTCGTTCGCGTACGGCCTCCAGCGCGAGTACCCCGTGTACCTCTCGACGAAGAACACGATCCTCAAGGCCTACGACGGCGCCTTCAAGGACATCTTCCAGGAGGTGTTCGACGCCGAGTTCGCCGAGGCGTTCGCGGCCAAGGGCCTCACCTACGAGCACCGCCTCATCGACGACATGGTCGCCTCGGCCATGAAGTGGGAGGGCGGCTACGTCTGGGCCTGCAAGAACTACGACGGCGACGTCCAGTCCGACACCGTCGCGCAGGGCTTCGGCTCGCTCGGCCTCATGACGTCGGTCCTCATGACCCCGGACGGCCGGACCGTCGAGGCCGAGGCCGCGCACGGCACGGTGACGCGCCACTACCGCCAGCACCAGCAGGGCAAGCCGACGTCGACGAACCCGATCGCGTCGATCTTCGCCTGGACGCGTGGCCTCATGCACCGCGGCAAGCTCGACGGCACGCCGGAGGTCACCGAGTTCGCGCAGACGCTCGAGGACGTCGTCATCAAGACGGTCGAGTCCGGCAAGATGACGAAGGACCTCGCGCTCCTCATCGGCCCGGACCAGGAGTGGCTGACGACGGAGGAGTTCCTCGCCGCGCTCGACGAGAACCTCAAGGCGCGCCTGGGCTGACCCGGCCCGCACCGCACGCCCGACGGCGGCGTCCCCTGCGCAGGGGGCGCCGCCGTCGTCGTGCCCGGGTGTGCTCGGGGAGCGAGAGTCGGCGCCGGCGGGCGCGCCGCCCCGCGCGTCCGGGCGCGTCGCGTTGTGGGAGAGTGAGCGCATGACTTCCCCCGTGAACGTGACGGTGACCGGCGCGGCCGGTCAGATCGGTTACGCGCTGCTGTTCCGCATCGCGTCGGGCCAGATGCTCGGCCCCGACACCCCCGTGCGCCTGCGCCTCCTCGAGATCCCGCAGGGCGTGAAGGCCGCCGAGGGCACGGCCATGGAGCTGGACGACTGCGCGTTCCCGCTGCTCGCCGGCATCGACATCTTCGACGACCCGACGCCCGCGTTCGAGGGCACGAACGTCGCGCTCCTCGTGGGCGCCCGCCCGCGCGGCCCGGGCATGGAGCGCGGCGACCTGCTCGAGGCGAACGGCGGCATCTTCAAGCCGCAGGGCCAGGCGATCAACGCGGGTGCGGCGGACGACGTCCGCGTCCTCGTCGTCGGCAACCCCGCGAACACGAACGCGCTCATCGCGGCGTCGAACGCGCCCGACGTCCCGAAGGACCGGTTCACCGCGATGACGCGCCTGGACCACAACCGCGCGCTCACGCAGGTCGCGAAGCGTGCGGGCGTCCCGGTGTCCGAGGTGCGCAAGGTGACCATCTGGGGCAACCACTCGGCCACGCAGTACCCCGACCTCTTCCACGCGGACGTCGCGGGCACGCCGGGCGCGCGGCTCGCCGAGGACCGCGAGTGGCTGGAGAGCACGTTCATCCCGACGGTCGCGAAGCGCGGCGCGGCGATCATCGACGCGCGCGGCGCCTCGTCGGCGGCGTCGGCGGCGAACGCGGCGATCGACCACGTGCACGACTGGGTCCTCGGCACGCCCGAGGGCGACTGGACGAGCGCGGGCGTCGTGTCGGACGGGTCGTACGGCGTCCCGACCGGCCTCATCTCGTCGTTCCCGGTGGTCTCGCGCGGCGGGTCGTGGGAGATCGTCCAGGGCCTGGAGCTCTCGGAGTTCTCGCGCGGGCGCGTCGACGCGTCGGTCGCGGAGCTCCAGGAGGAGCGTCAGGCCGTCGAGGAGCTCGGCCTGGTCTGAGCCGTACCGCCGCGGCCCGGGTCCTTCGGGACCCGGGCCGCGCTGCGTCCGGGGCCGACCCGAGCCGACGCTGGCCGGCCCGGGTCGTCCCCGCGCCGACCGGGCCGGGCAGGGGCTGCGGGCGGCGAAAATCCCTGCGTCGGCGGGGGTGGGTCGCCGTAGGGTCGTGGGGCCATGATCGACGCCTCCCTGCCGACCGAGCAGCCCACGAACCCCCCGTCCGACCCGCACGCCGCGCCGTCGGCCGGCGCCCCGCGCTCGCCCGACCCGGCCCGGCGCCTGGACTGGCGCCGCCTGCGCGGGCCGCAGGCCGTCCTTGCGCTGCTCGCGCTCACCGTGGGCGCGGTCGGCGCCGCGCTGGGCACCGTCATCGCCGGGTGGCTCGCCGAGGACCCGACGACGGCGACGCTCCAGCTCCTCGCCGCGTGCGTCGTCGGAGCGGCGCTGCTCGACACCGTCGGCCAGGTCGTGTGGGCGGGCGTCGTCGACCGCGCCGAGGGCCGCCTGCGCGGCGACCTCCTCACCGCGGCGCTGCACCAGCCGCTCGCCACGCTCACGGAGCAGGCGGTCGGCGAGGTGCTCGACCGCGTCGACGACGACACGCACGCCGTCGGCACGCTCGTGCGCCGTCAGCTCTGGGGCGCGGGCCGCACCGTCGTCGGCGTGCTGCCGATGTGGGTCGTCGCCGGCCTCACCTGGTGGCCGGCGTGGGTCCTCTTCCCGGTGCTGGGGGCGGTCGCGTGGTTCATCGTGCGCCCGATGCTGGGCGAGATCGCGCGCCGCAAGGTCATCGAGGAGATGGCGTGGACGGACCACGCCGCGGCGTTCGAGGAGTCCGTCGCCGCGCGGGACGACCTGCGCACGAGCCTCGGGCAGTCGTTCGCGATCCGGCGCCTCGCCGAGCGCTCTGCCCGGGTGCACCGGAAGTTCGAGGCCGTGCTCGTCGTCGAGGCGCGCATGCTCCGCCGTGCCGGCCTCGTGCTCGCCTCGCTGCTCGCGGGCGTGGCCGTGGCGGGCGCCGCGCTCGCCGCGGACGGCGACCTGGGCGTCGACCGGCTCGTCACCCTGTTCCTCGTGACCGCGCTCTTCGTCGGGCAGGTGGACAACCTGGTCCACCACCTCCCGGACATCCAGGAGGGCCTGGGTGCGCTCACGCGCATCCGGCAGATGCTCGCCGTCGAGCCCGAGCCGACGGGCGGGCGCACGCTGCCCGCCGGGCCGGTCGGGATCGAGGTGCGCGACCTGCACTTCTCCTACGCCGAGGGCACGTTCGCGCTCGACGGGGTGGACCTGCACGTGCCCGCGGGGGAGACGGTCGCGCTCGTCGGGCGCACCGGCTCGGGCAAGTCGACCCTCGCGTCGCTGCTCTCGCGCGCGGTCGAGCCGCCGCGCGGTGCCGTGCTCGTCGGCGGCGTGGACGTGCGCGACCTCGACCTCCAGGCGCTGCGCGCGGCGGTCGGCGTCGTCACGCAGCGCACCGAGATCCTCGCGGGCACGCTCGCGGAGAACGTCGCGATGTTCGCGGACGTCCCGCGCTCCGACGTCGAGGCCGCCGTGCGCGAGCTGCGGCTCGACGACTGGGTCGCGGGCCTGCCCGACGGCCTGGACACCCTGCTCGGTCCCGGCGGGACGTCGCTCTCGGCGGGGGAGGAGCAGCTCGTCGCGTTCGCGCGCCTGCTGGTCCGCGACGTGCAGGTCGTCGTGCTCGACGAGGCGACGGCGCGCATGGACCCGCTCACGGAGGCGCGCGTCGTCGCCGCGTCGGAGCGGCTGCTCGCGGGGCGCACGGGCGTGCTCGTGGCGCACCGGCTCACGACGATCGAGCGGGCCGGGCTGCTGGCCGTCCTCGACCACGGCCGGGTCGTGCAGCAGGGCGAGCGCGCCGCGCTCGCCCACGCCCCCGGTCCCTACCGCGACCTGCTCGTCGCGAGCGTCGCGCAGGACGGCGGACCGCGCGGCGACGACGTCGACGACCTCGCGCCCGGCGACCCGGCGCCCGCGGCCGCGCAGGACCATGCGGGCGCCGAGGGCGAGACGCCCGCGGCCCGCGCCTCCGACGCGGTCGGCGGACGCCGACGGCGCGGCGAGCCGCCGGTCCTCGACGACCCGGGCGACGGGCCGAGCCTCGCGCGCGGCGTCGCGCACGCCCTGTTCGTCCGCCCGGCATGGGGCGTGGTGGGCGCGGTCCTGTTCCTCGTCACGAGCCTCGTCTCGGCCCAGGGCGCCGTCACCGGCTTCCTCTGGGGCCAGGCGGTCCAGGACCTCGGCTCCGGCTTCCCGGCGCGTCAGCTCGTGCCGCTCGCCGTGCTGCTCGTGGTCGCGCCGCTGTGCCTCGCGTGGGCGCTGTACGTCTACCCGCGCTGGTGGGTCGAGGTGCTGCTGCGCGTGCGCATGGCGGTCATGGCGGGCCAGACCCGCCAGCACCGGCTCACGGCCACGCCGCCCGGCGAGGTCGTCGCCCGCGCCATGGACGCCGACCGGTTCGTCCGGTACGCCGACCGCTGGGTCGACTTCGTCAACGGCCTCGTCATCGCGGGCGTCACCGCGCTGCTCAGCCGGTCGTGGCTCGCCGGCGCGGTGCTCCTCGCCGTCATGGTGGTGTCCGCGGCGGCGTCGGCGCTCGGGCGGCCGATCGCCGGGCGGTCGGCGACCCGCTCGTCGGCCGCGCGCGCCCGGTTCGGCCGCGCGCTCGTCTCGGCGCTCGACTCCGCGCGGACGGTGAAGCTCGCCGCCCGCACGCCGCAGGTGCACGCGCACCTGCGCGAGGTGGACGCCGGGCGCGTGCGCGCCGCCGTCTTCGAGCACCGCGTGCAGGCCGCGCTCGACGGCGTCCCGCTCGTCATGATCCAGCTCGGCGTCGTCGCGGCGTGGGCCGGGCTGCTCACCGGGACGTGGGACCTCGCGACGGCGCTCCTCGTCGCCAACGCCGTGACCGGCTTCGGCTGGTTCGGCGTCGTCGCGGGCGCCGTCGTGACCGAGGCGCCCGGCACGCGCTCGTGGCAGCGCGCGACGAGCCGGTTCGCCGCCGGGACGGACCTCATGGACCTGCCGCCCGGCGTCGACCTGCTCACGGGCGCCGCCCCCACGCCCGACCCGGGCCCCCGGCGGCCGCTCGAGCGGATCGACCTGGACGGCGTGACCGCGCTGCACGACGACGGCACGATCGGCGTCCAGGACGTCGACCTGTCCGTCGGCCGCGGCGAGCTCGTGCTGCTGCTCGGGCAGGTCGGCGCGGGCAAGTCGAGCCTGCTCTCGGCGCTCGCGGGCCTCATGGAGCACACGGGCCGCATCCGCTGGAACGGCACGGACGTCGTCGACGCCCAGACGTTCCTGCGGCCGGGCCAGGTCGCGCACGTCGCGCAGGTGCCGCGCGTGCTGTCGGGGACGTTCGCGGACAACGTGCGGCTCGGCCACGAGCGCGACGTCCACGGGCCCGTCGCGGCCGCGCGGCTCGAGCGGGACGTCGTCGAGGCGGGCGGGCACGAGGCGCTCGTCGGGCACCGTGGCGTCCGGCTCTCGGGCGGCCAGGTCCAGCGGCTCGCCCTGGCCCGGGCGCTCGCGACCGACGCCGAGCTGCTGCTGGCCGACGACGTCTCCAGCGCGCTCGACGCGGCGACGGAGATCGAGCTGTGGGAGTCGCTGCGCGAGCGGGGGACCACGGTCGTGGGCGCGACGTCCAAGCGCGCGGCGCTCGCCCGGGCGGACCGCGTGGTCGTGCTCGACGAGGGCCGGGTCGCCGCCGTCGGGCCGTGGTCCGAGCTCGCCCCGCGCTGGGGCCATCTCGCGGGCTGACCACCGCGACCTCCCGGACCCGGGGCCGCCCCCGTCAGGACCTCCTGAGCGGGGCGACCCCGGGTTCGTCGTGCCCGGGCAACGGCGTTGCACGGCGCGGGCGCGTCGTTTGCCGAACCTTGCTGCAACTTTCTGCAACCAGTACAGTTCGGCTCAGCCGTACGCTGAGAAAGCCGCGGTCGACGTCGCCCGCTGCTGGTCCCGTCGTCCGCGTCCTTGCCGGCACCTGCCTGCTCACGCCTGCGGTCCCGCACCAGCCACCGGACGAGGGAGTCCTCATGACCTCCACGCCGCGACGTCGCCGCGTCCCGCGCACACCGTCGCCCCACCCATCCGACACCACGCCCCGCCGCACGCGCGGGGCCCGCACGACGGCGTCGGTCACCGCCGTCGCGCTCGCCACCTCGGGCCTGGCGGGCGTCACGCTCGCCGCGTTCGCCGCCCCCGCCGCGGGGGCCGACGAGCGCACGCTCGCCCTCGTGGGCGACCTCCAGTCCGAGCTCGGCTGCCCCGCCGACTGGGACCCCGCGTGCGCGGCGACCGAGCTCGCGCCCACCGACGCCGCCGGCATCTGGTCCGCCGACTTCGAGGTGCCCGCGGGCACCTACGAGTACAAGGTCGCCTACGACGACGCGTGGGACGAGGCGTACGGGCGCGAGGGCGGCCAGGACAACGCGCCCCTCGTGCTCGGCGGCGACGCGACCGTGCGCGTCACGTTCGACGAGTCGACCCACCGCATCGCGCTCACGCCGCTCGGGCTCGCGGGCGGCTACGACGAGGCGCAGGACGCCGACCTCGTGGTGCCCCCCGTGCGCCAGCCCGGGTCGGACGAACGCTTCTACTTCGTCATGACCGACCGGTTCGCGAACGGCGACCCGTCGAACGACACGGCGGGGCTCGGCGACGACCCGCTCGTCTCCGGGTTCGACCCGACGAACAAGGGCTTCTACCAGGGCGGCGACATCGCGGGCCTGCGGCAGAACCTCGACTACGTCGAGGGCCTCGGCACGACGGCGATCTGGCTCACGCCGTCGTTCAAGAACCAGCCGGTCCAGGGCACGGGCGCCGACGCGTCGGCGGGCTACCACGGCTACTGGATCACCGACTTCACGCAGATCGACCCGCACCTCGGCACCAACGCCGAGCTCGAGGCGCTCATCGACGAGGCGCACGACCGCGGCATCAAGGTCTACTTCGACATCATCACGAACCACACGGCCGACGTGATCGACTACGAGGAGAAGCAGTACTCGTACGTCGACCAGGCCACGTCGCCGTACCGCGACGCCGAGGGCACCGTGTTCGACCCGGCGGACCACGCGGGCACCGGCGACTTCCCGGCGCTGGACGCCGCGACGTCGTTCCCGTACACGCCGGTCGTCCCCGCGGGCAAGGAGGACCTCAAGGTCCCGGCCTGGCTCAACGACCCGACGCTGTACCACAACCGCGGCAACTCGACGTGGACCGGGGAGTCCGTGACGTACGGGGACTTCGACGGCCTCGACGACCTCATGACCGAGCACCCGACGGTCGTCGACGGGTTCGTCGACGTCTACCAGGACTGGATCGACCTCGGCATCGACGGCTTCCGCATCGACACCGTCAAGCACGTGAACTTCGAGTTCTGGGAGACGTGGACCACCGAGGTCCTCGACTACGCGCACGCGCAGGGCAAGGACGACTTCTTCATGTTCGGCGAGGTGTACGACGCCGACGCGGCGAAGCTCTCGCCCTACGTGCGCAAGACGGACATGAGCTCGACGCTGGACTTCACGTTCCAGTCCGCCGCGACGAGCTTCGCGAGCGGGAACAGCGCCAAGGGCCTCGCGTCGCTCTTCGCGAGCGACGACATGTACACGACGCCGACGACGAACGCGCAGGCGCTGCCGACGTTCCTCGGCAACCACGACATGGGCCGCGTCGGGTACATGCTCGCGAGCACCGACGACCCGCTCGCGCGCGACGAGCTCGCGCACGACCTCATGTACCTGACCCGCGGGCAGCCGGTCGTGTACTACGGCGACGAGCAGGGCTTCGCGGGGAAGGGCGGCGACAAGGACGCGCGCCAGACCCTGTTCGCGACCCAGGTCGACGAGTACGCCGACCAGCCGCTCGTCACCGGCGAGCAGGCGGGCAGCGTCGACCGCTTCGGTACCGACGCGCCGCTCTACGCGCACATCGCCGAGCTCGCCGCGCTGCGCGAGGCGCACCCGGCGCTGGCCGACGGCGCCCAGGTGGAGCGCTACGTCGAGAACGGCGCGGGCGTGTACGCGTTCAGCCGCGTCGACCGAGAGGAGAAGGTCGAGCACCTGGTCGCACTGAACAACGCGGCGCAGGAGCGGACGGCGACGTTCACGACCCTCACGCCCGGCGCCTCGTACGAGGTGCTCTACGGCGAGCAGGCCGCCCCCGTCACCGCCGACGCCGACGGCGTCGTCACGCTGACCGTCCCGGCGACGGGCACGGTCGTGCTGCGGGCCGACCGCGAGGTCGGCGCGGACTCGTCGGGCGACATCGCCCTCACCGTGCCGCAGGCCGGGGGAGCGGTCACGGGCGTCGCGCCGGTGACCGCCACCGTCGACCCGGACGCGTGGGCCGAGACGTCGTTCGCGTGGCGCGAGGTCGGGAGCGCCGAGTGGCACCCGCTCGGCACCGCGGAGGACACGGCGCCGCGCGTCTTCCACGACGTCGCGGGCCTCGCCGACGGCACGCTCGTCGAGTACCGCGCGGTGACGACCGACGCCGACGGCGACCGTGCCGCCGCGTCCACGTTCGCGAGCGTCGGGGTCGACGTCAGCGGGATCGTGGGCGAGGAGCCCGAGCCCGAGATCGACCTCGTGACCGTGCCCGGCAGCCACAACGCGGCCATGGGCTGCGCGGGCGACTGGGCCCCGGGCTGCGAGGCCGCGAAGCTCACGAAGCGCGCGGACGGCGTCTACGCGGGCACGTTCGACGTCCCCGCCGGGACGTACGAGTACAAGGTCGCGATCAACGGGTCGTGGACCGTGAACTACGGCGTCGGCGGTGTGCAGGACGGCACCAACGCGACGTACACGACGGCCGGCGGACCGGTGACGTTCTACTGGGACCCGGTGAGCAAGGACTTCTCGAGCACCGCGCAGGGGCCGATCGTCACGCTCGCGGGCTCGTTCCAGGACCAGGTCGGCTGCCCCGGCTCGTGGGCCCCCGACTGCCTGGCGTCCTGGCTCAAGGACCCGGACGGCGACGGCGTCTACACCTGGTCGACCGACCGCCTCGCGGCCGGCGCGTACGAGGGCAAGGTCGCGCACGGCCTGAGCTGGGCCGAGAACTACGGCGTCGGCGGCGCGCGCGACGGGGCGAACTACCAGTTCTCCGTCGGCGACGGCGAGCTGGTCACGTTCTCCTACGACCTCGCGTCCCACGTCCTGACGATCGACGTCGCGAACCCGCCGCTCCCCGGCACCGGCCAGCAGGCCGCGCACTGGGTGCGCGAGGGCGTCGTCGCCTGGCCGGGCGACCTCGGCACGGGCGACGAGTGGACCCTGTGGTCCGCCCCGCAGGGCGGGCTCTCGGTCACCCCGGGCGGCGCCGACGGCGAGGTGCAGGCCCCGGAGGGCACGGCGTCGTACACGCTCCAGGTCGACCCGTCGGGCCTGCCCGACGACGTCGCGGCCGAGTTCCCCGCGCTCGCCGGGCACACCGCGCTGCGCGTGCTCGACGACGGCGAGCCGCTCGACCGCGCGGAGGTCGAGGCGGCGCTCACGGGCCAGCTGCTCGTCACCCGGGCCGACGACGGCGCGCTCACGGCCGCGACCGGGGTCCAGGTGCCGGGCGTCGTCGACGACCTGTTCGCCGAGGACGCCGCCGAGCGCGAGCTCGGCGTCTCGTGGCACGCCAACGGCAAGTGGGCGTCGTTCGCGCTGTGGGCGCCGACGGCGAAGGCCGTCTCGGTGCTCGCGTGGCCCGCGGGGGCGTCGCTCGACGACGACCCGCGCCGGTTCGAGGCAGCCCGCCAGGCCGACGGCACGTGGACCCTCGACGGCAAGGCGGCCGACAAGAAGCTCGGCGGCGCGGCCGTCGGCTGGAAGGGCGCGCGCTACCTCTACGAGGTGCAGGTCTACGTCCCGAGCACGGGGAAGGTCGAGACGAACGTCGTCACCGACCCGTACTCGGTGGGCCTGACGCTCGACTCCACGCACTCGGTGGCCGTCGACCTCGACGACCCCGCGTTCCGCCCGAGCGCCTGGGAGGGCACGCCCGCCCCGGTCGTCGAGCGGTCGGTCGACCAGACGATCTACGAGCTCCACGTCCGGGACTTCTCGATCGCCGACGAGACGGTCCCGGCGGAGCGGCGCGGCACGTACCTCGCGTTCGCGGAGAAGGACTCGGCCGGCATGACGCACCTGCGCGAGCTCGCGGACGCGGGCGTCACCACGGTGCACCTGCTCCCGACGTTCGACATCGCGTCCATCCCCGAGGACCGCGCGGCCCAGGCCACGACCGGCGACCTCACCGGGTTCGCGCCCGACTCGCCCGAGCAGCAGGCCGCCGTCGCGGCGGTGCAGGCGCAGGACGGCTTCAACTGGGGCTACGACCCGTGGCACTTCAGCACGCCGGAGGGGTCGTACGCGGTCGACGCGGACGGCGGCGCGCGCGTGGCCGAGTTCCGCACCATGGTCGGCTCGCTCCACGGTGCCGGGCTGCAGGTCGTGCTCGACCAGGTGTTCAACCACACCGCCGCGAGCGGGCAGGACGCGAAGTCCGTCCTCGACAAGGTCGTGCCGGGCTACTACCACCGGCAGAACCCGACCACCGGTTCCGTCGAGACGAGCACGTGCTGCCAGAACGTCGCGACCGAGCATGCGATGGCGGGCAAGCTCATGGTCGACTCGGTCGTCACGTGGGCGAAGGACTACCGCGTCGACGGGTTCCGCTTCGACCTCATGGGCCACCACTCGAAGCAGAACATGCTCGACGTCCGGGCCGCGCTCGACGAGCTCACGCTCGCCGAGGACGGTGTCGACGGGAAGTCCGTCTACCTGTACGGCGAGGGCTGGGACTTCGGCGAGGTCGCGGGCAACGCGCTGTTCGAGCAGGCCACGCAGGGCCAGCTCGGCGGCACGGGCATCGGGACCTTCTCCGACCGGCTGCGCGACGCGGTGCACGGCGGCTCGCCCGTCGACGGCGCCACGACGTTCACGCAGGGCTTCGGCACGGGCCTGGCGACCGACCCGAACGGGCAGCCCGCCCGGGCGGGGGAGCCGGGGACCGTGAACGACGGGTCCGCGGACGAGCTCGCCGACCTCGGCCACCAGACCGACCTCGTGCGTCTCGGCCTCGCGGGCAACCTGCGCGACTACACGCTCGTCACGTCGACGGGCGAGGAGAAGCGCGGCGACGAGATCGACTACCGCGGGGCGCCGGCCGGCTACGCCGACTCGCCCGAGGAGGTCGTGACCTACGTCGACGCGCACGACAACGAGACGCTGTTCGACCTGCTCGCGCTCAAGCTCCCGGCCGACACGCCGATGGACGAGCGCGTGCGCATGAACACGGTCTCGCTCGCGACCGCGGCGCTCTCCCAGACGCCGTCGTTCTGGCACGCGGGCACCGACCTGTTGCGGTCGAAGTCGCTCGACCGCAACAGCTACGACTCGGGCGACTGGTTCAACGCGATCGACTGGACCGGTCAGGACAACGGGTTCGGCAAGGGCCTGCCGATGGCGGCCGACAACGAGGACAAGTGGCCGCTCATGGCCCCGCTCCTCGCGGACCCGGCGCTGAAGCCGTCGCCCGACGACATCGCCACCGCGTCGGCGCAGGCGCAGGACCTCCTGCGGCTGCGGCACTCGACCGAGCTGTTCCGGCTCGGCGACCCGGAGCTCATCCGGGAGAAGGTCACCTTCCCGGGTGCGGGGCCGGACCAGGTTCCGGGCGTCGTCGCGATGGCGGTGGACGACACCGTCGGCACCGACGTCGACCCCGCGCTCGACGGTCTGCTCGCCGTCTTCAACGCCTCCCCGGACGAGGTCACCGTCCCGCTGTCCGCGCTCGCGGGCCGCGAGTACGTGCTCTCGCCCGTGCAGCAGGAGGGGAGCGACGACGTCGTGCGCAGCACCGCGTGGGACGCGGCCACCGGCACGGTGACCGTCCCCGGGCGGTCCGTCGCCGTCCTGGTGCAGCCGCAGGCCGGGGCGGAGCTGCCCGTGTCCGTCGACGTGCAGACGCGCTGCCTCGCGGGCAAGGCGTACGTCGCGGTCCGGGCGACGAACGACGGCGCCGTGCCGGTCGACGTCCGGCTCGCCACGCCGTTCGGCGAGAAGCGGGTCGCGGACGTCGCGCCCGGCAAGAACGCCTACCAGTCGTTCGCGACCCGCCAGAAGGCGGTCGCGGCCGGCGAGGCCACGGTGACCGCCACCGCGGTGGTCGACGGCGAGGAGGTCACCTCGACCTTCACCGTCGAGCACGAGGCGGTCACCTGCTCCTGAGCCGAACGCCGAGGTAGAGCCCTGGTCCTCACCAGGGCTCTACCTCGGCGGACCGTGGCTCTCCCTCGGGAGACCTCGGCTCTCCCTCGGGAGCTCCCTGTGCTCTGTTCGCGGGGCGGGTGCTACGGTCGCGAGCCGTGACCACCTCGCCCCGGCCCGCCGTCCGCCCGACGGCGGGTCTCGCCTTCCGCGCGGCCGTCGCCGCCGACCTGCCCCGCGTGGTCGGGCTCATCGCCGACGACGCGATCGCCCGCGACCGCACCGGCGACGTCGGCCCGGAGCACGAGGCGGCGTTCGCCGCGATCGACGCGGACCCGAACAACGCCCTGGTCGTCGTGGAGCGTGACGGCGAGGTCGTGGGCACCATGCAGCTCACCGTGGTCCCGGGCATCTCCCGCCGCGGAGCCTCCCGGCTGCTGGTGGAGGCGGTCCGCGTGGACCGCCGGCTGCGGGGCCAGGGCGTCGGCCGGGCCATGATGGCGTGGGCCCACGCGTGGGGGCGGGACCATGGCTGCGCCCTCGCGCAGCTCACGTCCGACAAGCGGCGCGACGACGCCCACCGCTTCTACCGGTCGCTCGGCTACGAGCAGTCCCACGAGGGATTCAAGCTGCCGCTCTGACGGCGGCCGCGCGCGGCCGCCGCCCGGGCGTCAGCGGAAGACGACCGTACGGTGCCCGTCGAGCAGCACCCGGTGCTCGGCGTGCCACCGCACGGCGCGCGCGAGCGTCTGGCGCTCGACGTCCTCGCCGATCGCGACCAGGTCCTCGACGCGGCGGGAGTGGTCCACGCGCTCGACGTCCTGCTCGATGATCGGGCCCTCGTCGAGGTCGCCGGTCACGTAGTGCGACGTCGCGCCGATGAGCTTGACGCCGCGGTCGTGCGCCTGGGCGTAGGGCCGCGCGCCCTTGAAGCTCGGCAGGAACGAGTGGTGGATGTTGATGATGCGGCCGGGCATCTCGCGGCACAGGTCGTCGGAGAGGATCTGCATGTAGCGCGCGAGGACGACGAGCTCCACGTCGAGCTCGTCGACGAGCGCGCGCAGCCGGGCCTCCGCCTCGGCCTTGGTGTCGCGGGTCACGGGCACGTGGTGGAACGGCTTGCCGTAGAAGGTCGCGATGTCCTCGAGGTCCCGGTGGTTGCCGACGACGCCGACGACGTCGATCGGCATGCCCTGCGAGCGCTCGCGGTAGAGCAGGTCGACGAGGCAGTGCGGCGCCTTCGAGACCATGAGCAGGGTGCGCACCCGGCGCCCCACGACGTCGAGCTGCCACGTCATCGCGAAGCGCGCCGCGACCTCGCCGACGGCGTGCTCGATCGCGTCGCGCGACGCGGCCGCCGTGACCTGGACGCGCATGAAGAACAGGCCCGAGAGCGGGTCGCCGAACTGCTGCGACTCGGTGATGTTGCCGCCGAGGCGCGCGAGGGCCCCCGCGACCGCGTGCACGATCCCCGGACCGTCGGGGCACGAGAGCGTGAGGACCCAGTGCGTGGGGTCGTCGGTCGGGGGCTGCGCAGCGGGGGCGTCGGTCGCGCGGGGCGCGACGCCCGGGTCAGTCGTGGACACCCCTCAGAGGGTAGTCGCGCACCCCGGCGGGTGCGGCCGTCGTCCCGCCCGCGGACGGGGGCGCCCGACATCACCCGGGACGCCGCGGTACCGCGCGCGGATGTCTGACACCATGAGCCCATGAGCGACGCGCAGATCACGACCCGCCTCGTCACCGACGCCGAGGCAGGTGAGCTCCTGACCCTGCGCCGGGCGGCGTTCGTCACCGAGGCGCAGCTGTACCAGGACCCGAACATCCCCCCGCTGACCCAGACCCTCCACGAGCTGCGCGAGGACCTCGCGCGCGAGGACGTCGTGACGATCGGCGCCTGGCTCGGCCCGCGCCTCGTCGGCTCCGTCCGCGTCGAGATCGAGGAGACCAAGGCGACCCTCGGACGGCTCGCCGTGGCGCCCGACATGCAGGGACGCGGCATCGGCACGCAGATGCTCTTCGAGGTGCTGCCGTACCTGCCGGAGCAGACCACCGAGATCTGGGTCTTCACGGGCAAGGACTCCAAGCAGAACCTCGCCATGTACACGAAGCACGGCTACGAGGAGCAGTACGACAAGGCGGCCGGCGACCTCACCTACACCTACCTGCGCCGCATCCTCGGCGCCGCCGAGGTGGGCGACGAGCCCCGCGCCTGACGGGCGTCGCGGGGCCCTCAGCCCCGCGGGCCGAAGGGTCCGGCGCTCACCCGGTCGCGCGAGCCGCCGACGCCGGTCGTCGCCCCGGTGATCGCGGCGATGATCTCCTCGTAGCTCGCGCCGGGACCGGAGAAGCTGCCGTTGTTGCGTCCGTGGCGCAGCACCTCGACGCGGTCGGCGACGGCGCGCACGTCGGTCATGTTGTGGCTGATGAGGATGACCGCGTGCCCCATGTCGCGCAGCCGCTGGATGTGCGTGAGGACCTCCGCGGACTGCGCGACAGAGAGCGCCGCGGTCGGCTCGTCGAGCACGACGATCCGGGGCTCGCCGAGCAGCGTGCGCGCGATCGCGACGCTCTGGCGCTGCCCGCCGGAGAGCGTCGAGACCGGCACCCGCACCGACGGCACGCGGGCGTTGAGGTCGGCGAGCACGCGGCGCGCGGTCTCCTCCATGGTGACCTCGTCGAGCCCGCGACCGCGGCGCAGCTCGCGCCCCAGGTAGAGGTTCGACACGACGTCGAGGTTGTCGCACAGCGCGAGGTCCTGGAAGACGGTGGCGATCCCGAGGGCGTGCGCGGCCACGGGGCTCGGGATGGTGACGGGCACGCCGTCGGACTCGATCATGCCGGCGTCAGGGGTGAGCACGCCCGCGACGATCTTCGCGAGCGTCGACTTCCCGGCGCCGTTGTCGCCGACGAGCGCCACGACCTCGTGGCGGTGGATCTCGAGCTCGACGCCGCTGAGCGCCTGGACGGCGCCGAAGGACTTGTCGATGCCGTGCAGCGCGAGCGCCGGCGGGGCGGGGGTGGAGGTCACGACGGGTCACCTTCGGTGGAGGGGGAGGGCGCGACCGCGAGGCCGTCGTTGGCCAGGTCGGTCGCGGCGAGCGCGAGGGCGAGCGCGCCGAGGATCTCGGCGCGGGCGCCCAGGTCGGAGGCGAGGACCTCGACCGGGGCGATGGTGTTGGGCACGAGGTGGCGGCGCATCGACTCGCGCAGCGGGTCGAGGAGCACGTCACCGGTCGCGGCGAGCTCGCCGCCCACGACGACGGCCCGGGGGTTGAGCGCGGTCGCGAGGGCGGCGACCACGGCGCCGATGCGGTCTCCCGCGTCGGCGACGACGCGCCGGCAGCCGGGGTCGCCGTCGAGCGCCTCCTGGACGAGGTCGTTCAGGGTGAGCTCCCCGTGGCTCGTGCGGACGAGCGCGAGCAGGGCGTCGGAGCCGACGACGGTCTCCAGGCACCCCCGGTTGCCGCACCGGCAGATGGGCCCGGACGGGTCCACCTGGACGTGGCCGATCTCGCCCGCGGTGCCGGCGTAGCCGCGGTGGAGCCGGCCCCCGAGGACGATGCCGGCGCCCGTGCCGTACGACGCGCGCACGAAGATCGAGTCGCGGTATCCCCGGGTCGCGCCGAGCTGGTGCTCGGCGAGCGCCGCGAGGTTGGCGTCGTTGTCGACCAGCACGGGCCGGGCCAGGCGCTTGGCGAGCACCTGGCCTACGTGGACGTCGTCCCACCCGCGCAGGACGCCGCGCACCGAGATCATCCCGGTGTCCTCGTCGACGGGGGCGGGCAGGGCGACGCCGACGGTCAGCAGCTCGTCCATGGAGGCCCCGACGCGCTCGAGCAGCTCGACGACGAGCAGCGCGGCACGGTCCAGGCCCGTGTCGAGGCGGTGGTCGACGGGCAGCGGCATGTGCTGCTCGGCGAGGATCTCGCGGTTCGGGTCCCCGAGTGCCACGGTGAGGCGACGCCGCCCGAACTGGACGGCGGCCACCACGCCGAGCCGCCGGGCCAGCGTGACCATCTGCGCGCGGCGCCCGGAGCGAGACGTGGGGCGTGTGTCGACGACCCCGGCGCCCGTGAGCTCCTTGACGATCGTCGACACGGTCGCCGTCGAGAGCCCCGTCGCCTCCGCGAGCTCGACCTGGGTCAGCCCTCCGTAGCGACGGATCGCGTCGACGATCCGGAGTCGGTTCGCTTCTCGGAGGGAGGTCTGCGATCCGGGGGTGGACCGGTCGCTGTTCACAGGCCGCAGATTACACGCTCGGCCCGTTCTCGGACGGGTCGGAACGCGGCTCACCCGATGAGTTAGAGCCTCGAACACAATTCGGTAAAGGTGGCCACCTAGCGCTTGACTGTCGAACTCAACCCTGACTACGTTCCCTGCCGTGCCCGTGGAAGCGGTCCCGTCCGACGTCGGACGCCCGCACGAGAGCCACGGCCCGTCGTGCCGCCCGGGAACGGGGGGCACGGCCTTCGACGACGAGAGGGAACGACGATGACGTCCTTGCGCAGAAGGGTCGCCGCGCTCGCGGGGACCGCACTCCTGGCCGGTTCGCTCGCCGCGTGCAGCGCGGAGCGGGCGAGCGAGTCGGGTGACGGCGAGACGACCGCCGACGCGGGGGAGACCCTCGTCGGCATCGCGATGCCGACCCGCAGCCTCGAGCGCTGGAACAACGACGGCGAGCACCTCGAGGGCCTGCTCCAGGAGGCCGGTTTCGAGACGACGCTGCAGTACGCCGACAACAAGGTCGACCAGCAGATCACGCAGCTCCAGAACATGATCAACCAGGGCGCCGACGTGCTCGTCATCGCCTCGATCGACGGCACCGCGCTCGGCCCGGTGCTCGACCAGGCGGCCGAGAACGACGTCCCGGTCATCGCGTACGACCGCCTCATCAACGGCTCCGAGCACGTCGACTACTACGCGACGTTCGACAACGAGCTCGTCGGGACGCTCCAGGGCCAGTTCATCGTCGACCAGCTGGGCCTCGAGGGCGGCGCCGGGCCGTTCAACCTCGAGCCGTTCTCCGGCTCGCCCGACGACAACAACGCGAAGTTCTTCTTCAAGGGCGCGTGGGACGTGCTGAGCCCCTACGTCGAGTCGGGCCAGCTCGTCGTCCCGTCCGGCAAGGCGCCCGCGACGGCCGACGACTGGGCGTCGATCGGCATCCAGGGCTGGGAGTCCGCGAAGGCGCAGTCGGAGATGGAGAACCGGCTCAACTCGTTCTACACGGACAAGAAGGTCGACGTCGTCCTGTCGCCGAACGACTCGCTCGCGCTCGGCGTCGAGCAGGCGCTCGAGGGCGCGGCCTACACGCCGGAGGACTGGCCGATCGTCACGGGGCAGGACGCCGACGAGGCGAACGTGAAGAACATGCTCGCGGGCAAGCAGTCCATGACGGTGTGGAAGGACACGCGCACGCTCGGCGACCAGGTCGCCACGATGGTCCAGCAGATCGTCGAGGGCGGCGAGGTCGAGGTCAACGACACCGAGACGTACGACAACGGCGCCAAGGTCGTGCCCTCGTACCTGCTCCCGCCGGAGGTCGTCACGGCCGACACGGTCGAGGACCGGCTCGTCGGGTCGGGCTTCTACACCGCCGAGCAGCTCGGTCTGTGACCGGGGCGGGGCTGCCGCGCGCCGCCCCGCCCGCCCGCCCGGCCCCACGGCCATCCGTGGGGCCGGGCGGGACCACCCGAACGCCGGGCGGCGTCGTCGACCCGCCCGTGGACCAGACAGGAGCTGGGATGGTTCTCGAGAACGTGCTCGAGACGGGGAACATCCTCGAGATGCACGCCATCAGCAAGGAGTTCCCCGGGGTCAAGGCGCTGCAGGACGTGACGCTCGAGGTGCGTCGCGGCGAGGTGCACGCGATCTGCGGGGAGAACGGGGCCGGCAAGTCGACCCTGATGAAGATCCTGTCCGGGGTGTACCCGCACGGCTCGTACACGGGCGACGTCCTCCTGGACGGCCGGCCCTGCGAGTTCCGGGGGATCCGCGACAGCGAGGCGCGCGGCGTCGTCATCATCCACCAGGAGCTCGCGCTCGTCCCGTTCCTCTCGATCGCCGAGAACATCTTCCTCGGCAACGAGAAGGCGAGCGGCGGCGTCGTCGACTGGAACCGGACGGCCGCGGAGGCGGCCCTCCTGCTCGAGCGGGTGGGGCTCGCCGAGAGCCCCGCGACGCTCGCGGCGGACATCGGGGTCGGCAAGCAGCAGCTCGTCGAGATCGCCAAGGCGCTGTCCAAGCGCGTCGACCTGCTCATCCTCGACGAGCCGACGGCAGCGCTCAACGACGAGGACAGCGCGCACCTGCTCGGCCTCATCGACCAGTTCCGCGAGGCCGGCATCACCTCGATCATCATCTCCCACAAGCTCAACGAGATCGCCGCGATCGCGGACCGCGTGACGATCCTGCGCGACGGGCGCACGATCGAGACGCTCGACCTGCACGGCGACGAGCCCGTGAGCGAGGACCGGATCATCCGCGGGATGGTCGGGCGCGCGCTCGAGAGCCGGTTCCCGGCGCGCGAGCCGTCGGTCGGGGCCGAGGTCCTGCGGATCGAGGACTGGACGGCGCACCACCCCGTCGACACCGAGCGCGTCGTCGTCGACCACGCGAACCTCACGGTGCACGCGGGCGAGATCGTCGGGCTCGCCGGCCTCATGGGCGCGGGCCGCACCGAGCTCGCCATGAGCGTGTTCGGGCACGCGTACGGCACGCGCATCTCGGGGACCGTCTACAAGGACGGCGTCCCCGTGCGCACCCGCACGGTCGCCGAGGCGATCTCGCACGGGCTCGCGTACGCGACCGAGGACCGCAAGCGCTACGGCCTCAACCTCATCCAGACGATCCGCGAGAACATCTCCGCGTCCGCGCTCGGCAAGGTCGCGCGCTGGGGCGTCGTGCAGCGCGAGGAGGAGGTCACGGTCGCGGAGCGCTACCGCCGCGACTTCGGGATCAAGTCGCCCACGGTGGAGTCGCTCGTGGGCAAGCTCTCCGGCGGGAACCAGCAGAAGGTCGTGCTCGGCAAGTGGGTCTTCTCCGACCCCGACGTCCTCATCCTCGACGAGCCGACGCGCGGGATCGACGTCGGCGCCAAGTACGAGATCTACTCGATCGTCAACGCGCTCGCCGACGCGGGCAAGGCCGTCCTCGTGATCTCGTCCGAGCTGCCCGAGCTCCTCGGGATCTGCGACCGCATCTACGCGATGAGCCAGGGGCGGATCACGGGCGAGGTCGCCCGCGCCGAGGCGACGCAGGAGACCCTCATGCACTACATGACCATGGACAAGGGAGTCACCGTCCGATGAACGCCGTCAGGGAGTACCTCGGCCGCAACGTCCGCCAGTACGGCATCGTCGCGGCTCTGCTCGTCATCGTCCTGCTCTTCCAGGTGCTCACCGACGGGCGCCTGCTCTACCCCAACAACGTCGCGAGCCTCGTGCAGCAGAACGCCTACGTCATGGTGCTCGCGATCGGCATGGTCATGGTGATCGTGGCCGGGCACATCGACCTGTCCGTCGGGTCCGTCGTGGCCTTCGTCGGCGGGCTGTGCGCCATCATGATGACGCAGTGGGAGCTGCCCTGGCTCGTCGCCGTGCTGCTCTCGCTCGTCGTGGGGGCGCTCGTCGGCGTCTGGCAGGGCTTCTGGGTCGCCTACGTCGGCATCCCCGCGTTCATCGTGACGCTCGCCGGGATGCTCGTCTTCCGCGGGCTCGCGATCGTCCTCGTCGGCACGACCGTCGCGGGGCTGCCCGGCGGCTTCAAGGCGATCAGCAACGGTTCCCTGCCCAACTGGTTCGGGTTCGTCGGCGACCTCGACGTCGTCACGCTGTGCGTCGGGGCGATCGGCATCGTCGCGTTCGCCGTCGCGCAGTGGCGCTCGCGGACCGCGCTGCGCAAGCACGGGCTCTCCGTCGAGCCGATGTCGGCCTACGTCGTCAAGGTCGTCGTCGCGGCCCTGCTCATCGGGGTCGTCACGTACTGGCTCGCGCTGAGCGCGGGCGGCACGCCGATCGTGCTCCTCATCGTCGGCGCGCTGATCATCGCGTACTCGTTCGTCCTCAACCGCAGCGTGTTCGGCCGCCACGTCTACGCGATCGGCGGCAACCGGCACGCCGCCGTCCTGTCGGGGGTCAGCGCCAAGCGCGTCGACTTCGGCATCTTCGTCAACATGGGCGTGCTCGCCGCGGTCGCCGCGGTCATCACGACGTCGCGCGCCGGGGCCGGCGTCGCGGGCGCTGGCGTCAACTACGAGCTCGACGCGATCGCCGCGTGCTTCATCGGCGGGACCGCGGTCACGGGCGGCGTCGGTCGCATCTCGGGCGCCATGATCGGTGCGCTCATCATGGGCGTGCTCAACATGGGCCTGTCGATCATGGCCGTCGACGCCGCGTGGCAGCAGGCGATCAAGGGCCTGGTCCTGCTCGCCGCCGTCGCGTTCGACATCGTCAGCAAGCGCCGCGCGGCGCTGCGCTGACCGCCCGCGCGGGCGGCGCGCCGTCGGGCACCTCCGCACGGGGGTGCCCGACGGCGCGCGTCCCGGAGGGCTCCCGCGGCCCGGGGGCGTGGGTTAGGATCGATCGCGTCGCGACTGGCGCAACCCGCCCCGACGCCTCGTGCCCCGCACGAGCCGTGGGCCGGGGGATGGTGGATCACCACCGGGGAGCGGCACGCTGTGCAGACGACGGGTCGTTCGCCTGGGCCCCGGGTCACCCCCTGGTGGGGCGTACCCGGCGAGCCGGGAACGTGACCACCGACGACGACTGCCAGACACCCGCGGAGGAGACGCCATGAGCGCCCAGCCAGCCGACAACGTCCTCGACACCCCGCTCGCCGAGCTCGACCCCGAGATCGCGGCCGTCCTCGACGGGGAGCTCGCGCGCCAGCGCGACACCCTCGAGATGATCGCGTCCGAGAACTTCGTCCCGCGCGCCGTCCTGCAGGCACAGGGCTCCGTGCTCACCAACAAGTACGCCGAGGGCTACCCGGGCCGCCGCTACTACGGCGGCTGCGAGCAGGTCGACATCGCGGAGAACCTCGCGATCGCCCGCGCCAAGTCGCTGTTCGGCGCGGAGCACGTCAACGTCCAGCCGCACTCGGGCGCCCAGGCGAACGCCGCCGTCCTGCACGCGCTCATCAACAAGGGCGACCGGATCCTCGGCCTCGAGCTGGCGCACGGCGGCCACCTCACGCACGGCATGAAGATCAACTTCTCCGGCAAGCTCTACGACGTCTCCGCCTACGGCGTGGACCCGCAGTCGTACCGCGTCGAGATGGACGAGGTCCGCAAGCAGGCCCTCGAGACCCGCCCCGACGTCATCATCGCCGGCTGGTCCGCGTACCCGCGCCACCTCGACTTCGCGGCGTTCCGCGAGATCGCGGACGAGGCCGGCGCGAAGCTGTGGGTGGACATGGCGCACTTCGCGGGCCTCGTGGCCGCGGGCCTGCACCCGTCCCCGGTGCCGTACGCGGACGTCGTGTCCTCCACGGTCCACAAGACGATCGGCGGTCCCCGCTCCGGCTTCATCCTCAGCAAGGAGGAGTACGCCAAGAAGATCGACTCGGCCGTGTTCCCGGGCCAGCAGGGCGGCCCGCTCATGCACGTCGTCGCAGCCAAGGCCGTGTCGTTCAAGGTCGCAGCCACCGACGGCTTCCGCGACCGCCAGGAGCGCACCCTGCGCGGCGCGAGCATCATCGCGGACCGCCTGACCCAGGCCGACGTCGCCGAGGCCGGCGTCTCGGTCCTCACGGGCGGCACCGACGTGCACCTCGTCCTCGTCGACCTGCGCCACTCGGCGCTCGACGGCCAGCAGGCCGAGGACCTCCTGCACGAGGTCGGCATCACCGTGAACCGGAACGCCGTGCCGTTCGACCCGCGCCCGCCGCGCGTCACGTCCGGCCTGCGCATCGGCACGCCGGCGCTCGCGACCCGCGGCTTCGGCGACGCCGAGTTCACCGAGGTCGCCGAGATCATCGCGACCGCGCTGCGCGAGGGTGCCGCGACCGACGCCGACGCGCTGCGCGCCCGCGTGCAGAAGCTCACGGCCGACTTCCCGCTGTACCCGGGCCTCCAGCAGTGACCGCGCGGATCCTCGACGGCAAGGCCACCGCCGCCACGATCAAGGCGGAGCTCAAGGACCGCCTCGCGGTCCTCGCGGAGAAGGGCGTCGTGCCCGGGCTGGGCACGCTCCTCGTCGGCGACGACCCGGGGTCGCAGTGGTACGTCGCGGGCAAGCACCGCGACTGCGCGGAGGTCGGGCTCGCGTCGATCCGGGAGGACCTGCCGGGCGACGCGACGCAGGAGGACATCGAGGCCGCCGTCCGACGCCTCAACGAGGACCCGGCCTGCACGGGGTACATCGTGCAGCTCCCGCTCCCGCGGGGCATCGACACGAACCGCGTGCTCGAGCTCATCGACCCGGCCAAGGACGCGGACGGGCTGCACCCGACCAACCTCGGCCGGCTCGTGCTGCGCGTCAACGAGGAGGTCACGTCGCCGCTCCCGTGCACGCCGCGCGGGATCATCGAGCTCGTCGAGCGGCACGGCATCTCCCTCGCGGGCAAGGAGGTCGTGGTCGTGGGGCGCGGCGTCACCGTCGGCCGCTCGATCGGCCTGCTGCTCACGCGGCGCGCGGTCAACGCGACCGTGACGCTGACGCACACCGGCACGACGGACCTCCCCGCGCTCGTGCGCCGCGCCGACGTCGTCGTCGCGGCCGCGGGCGTCCGCGGGATCGTCACGCGCGACATGGTGAAGCCCGGCGCCGTCGTGATCGACGTCGGCGTCTCGCGCGAGGTCGACCCGGAGACCGGCAAGAGCCGCGTCGTGGGGGACGCCGCGCCCGACGTCGCCGAGGTCGCCGGCTGGATCTCGCCGAACCCCGGCGGGGTCGGCCCGATGACGCGCGCGATGCTCCTCGCGAACGTCGTCGACGCGGCGGAGCGCGCCTCCGCCTGACGTCCCGAGCGGCCCGGCCCGGCGCCCCGTGCGCCGGGCCGGGCTCCGGACGCGGTGCGGCCACGACCGTCGGCCGGACGTGGCGGCGACCGTCCGGCCTCAGGTCCCCCCACGGGCCAGGACGAGCATGCGCTCCTCGATCGTCGCGGGCACGGGCTCGACGCGCGCGTCGGTCCCCGTGCCCGCGAGAGCGGTGCGGACGCTCTCGACGCTCGAGTCCGCGACACGCACCGACCGGCCGTCGAGGGTCACCGGGAGCCCCGCGCGGTCGAGCGCGGAGAACGCGGTCGCCCAGTCGTCGGTCCGCACGGCGAGCGCGCGCGTGTCACCGATGATGTCGCGCTCGCTGCCCTGTGCGACGAGCCGTCCCTGCGACATCAGCAGGAGCCGGTCGCACTGCTGCGCCTCCTGCATGTAGTGCGTGGTGACGAGGACACCCACGCCGTGGTCGGACTGCTCCCGGATCGTGTCCCACAGGCGGGCGCGGGCGAGCGCGTCGACGCCGGACGTCGGCTCGTCGAGCAGGACGGCCTCCGGGCGGTGGGACAGGGCCGCCACGAACGCCGCCCGGCGTTGCGTGCCGAGGGGCAGAGCGCCGACGAGGACGTCGGAGTCGCCCGCGAGATCGTCCGGGATCCGCGCGGCACCGGTGCCGTACGTGGCGCCGACGAAGTCGAGGTTCTCCCGCAGCGTCATGTCCGTGTACAGGCCGAGGTTCTGCGGCAGGTAGCCGATGCGACGACGGCGGCCGCGGTTCGGCGGACCGCCGAGCATCTGCACGCTCCCCGCCGTCACCGGCAGGAGCCCGAGCAGCATCCGCATGAGGGTCGTCTTGCCAGCACCGTTCGCCCCGAGCAGTCCCACGACCTCGCCCGCCCCGACCCGCATCGAGACGTCGTCGACGGCGGGGAACGACCCGAACCGGCGCGTCACGCGCCGGGCCACGAGGACGGGGTCGGTCATCCGAGGACCTCCTGGGGTGAGCGCCGCGCGAGGGAGAGTGCGATGACGATGTCCTCCAGGTCGGGCTCCACGACCGGCAGGTCCGGCGGGGCGGCCGCGCCGGGCCAGTACTCGTGCCGCTCCCTGCCGCGACGCCACGACCAGGCCGGGCGCCGCGCGACGCGGCCCCGGGTGACGGTGCCGCGGAAGCCGGCACGGACGTCGTCGTACGAGCCCTGGACGAGCACCCGGCCCTCGTCGAGGACGACGAGGTGCCCCGCCCGCTCCGCCTCGTCGAGGTACGTCGTGGACAGGACGACGGCCGCCCCTGAGGCCGCGGCCTGCGAGACGAGCCGCCACAGGTCGACGCGGCTGACGGGGTCGACGCCCGTGCTCGGCTCGTCGAGGACGACGAGCCTCGGCTCGTGCACGACGGCCAGGCAGAACCCGAGCTTGCGGCGCATCCCTCCCGAGAGCCGGGAGGCGAGCCGGTCGGACGCCCCGGTCAGGCCCGCACCGGCCAGCAGGGTGGCGCGCCGGGTCTCCAGCGCCGCCCCGGTGAGCCCGTAGACCCCGCCCACGAAGTCGATGTTCTGCGCCACGGTGAGGGCCGCCCAGCTCCCGGACGAGGCAGGGAGGAACCCCAGCTGCGCCTTCTCCGGGGAGCTGACGTGCCCGGAGTCGGGGACGACCTGCCGCACGAGCGTCCGCAGCAGCGTCGTCTTGCCGGCGCCGTCGCCGCCGACGACCGCGACGACCTGGCCGGCGGGCACCTCCACCGTGACGTCCTGGAGCGCGCGCCGCTCGCCGAAGGACACGCTGACGGACGTGACGCCGTAGCTCATGCCGCGCCCCGCCCGGACTCGGCGGACCTGTCGGGGGCGTCCCGGACGCGCCGCTCGGGGGCGAGGTCCCGACGGAACCGCAGGGTCGCGGCCGAGAAGACGACGACGGCCATGACGGCGAGCACGGCGAACGCCCACCACAGGGACCCGAACGTGGCGCCGCGCAGCATGACCCCCTGGGAGATGATCGTGAAGTAGGTGAGGGGCAGGAGATAGCCGATCCACCGCACGCCGGCGGCCATGGCGTCCAGGGGGAAGATCATGCCCGACAGCAGGATCTGGGGCATGAGGACGAAGAACGCGCTCTGGATCGCCTGCCCGGCGGTCTGCGAGATCGTGGAGATGAACACCCCGATGCCCAGGACGACGAAGAGGAAGATCGCGGCCCCGAGCGCGAACGTGAGGACGTTGCCGTTGAACGGCACGTCGAACAGCAGCACCCCGAGCACGGTCACGACGATCATGTCCGCGGCGGCGAGGAGGAAGTACGGCGCGATCTTGCCGAGGATCACGGTGCTCGGCGCGATGGGCATTACGGCGAGCTGTTCCAAGGTGCCCGCCTCGCGCTCGCGCACCAGGCCGATGCTCGTGATGATCGTGCCGATGAAGGTGAGGATCAAGCCGATGATCGCGGGCACCATGACCCACGACGTCTCCAGGTCGGGGTTGTAGAGGACCTCGGTCGTGACGGGCGTCCCGGAGCCGGCGCCCACGCGCGCGAGCTCCGCGAGCGCGGACTGCGCGGAGAACAGGTTGGAGCCGTCCACCAGCGCCTTCGGCGTGCCGGCGCCGGTGACGATCGCGACGTCCACGGCGTTGTCCCGGAGCATGTCGCGCGCGTCGGCCTCGTCGTCGGGCGGCGCGGTCGTCGTGACGTCGAAGAAGTCCGGGAGGGTGCCGGCCACCTGCTCGGCCTGCGGGCCGACCACCGCGGTCTCGACCGTCGAGACGTAGAAGTTCGCGGCGTACCCGAAGATCACGAGCAGGAGCAGGGGCAGCGCGATCAGCAGACCCAGGGTGCGCCGGTCACGGACGAGCTCCCGGAGCTCCTTGACGATCATCGCCCTCATACCGCCGACGGTACGGCGCGAGCGGTGCACGCTCCAGCGCGCCGTCGAGACGCTACTCTGCGCGGGTGACGGAGCGCATCGCGACGACGGCGGCGTACGCCGTGCAGGGCTTCGGGTTCGCGGTGGTGCTCACGAGCATCCCCGGATACAAGGACCGGCTCGGCATGGGCGACGACGTCGTCACGCTCGTCGTGCTGGGCGTGTGCGTCCTCGCCGGCCTGGGCAGCGCGCTGTCGGGCGTCGTGGCGGCCGTCCGCGGCGCGCGTGCCGTGGTCGTCGGCGGCCTGCTGCTCGCCGCGGCGGCGGTGGCGGGGATCGGTCTCGCGCCGTCGTGGCCCCTCTTCTTCGGGTCGATCGGACTCTACGGGCTCGCGCTCGGCGCCGTCGACGCCGCGATGAACATGCTCGGGATCGACGTCGAGCGCGCCCACGGCCGCAGCCTGCTCGCGTCGTTCTACGCCGCGAACGCGGCCGGGGGAGTGCTCGGCGCGCTCGCGGTGTCGGGCGGCGCGCTGGCCGGTCTCGGCCAGCCGCTCGCGCTCCCGCTCGCGGCGCTGCTCGTCGCCGTCGGCGCGGTCTGGCTCGCGCTGCACCTGCCCGACGGCGGCCGTGCCGTCCCGGGTGCCGTCGCCCCGGACGCCGTGGTCCGGGATGCCGTGGTCAGCGATGCCGTGGTCCGGGACGCCGTCGTGCGGGACGCCTCGGCCGGCCCGGGCGCCATGGCGACGCCCGGACCGGTGACGTGGGTCGCGGCGGGCACGATCGCGCTGCTCGGCGCGGGGATGCTCGCGTTCCCCGTCGCCGACTCCGCGGTGTCGAGCTGGAGCGCGACGTTCCTGCGCGACGTCCTCGCGGCGAGCGCGGCCGCCGCCCCGCTCGGGTACGCGGCGTACCAGGCGGCGCTCATCGTGTCGCGGCTCGTCGGGGACGGTCTCGTCGAGCGCCTCGGCCGGGTCCGGGTCGTGCGGCTGGGCGGCACGCTCGGCGCCCTGGGGTTCGTCGCGGTGGCGGCCGCCCCGGCCTGGCCCGTCGCCGTGCTCGGCCTCGCGGTGACCGGCCTCGGGCTCGGCGTCGTCGCGCCGCTCGCGTTCTCGGCGGTCGGGGACCGGGCCCGGGAGGCGGTCGCGTCGGGCCGGGCGGGAGCGGCGGGGGAGCCCGCCGCCGGGGTCGTGGCGACGGTCACCGACCGTGCGGTCGCGCGGCTCAACGTCTTCACCTACGCGGGCGCCGTGCTCGGCGGCGTCCTCACCGGCGTCTTCGCGACCGCCCACCACCTCCGGGTCGGCTTCGTCGTGCTGGCCGTCCTCGCCGCCGTCTCGGCAGTCCTCGCGAGCGCGTTCCGGCCCGCCCGCGTCGTCGCGGCGCCCGTGAGCGAGGCCACGCCGCCCGCCTGACGCCGGGGCCCGGCGTTGTCGGTGGCGTGTGATGGGATGGCCCGCGTGCTGACCCTCGCCACCGCCAACGTCAACGGAATCCGCGCCGCCTACCGCCGGGGGATGGACGCCTGGATCGCGTCCCGGACGCCCGACGTCCTGCTGCTCCAGGAGGTGCGCGCCCCCGACTCGGTCGTCAACGACCTGCTGGAGGGCTGGCACGTCGCCCACCAGGCGTGCGACATCAAGGGCCGCGCCGGGGTCGCGGTCGCGTCGCGCCTGCCGGTGTCCGCGGTCCGCGTCGGCCTCGGGGCCGGCTGGGCCGGCGAGCCCGAGCCGCCGGTCGACACCGGTCGCTGGGTCGAGGCCGACCTGGAGCTGCCCGACGGCGGCCGTCTCACCGTGGTCTCGGCGTACATCCACTCGGGCACCGTGAGCCAGCCGGAGACGATGGTCGCGAAGTACGCCTACCTGGAGAAGGTGACGGCGCGGCTGCGCGAGCTCGCCGCCACGGGCGAGAAGGTCGTCCTGGCGGGCGACCTCAACATCGCGCACCGCAACGTCGACATCAAGAACTGGAAGGGCAACCTCAAGAGCGCCGGCTTCCTCCCGGGGGAGCGCGCCTACGTCGACGTGTGGCTGGACCAGGTCGGGCTCGTGGACCTGGGCCGCGTCCACGGTGGCGAGGGCCCGGGCCCGTTCACCTGGTGGTCCTGGCGCGGGCGCGCGTTCGACAACGACTCGGGCTGGCGCATCGACTACCAGCTCGCGACGCCCTCCCTCGCGGAGCGCGCGGTCAAGGTCGAGGTCGACCGCGCGCCGTCGCACGAGGAGCGCTGGAGCGACCACGCGCCCCTCGTCGTCACCTACGACGTCTGAGCGGGACCGCTCAGGCGACCCGCTCGGCGGGCGCGGACGGCGTCGCGAGCAGGAAGCCCGGGGCACCGAGCCCTTCGCGCTCGAACGCGGCGCGCACGGCGTCGGCGACGGCCTCGACCTGGTCCGCGCGCACGAGCGCGATCGCTGAGCCGCCGAACCCGCCGCCCGTCATCCGCGCACCGAGGGCGCCCGCGACGCGCGCCGCGTCGACCGCGACGTCGAGCTCGACGCTCGACACCTCGTAGTCGTCGCGCAGCGACGCGTGCGACGCGTTCAGCAGCGGCCCGACGGCGTCCGGCCGGCCCTCGCGCAGGAGCGCCACGAACGCGCGGACGCGGCCGATCTCGGTGACGACGTGGCGCACGCGGCGGCGCGCGACGTCGTCGGGCAGCGCGTCGAGCGCGCGGGCCAGCGCGGCCGCCGGGTCGTCGCTCGCATCCACCGCGTCGGCGAGCTCGCGCAGCGAGCCGATCCCGAGCGTGCGGGCGGCGTCCTCGCACGTGGCGCGGCGCTGCGCGTACTGGCCGTCGACGAGCCGGTGCTCCGCCCGGGTGTCCACGACGAGCAGGGCGAGACCCGCGGCGTCGAGGTCGAACGGCACCTGCGTGGCGGACTCGACCGGGTCGAGCCCGGGACGGCAGTCGAGGAGGAGCGCGTGACCGGCCTGCGCGCGCAGCGCCGCAGACTGGTCCATGCCGCCCGTGGGCGCGCCCGCGATCTCGTTCTCGGCGCGGACGCTCGCGGTGGCGAGGACGGCGCGCCCCGCGTCGGTCGCCGCGAGGCCGAGCCCGGCGACGTCGTCGAGCGCGACGGCGACCGCGCACTCGAGGGCCGCGGACGACGAGAGCCCGGCGCCGAACGGGACGCTCGAGTCGACGGCCGCGTCGAACCCGGGGACGGCGGCGGGGTCTGCGCCCTGGGCGACGAGGTGCTCGCGCAGCGCCCACGCCACGCCCGCGACGTACGAGCCCCAGCCGGCGACCTCGCCCGGGCCGACGTCCTCGAGGCGGGCCGTCCACGTCTCGCCGGGCGCCTGCGCGGACGCGAGGCGGACGAGCGAGTCGGTGCGCGGCCGCAGCGCCACGTAGGTGCGGTGGGGCAGCGCGACCGGCAGGCACAGGCCCGCGTTGTAGTCGGTGTGCTCCCCGATGAGGTTGACGCGCCCGGGCGCGGCCCACACGCGGACCTCCTCGCCGGTCTCGTCCGCGCCGAACGCCTCGGCGAGCACGGCACGGGCGCGCGCGGCGCCGTCGTCGTCCGACAGCGCGGGCACCCAGCCCCGGGCGGCGCTCGTCGGGGCGAGCTCCTGGAGGCGTGCGGCGATGCGCTCGGGCGTCGTGTCGCTGATCCACGCGCCCATGCCGGACTCCGAGCCCGCGAGGTACTTGAGCTTGCCGGGCGCGCGCAGCACGGAGAACACCTGCAGGTGCAGCCGCGCGAGGGTGACGTCGTCGGTGCCGCCGTCGGCGACCGAGCGGCCCTCGCGGGCCGGGGCCTGGTGCCACGCGGCGATGTACGGCAGGGGGATGGGCTCGCCGTCGGCCGTCTCGAAGAACCGGTCCAGGCGGCGCAGCAGCTCGAGGTAGGCGGTGGCCAGGTCGTCGCGCTCGGCGTCCGTGAGCGCGGGCAGGTCGGGCACGTCGCGCCGCGGCGCGAGGTGGACCTCGACGGGCCAGCGCGCCGCGTAGGGCACGTACGCGACCCAGTGCTCCGTCTCGAGGACCACGCGGCGGCCGTCCGCGAGCTCGGACTCGAGCACGTCGCGCAGCAGGCTGCGGCCGGTGCGGCGGTGGTGCTCGCGCGCCTGGTCGAGCAGCGTGCGCGTGCGCGGCGTGACGTACGGGTAGCCGTAGATCTGGCCGTGCGGGTGGTGCAGGGTGACGCCGATCTCCTGGCCGCGGTTCTCGAAGCAGAAGACCTGCTCGACCCCGGGCTCGGCGCCGAGCGCGGCGGTGCGGTCCGCCCACGCGTCGATGATCGTGCGCACCCGCTGCGGCGGGAGGGCACCGAAGGACGTGCGGTGGTCGCTCGAGAAGCACACGACCTCGCACCGGCCCGCCGCCGGGGCGTGGTGCTGGAGCGGCGCGTCCTCGACCACCGCGTCCGGGACGCCCGGCACGCGCTGGAGCGACGGGAAGCGGTTCTCGAAGACGACGACGTCGTAGTCCGTGTCGGGCACCTCGCCGTCCGAGTACGCGCTGCCGGGCCGCGCGGGGCACAGCGGGCACGAGTCCGCGGCGGGCAGGAACGTCCGGTTCATCCGGTGCGCGGCGAGCGGGACCCAGTCGCCGGTGAGCGGGTCCCGGCGCATCTCCGGGCCGACGTACGGGTGCGGGGTCCCGTCGGGGCCCGGCACCGGGGCGAAGCGGTCCGGCAGCGGGCGCGGGTCGTCGAGCCGTCGCGTGCGCTCGCCCGAGACGTACGCGGGGGAGTCGTCGAAGTAGACGAGCTCGCGGCCGTCGGCGAGCCGGGTCGAGGTGCGGCGCAGGTGCGGGTTCATGCGTGGGGTGTTCCGATCGCGGTGCGTGGGGAGTGCGGGGAGCGGGGGCCGAGGTCGCCGGTCAGGCGACGACGAGCTGCTCGACGAGGTCCTGGACGCGGGCGCGCTCGTCCTCGGCGAGCCCGGCGTCGGTGACGAGGACGTCCACGTCGGCGAACGTCGCGAAGACGCGCAGGCCCGTGGTGTGCCACTTCGTGTGGTCGGCGAGGACGACGGTGCGCCCGGCGGACTCGATGAGCGCGCGGTTCGTCGCGGCCTCGTCGAGGTTCGGCGTCGTGAGCCCGATCTCCGGGTCGACGCCGTGCGCACCGACGAACGCGAGGTCGACGCGCAGCCCCGACAGCGCGGCCTCGGCGAGCGGGCCGACGAGCGCGTCCGACGGCGTGCGGCTGCCACCGGTGAGGATCGTCTCCAGGCGCGGGTCGTTCGCCCGGTGCAGGATCTCGGCGACCGGGAGGGAGTTCGTCACGACCGTCAGGGGGCGCAGCGCGGGATCCGCGGCGATGCGGGCGGCGAGCAGGTGGGTCGTCGTGCCGGCGCTCAGCGCGACCGACGCGTTCGCGGTGATGAGGCGGGCGGCGGCCGTCGCGATGGCCTCCTTCTCGGCGGCCTCGCGCGAGCTCTTCGCGGCGAACCCTGGCTCGTGGGCGGTCGTGTGCGGCGCGACGGCGCCGCCGTGCACCTTGCGGACCAGGCCCTGGTCGGCGAGCTCGACGAGGTCCCGCCGGATCGTCATGTCCGACACCCCGAGCTCCCGGGTCAGGTCGCCGATGCGGACCGCGCCGTGGTCCCGGATCTCCGCGAGGATGCGCTCCTGGCGCTGTGAGGCGAGCATGCGGACAGTATTGTCCACATCGTCAAGAAATCCAACACGATCGAACACGACCGAACATCGCTCGGCCCGGCGACGAGGCCGGGCCGAGCGGGTCAGTAGCGGATCGCGTCGATCACCTTGACGCGCACGGCGACGAGCGCGGGAAGGATCCCCGCCAGCGCCCCGACCCCGACGGCCGCGAGCATCCCGGTCACCGCAGCCGAGAACGGGAAACCGGGCGCGTCCTGGACGGCCGAGCCCATGAGCACGTCGAGCGGGACGTTGTGCAGCACGACGACCGCGACCGTCACGCCCAGCACGCCCGCGACGGTCGTCGCGACGACGCTCTCCATCATCACGGAGAAGAAGACGCGCCCCGAGCTCGCGCCGAAGCTGCGGCGGATCCCGATCTCGCGGATCCGGTACCGCACCGTGACGAGCGCGATGTTCACGAGGCCGAGCCCGCCGAGCAGCAGCGCGATCGCGCTCACGCCGAGCACGACCCACCGGATCGCGCCGTCGACGACCGTCGCCGACGGCGAGTCGGATCGGTAGACGTCGGCCTGGACGCCCTCGAGCGCTCCCGCCACGTCGCGGCGCACCGTCTCGACGAGTGCGTCGGACATGTCGTCGGGCACCCACAGCTCGAGCCGGGGCGGCCCCATCATCTCCAGCGACTCGGGCGTGACCCACGTCGACTGGGCGTCGACCAGCGCGTACGCGACCGGGTCCATGTCCGGCCAGTCGTCGGGGAAGGCCCCGACCACGGTCGCGACGACCGGGTTGTCCCCGCCGATCGTCACCGTCGGGTGCTCGGCCACCGTCGTTCCCCCGAGCGCGTCGAGGAACGCCTGGTTGACGACGAGCGCGGGCGCGAGACGGTCCGCGTCCGCCTCGGTGAACCAGCGACCCGACGTCACCTGGAAGCGGTGCATCGTGGCCCAGTCGGGCTCCACCCCCGTCGTGGTGATCTCGCGCGTGCCGCCGGGGAACCGCACCGGTGCGGGCGCGTCGCGCAGCATCGAGGAGTAGCCGATGCCGTAGCGGTCGACGATCTCGTCGAACACCTGCTCGTACTCCTCCGCCGCGGGCATGACGCTCCCGCCGTCGCCCGTGGGCCATGCCGAGACCTGGAGCGTCGCGGGGCGACCGCCCCAGCGTTCGTTCTGCTCGGCCGAGACCTGGCGCAGCATCTCCCCGGCGGCCGAGATCGTGGTGATCGCGCAGACCGCGACGGCGACGCCGACGAGCGCGAGCAGCACCCGGACCTTGTGGACGCGCAGCTCGTCCCACGCCTCGAGGAGGGCGCCGACGACGCCGGTCATGCCGTCTCTCCCGTGCCGCGCGCGGTGCGGGCGGAGTCGCTGGACGAGCTGCCGGCCGGAGCGCCGACCGGTGTCCGGGCGGCGAGCACCGGCCCGGTCCCGACGAGCGGGCGGGCCACGTGCTCGGCCTGGTGGTCGTGGCTCGTCCCGGGGTCGGTCCCGGGATCGTGGTCGGTGCTCGGCGCGGTGCCGAGCGCCCCGAGGGACCCGGCGCTGCGCGCGCTGATGGAGATCGGGGTGAGCACGCCGTCCGCGAGCCGGAACTGGCGGGCGGCGCGCGACGCGACGGCGAGGTCGTGGGTGATCGCGATGAGCGCGGACCCGTTCTCGCCGGCGATGGTGTCGAGCAGGTCCATGACCTCGCTGCCCGTGTCGACGTCGAGCGCTCCCGTGGGCTCGTCCGCGAGGATGACGCGCGGGACCCGCACGAGCGCACGCGCGATGGCGACGCGCTGCTGCTCGCCGCCGGAGAGCTTCTCCGGGGTCGTGTCGAGCCGGTCGCCGAGGCCGACCCGCTCGAGCATCTGGGCGGCCAGCGTGCGCCGCTGCCAGAACTGCCGTCCGCGCGCGTAGAGCAGCGGGGCGACGACGTTCTCGAGCGCGGTACGGCCCTGCAGCAGGTTGAACTGCTGGAACACGAACCCGAAGTCCGTGCCGCGGCGCCGCGCCCGGGCGCGTCCCGAGAGCCGGCCGATCGGGACGCCGTCGAGCAGGTAGTCCCCGCTCGTCGGGCTGTCGAGGAGGCCGAGGATGTTGAGCAGGGTCGACTTGCCCGTCCCCGAGCGCCCCACGATCGAGACGTGCTCGCCCGCGCCGACCGTGAGGTCGATGCCGCGCAGGATCTCGAGCTCGCGGTCGTCGGGGAGCAGCACCGAGCGGGTGACCCCGCTGAGCTCCAGGAGGCTCATCAGTACGAGGCCTCGCTGTCGTCCGTCATCATCATGTCGTCCATGACCGGCATGACGTCCTGGCCGGGCACGAACTCGAGGACCTCGTCGCCCTCGGCGAGTCCCTCGGTCACCTGGACGACCGCGCCGTCGGTGAGACCGAGCGTCACGGTGCGCTCCTCGGGCTCGCCCTCCGCGCCGACGACCCACACCTTGCCCTGCTCGACGCGACCGAGGACCGCCGTCACGGGCACCACGAGGGCTCCCTCGACGGATCCCGCGGTGATCTCGAGCTCGGCGGCGAGCCCGGCGAAGACGGTGACGTCGCCCGGGACGGCGCACGTCACGCTCGCGGACGACGCACCGCCGGCCGGGTCGGGTGCGCCCTCCTCGGGCGCGTTCTCGGGGGCGGCGGCGGCGCCCATGCGGAGGTTCGTGCACACGAACGGCGCGGGGCCGCCGGTGACCGTGACGGTCGCCTCCCCGGGGATCTGGAGGAGCCGGAACTGCTGCTCCGCGACCATGCTGGCCGTGACCGAGAGCGTGCCGGGCGAGACGGTCGCGAAGTCCTCGCCGACCGCCACCTCCTGGTCCTTGAGCGCGGTGAACGTGGCGACCGTCCCGCCGATGGTGGCCTCGACGGTCTCCCGCGTGACCTTCGGTCGGCGCTCGGTGACCGTGACCTCGCCCGTCTCGGGGTCGGTCTCGGTGAGGGGCTCGCGGGGCTCCTCGAGGGTGACCTCGAGGAGGGGCGCGCCCGCCTCGACCACGTCGCCGGGCTTCGCGAGCACCGCCGTGACCACCCCGCGCTGCGTCACCTTCTGCGGAGCGGCCGGGTCGGCGACGACCTGCCCGGTCAGCTTCACGGTGTTGGTGACGTCTCCTGTGGAGACGGCCACGCGGGGTTCCACGAGCTCGGCCGTGGGGAACGCGGGGTCGGTCGCGGGCTCGGGTGCCGAGCGGAACGCGATCACGGCGAGCAGGGCGGCGATCGCCGCCCAGATGACGATGCGGAGGGCGGGGAAGACGATCCGGCGGGTGATACCCACGTGCGGGCTCCTGGGACGACGGTGGCGGGACGGCGAGCGGGCGCTCCTGGCGGGGCCGACGACGGCCCGGCCCGAGGCTAGGGCGGCGACACGGACGGCGTCGTCATCCCTGGGGAGGAGTTCTGTCGCGGCTTCGTCACTGACGGGTCACCGACCGGTCAGGTCGACGTGACCACGTGAGGTGGGCGTGCGAGCCCGGGGGACAGCAGCACTCTCCCTGGGCAGCCGGAGCGGCGTCGCAGGTCAGGGGGATCGCGAGCGAGACGAG
This sequence comes from Cellulosimicrobium sp. MI9406, assembly GCF_040595865.1. Taxonomy (NCBI): domain Bacteria; kingdom Bacillati; phylum Actinomycetota; class Actinomycetes; order Micrococcales; family Promicromonosporaceae; genus Cellulosimicrobium; species Cellulosimicrobium sp. MI9406. The sequence continues at coordinate 227,877 of NZ_JALIZI010000004.1, forward strand.
GGCAGGGCGGAGCGGCGGCGATGCCACGACACGATCCCCCTCACCGGCCCGACGGCCGTCCCCCCGGACGAGATGCGGGCGAGACTATACCGTGACGCGCGGAAAAGACAGGAAAAGGACGGTGAAAGACCGGCCGACGTCCGGAGGCCGTCGCGTCAGACGACCGTGACCCCGAGCGACCGCCCCGCGAGCCCGCGGGGCCGGCGCGCGAGACCCGCGGCGACGTCGCGCAGCGCGGCCGCGGCGGGGGAGCCCGGGTCGGAGAGCACGACCGGGGTGCCGCCGTCGCCCGCCTCGCGCAGCGACACGTCGAGCGGCACCTGGCCGAGGAGAGGGACGGCGGTCCCCGTGGCGCGCGACAGGTTCGCCGCGACGCGCTCGCCGCCGCCCGCGCCGAACACCTCGAGGCGCGACCCGTCGGGCTGCTCGAGCCACGACATGTTCTCGACGACGCCGACGACGCCCTGCTGGGTCTGCGTCGCGACCGACCCCGCCCGCTCGGCGACCTCCGCGGCAGCGACCTGCGGCGTCGTGACGACGACGATCTCGCTGCCGGGCAGGAGCTGCGCGACCGAGATCGCGATGTCGCCCGTGCCGGGCGGGAGGTCGAGGAGCAGCACGTCGAGGTCGCCCCAGAACACGTCCGCGAGGAACTGCTGGAGCGCACGGTGCAGCATCGGTCCGCGCCACACGACGGGCTGGCCCGGGGGCACGAACATGCCGATCGAGACGACCTTCACGCCGTGCGCGATCGGCGGCAGGAGCATGTTGTCCACGCGCGTGGGCTGCCGGTCGACGCCGAGCATGCGCGGGATGGAGAACCCGTAGATGTCGGCGTCGACGACCCCGACCTCGAGGCCCTGCGCGGCGAGCGCGACCGCGAGGTTCGCCGTGACCGACGACTTGCCCACCCCGCCCTTGCCCGACGCGATCGCGTACACCTTCGTCAGCGACCCGGGCTTGGCGAAGGGGATCTCGGGCTCGCCCACGCCGCCGCGCAGCATCGTGCGCAGCTCGGCGCGCTGCTCCGCGGTCATGACGCCGAGGTCGACTCGGACGTCCGCCACGCCCTCGACAGCGCGCACCGCGGCGTCGACGTCGCGCGCGAGCGTGTCGCGCATCGGGCACGTGGCGACCGTGAGGTCGACGCCCACCGTCACGACGGCGCCCGGCGCGCCGGGCTCGACGGCGACCGAGCGGATCATGCCGAGGTCCGTGACGGGGCGGCGGATCTCGGGGTCCAGGACCGTGGTGAGGGCCTGCCGGACGGCGTGCTCGAGCGGGTCTGCGGCGGGGTCGGGCATGCCCCCATCGTAGGCGCGGCCGGAGCCCGGTCGGCCGGGTCGGAGGTCCCGGACCGGACGTGAGCCCCGTCGCACGACGAGCGCCGCGGATCGGCGCTACCGTGCACGGATGGACGCCCTGGCCTCCCTCGCGCGGGACAGCGAGCTGTTCGGCGACGCCGTGCGCAGCGCCCCGCCCGACGCGCGCGTGCCCGCGTGCCCCGAGTGGACGGGCGCCGACCTGCTCTACCACCTCGCCGAGGTGCAGGACTTCTGGGCGCGCGTCGTCGGCCCGGCTCCCGGGGAGGGGGTCGACGGCGACGAGGTCGAGCCGCTCGCACGGCCCGCGTCCGACGCCGAGCTGCCCGCGCTGCTCCAGCGCTCGACGAGCCGGCTCGTCGCGGCGCTCACCGGTCGCGACCCCGACGAGCCGTGCTGGTCGTGGCACGACGACGGCCGGCACGTCGGCTGGGTGCTGCGGCGCCAGGCGCACGAGGCGCTCGTCCACCGCGCCGACGCGGAGCTCACGGCCGGGCGTGACGTCACGCCCGCCGACCCGGGTGTCGCGGCGGACGGCGTCGACGAGGTGCTGTCCGTCATGGTGGACGGGGTGCCCGGGTGGGGCGTCTTCACGCCCGACGGCGCGACGGTCTCCGTCGTCGTCGACGGGCCGGGGGAGCGGCCGCGGAGCTGGGAGCTCGCGTTCGGCCGCTTCACGGGGACCGGTCCGGAGTCGGGGACGGCGTACGACCTCGACGTCGCCCAGCTCGTCGACCTGCCCGGCTCGACGACCACGCAGGTGGCCGGCCCGGCCTGGGCGCTCGACCTGTGGCTCTGGGGCCGCGGCCCGGCGGACGGGCTCGTCGTCACGGGCGACCCCGCCCTCGCCGCGCGCCTGCGCCGGGTCGCGGCGGAGGGCACGCAGTAGGGCCCCGGGGTCAGCGGTCGGCGACCTCGTCGTCGGGCTGACGCGCCGCCTTCTCCTCCAGCTCCTCGAGCAGGTTGCGGATCTCGGACCGCACGAAGTCGCGCGTGGCGACCTCGCTCAGCGCGATGCGCAGCGCGGCCATCTCGCGCGCGAGGTACTCGGTGTCCGCGAGGTTGCGCTCCGCGCGCTGGCGGTCCTGCTCGGCGGTGACGCGATCGCGGTCGTCCTGCCGGTTCTGCGCGAGCAGGATGAGCGGCGCGGCGTACGACGCCTGGAGCGAGAGCATGAGCGTGAGCGCGGTGAACCCGAACTCGGCCGAGTCGAACCGCAGCCCCTCCGGGCCCCACGAGTTCCACGCGATCCACAGCGCGCAGAAGACGGTGAGGTAGACGAGGAACCGCGGGGTGCCGAGGAAGCGCGCGATGCCCTCGGTCGAGCGGCCGACGGCGTCCTGGTCGACCCTGACCCGCGGGAAGAACGTGCGGCGCGCGGTCTTCGGGGTGTCGAGACGGTCAGCCACGGGCCACCCCCGCGGTGCCCGGACGGCCGGGGGTGCCCGCGGTGGGCGTGCGCCCGCTCGCGACGGCCCGGCGCGCGGCCTCGGTGTCCTCGTCGTCGGTCTCGCGCCAGTCGTCGGGCAGCATGTGGTCGAGCACGTCGTCCACGCTGATCGCGCCGAGCAGGCGTTTCTCCGCGTCGAGCACGGGCACGCACAGCAGGTCGTAGGTCGCGAGGATGCGGGTCACGCGCCCGAGCGGCGCGTCGGGCGTGACGCCCTCGACGTCGGAGTCGAGCACCGAGCCGACGGCCGCGTGCGGGGGCTCGCGCAGCAGGCGCTGGAAGTGCGCGACGCCGAGGAACCGGCCCGTGGGCGTCTCGAGCGGCGGGCGCGCGACGAACACCATCGACGCGAGCGCGGGCGCGAGGTCCTTGCGGCGGATCTGCGCGAGCGCGGTCGCGATGGTGGTCTCCGGGCCGAGCACGACCGGGTCGGACGTCATGAGCCCGCCCGCGGTGTCCTCGGCGTACGACAGGAGACGGCGCACGTCGCGCGCCTCGTCGGGCTCCATGAGCTCGAGGAGCTGGGCGGCCTGGGCCTCGGGCAGCTCGTGCAGCAGGTCGGCCGCGTCGTCGGGCTGCATCGCCTCGAGGACGTCGGCGGCGCGGTCCGTGTCGAGCCCGGAGAGGATCGCGACCTGGTCGTCCTCGGGCAGCTCCTCCAGGACGTCGGCGAGCCGCTCGTTGTCGAGCGCGCCCGCGACCTCGAGCCGGCGCGTGTCGCCGAGGTCGTGGATGACGTCGGCGAGGTCGGCGGGCTTGAGGTCGTCGTAGGCGGCGAGGAGCATCGCGGCGCCCTGCGCCTCGGTGCTCCCGGCGAGCCCGGTCACGGCGTCGACGTCGACGACGAGCGCGTCGCCCCGTCGGCGCAGCCCCAGCGTCCCCTTGTGCTGCGCCTGCCGGCGCACGTACAGCTTGGTGACGAGCCAGTCGCCCGTGCGCTGGCGCTCGATCGCGAGGTCCTCGACCGTCGCCGAGCCCGACCCGTCGACGAACTGCACCGTGCGCTCCAGCAGCTCGCTGACGGCGAGCGTCTCCATCGCGCGCTGCTCGAACCGGCGCATGTTGACGAGCCCGGTGGAGATGACCTGGCCCGCGTCGATGCTCGTCACGCGTGTCAGGGGCAGGAAGACCCGACGCCGGCCGGGCACCTCGACGACCAGGCCCACCGCGCGCGGGGCTCCCTTGGGCCGGATGAGCACGACGACGTCCCGCACCCGCCCGACCTGGTCGCCGATGGGGTCGAACACGCTGGTCCCGGCCAGGCGCGCGACGAAGACGGTGGTGGCTGCACTCACGCCGCCAGCCTACGCACGCGCCCCCGTCGCCGCGCTCCGTCCCGGCAGGTGGCGGGCGTCACCGGTCGCCTGCCGGCCGTCCGTCGCGGGCCGGGGACGGGGACGGCCCTCGCGCGCTCCGCCCGGGTAGGACAGACTGGGCGAATGAGCATGTCACGCCCGGGCGCCGTCCCCCGTGTCCCCACCCCGCCGCGCGGCGAGGAGGTGGCGTCGTACGCGACCTACCTCGAGGCGCAGAAGGCGGTCGACTTCCTCTCGGACAACAAGTTCGCGGTCGAGCTCGTGACGATCGTCGGCACCGACCTCAAGATGGTCGAGCGCGTGACGGGCCGTCTCACCTACGGTCGCGTCGCGATCGCGGGTGCCGCGTCCGGCGCGTGGTTCGGCCTCTTCGTCGGCCTGCTGCTCTTCATGTTCTCCGGCCAGGGCGGGTTCGTGCTCACCGCCGTCGGGATCGGCGCCGGGTTCGGCCTGCTCTTCTCGGTGCTGTCGTACGCGCTGACGCAGGGCAAGCGCGACTTCACGTCGCAGAGCCAGATCGTCGCCTCGTCCTACGGCATCCTCTGCGCGCCCGAGCGGGCGGGCGAGGCGCGCCAGCTCCTGGGCCGCATGCCCGAGGGCGCGGGCGGTGTCCGCGGGCCCGCCGCCCCGGCCAACCCCGGCTGGGGCACCCCCGGCACCCCACCCCCCGCCGCTCCGCACGCGCCGGCCCCGGAGCCCTCGGCGGGCGTCCCCGCGCCGACCCCTCCGGCGGCGCCCCCGACCCGCACGCCCGACCCGCGCTGGACGACGCCGTCGGGCGAGCCGCGCTACGGCGCGATGCGCCCGACGTCGGACCAGCCGACCGACGCGCCCGCGCCCGACGCCGCACCCGGGCAGGCACCCGCACCCGGCGCGCACCCCGACCAGCCCGAGCGCCCGGCCTGACGCACCGCTCCCGGGGCGTCCGGGACGTCTCTCGGAGGAGACGACGAGGGCCGGCCGTCGGACGTCGTCGTCCGTCGGCCGGCCCTCGGCGGAAGCGCCGCTAGCGCTTCCGCGACTTCACTGCGGTCTCGGCAGCCCTCTCGCGCTTCTGGGCGCGCTTCTCCTTGATGGACATCGACGCTTCCTTCTTGATGCTCTTCGCCACGTGAGTTCACCTCCCCTCACCGGTGGATGAACGGGCCACCATAGCCCAGTTCCTCCGCCGGTGAGCCGGGCCCGCTCAGCCGCGCAGCCGCGCCATCCAGGCCTCGACGTCCTCGGGCCGACGGGGGAGCGCGGCCGACAGGTTCTCGTTGCCGTCGGCGGTGACGAGGACGTCGTCCTCGATGCGGACGCCGATCCCGCGGTACTCCGCCGGGACGGCCAGGTCGTCCGCCTTGAAGTACAGGCCCGGCTCGATCGTGAAGACCATGCCCGGCTCGAGCACCCCGTCGAGGTAGAGCTCGCGGCGCGCCTGCGCGCAGTCGTGCACGTCGAGGCCGAGGTGGTGGCTCGTGCCGTGCACCATCCAGCGGCGGTGCTGCTGGCCCTCGGGCGAGAGCGACTCGGCGGCGTTCACCGGGAGCAGGCCCCACTCCTCCAGGCGCGCGGCGATGACCTCCATCGCGGCGGCGTGCACGTCGCGGAAGCGCGCGCCCGGCACCGCGACCGCGAACGCGGCGTCCGCGGCGTCGAGCACGGCCTGGTACACGCGGCGCTGGACGTCGGTGAACTCGCCGTCGACGGGCAGCGTGCGCGTCACGTCGGCCGTGTAGAGCGAGTCGACCTCGACGCCCGCGTCGAGCAGCACGAGCTCGCCGGTCCGCACGACGCCGTCGTTGCGGATCCAGTGCAGCGTCGTCGCGTGCTCGCCGGCTGCGGCGATCGTCTCGTAGCCGACGGTGTTGCCCTCGAGGCGCGCGTGGGCGTCGAACGTCGTCTCGATGACGCGCTCGCCGCGACGGTGCCCGACGGCGCGCGGCAGGCTCCGCACGACCTCCTCGAAGCCCGCGATCGTCGCCGCGACGGCCTCGCGCACCTGCTCGACCTCGTGCGCGTCCTTGACCAGGCGCAGCTCGGAGACCGCCTCGACCAGCGCGGCGTCCGTGCGGCGGTACGCGGCCTCGGCGCGCGCGAGCCACTCCGACTCGGAGAGCTGCTGGTCCTCGGCGGACGCGGCCGCCTCGACGTCGTCGACGCCCGCCTCCGCGCGGATCGCCTCGACGAGCGCCTCCACGGCCTCGTCCGCGCCCGCGACGACGAGGAGCGTGACCCCGCCGGCGCCGACGTCCTTCGCGAGCGCGTCGCGCAGCTCGTCGACGTGCCGGGCCTCCACGCCGGTCGCGGTCGTGACGTCGTCGAGCGACGGGCGGGCGCCGACCCAGAACTCGCCGTACCGTGCGTCGGCGTAGAACTCTTCCGTGTCGCGTGCGGCGAGCGGGCGGACGTACAGCACGGCGTGGTGGTCGGACCCGGCGTCCCCGGTGCCCGGCTCCACGGGGTGCAGCACGAGCACGGCGTCGGGCTCCTGGTCCGTGCCGTAGCCGGTGAGGTGCGCGAACGCCGAGTGCGGGCGGAAGCGGTAGTCCGTGTCGTTCGAGCGCGTCTTCAGCGGGCCGGCGGGCACGACGAGGCGCGCGCCCGGGAACCGGGCCGACAGCGCGGCGCGGCGTGCGACGGTGAACGGCGCGGCCGGCAGGGGCTCGACGTCGAGCGCGGCGCGCGGCGCCCAGCCGCTCGTGATGAAGGCCTTGAACGCGTCGGAGTCCGGGCGCTGGGAGCGGTTGCTGCCGCGCGCGGCCAGGTCCTGGGTCTCGCCGGGGCCGGCGTGCTCGGCGGCCTGGTCGGGCGTCTCGGACAGGGGCGCGGGCGTGACGGGGGTGGCGTCGGTCATGCCCCCAGTCTCGCACCGCGCACGCGGCCGAAGTCCGCGAGCGCGCGCCCGAGCACGCGGTTGAAGGCCTCGGGGGCCTCGCTGTTGACGTCGTGGCCGGCGCGCGGCACGACGACGAGCGCCGCGTCCGCGGCCGCGGCCAGGTAGCGCTGCTCGTCGAGGCGCATGTGGTCGCGCGCGCCGTTGACGAGCCACACCGGGACGTCGACGTCGCGCACGTGGGCGAGCCACGAGCGGCCCGCGAGCTGGGTGAGCGCGTCGGTGACGACGTGCCAGCCCGGCGCGACCGGCGTCGGCGGCCCGGCGTCGGCCGGCCCGGCCAGCGCGTACGACGACGCGGCACCGCCCGGCAGGCCGCGCCCGCCGCGGGCGATCGTGCCCCACGCGGTCGCGGTCGTGCGCGCGGCCCAGCGCGCGCCGCGGCCGACGGCGCCGCCCCCGGCGACGACGAGGCGCGCGACGTCGCGGTACAGCGCGACGGGCTTGCCCTTGGGGTCGGACGTGCAGGCCGCGGCCACCACGCCCGCGAGGTTCGCGGGGCGTCGGGCCGCCCAGGCGAGCGACGTGTAGCCGCCGAGCGAGAGGCCGACGAGCGCGACCCGGCGGTCGGGGCCGAACGACGCGGCCGCCTCGTCGAGCACCTCGAAGGAGCGGTCGAGCGTGAAGCGCTCGTGCGCGCGGGCGCCGTGCGCGGGCAGGTCGACCGCGACGGCCTCGTGGCCGAGGGCGCGCACGTGCTCGACCTGGTGGTCCCAGATCGCGCTCGAGGTGCGCATGCCGTGGACGAAGACCACCGCGGGCGGGGCCTGCGCGGGGTCGGGCGACGCCGGCATCGAGGGGGTCGAGGGGGAGGTCGTCGCGAGGGCTGCCGTGGGGGGCGTCGTGAGGGTCATCGCTCCCGACTCTGGCACCCCAGCCTGGGACGACCGTGGGGAGGGGCCGCGCCCCGTGTGGACATCGTGTGGGGGTCCCGTGCCGCCGCCTCGGTGCGTCGTCACTATCCTGGTCCCCGTGCGCATCGACCTCCACACCCACTCGACGGCGTCCGACGGCACGGACGCCCCGGGGGCGGTCGTCGAGGCCGCCGCCGCGGCCGGGCTCGACGTCGTCGCGCTGACCGACCACGACACGACGGCGGGCTGGGCGCAGGCGACGGACGCGGCGCTCGCGCACGGGGTCGCGCTCGTGCGCGGCGCGGAGATCTCGGCCCGCTCCGGCGGCATCAGCGTGCACGTGCTGTCCTACCTGCACGACCCGGCGCACGCCGCCCTCCTCGCGGAGCTGGACCGCACGCGCGACGCGCGCACGAGCCGGGCCCGGCGGATGGTCGACCTCATCGCCGAGGACTACCCGATCACGTGGGAGGATGTGCTCGCCCAGACCGTCGTGGGGACGACGATCGGGCGACCGCACATCGCCGACGCGCTCGTCGCGGCCGGGCTCGCGCCCGACCGCTCCGCCGCGTTCGCGACCATCCTCGCCACGGACACCCCGTACTACGTGCCCCACTACGCGCCCGACGCCGTCGTGGCCGTGCGCGGGATCCGCGCCGCGGGCGGCGTGCCCGTCTTCGCCCACCCGGGCGCGGACGGTCGCGGCCGCGTCGTGGCCGACGCCGTGATCGAGGAGATGGCCGAGGCGGGGCTCGCCGGGCTCGAGGTGTTCCACCGCGACCACGACGAGCGTCAGCGCGCACGGCTCGAGGACCTGGCCCGGACCCTGGGCCTGTTCGTCACCGGGTCGAGCGACTACCACGGGGCCGGCAAACCGAACCGGCTCGGGGAGAACACGACAGCACCGACCGTGCTGGAGCAGATCGAGGAGCTGGGACAGTTGGACGTGATCCGATGATCGGACGATGAGCGAGTTCTTCGACGTCCGGCTCTTCACGGAGGTCTTCGTCACCCTGTTCGTCATCATGGACCCGCCCGGCACGGTGCCGGTGTTCCTGGGCCTGACGAGCGCGATGGGCGCCAAGCAGCGCAACCAGGCGGCGCGCACCGCGATCCTCGTGGCGTTCGGCGTGATCGTCGCGTTCGCGGTGTTCGGCCAGCAGATCCTCAGCTACATGCACATCTCGCTGCCCGCGCTCCAGACGGCGGGCGGCCTGCTGCTGCTCCTCGTGGCGATGGAGCTCCTCACCGGCAAGATGGAGGAGCCGCAGCCGTCGGGCAACAAGGGCGTCAACGTCGCGCTCGTGCCGCTCGGGACGCCGCTGCTCGCCGGCCCGGGCGCGATCGTCGCGACGATGGTCTTCGTGCAGCGCGCGGGGGAGCGCGGCGGGGGCGTCGCCGAGTGGGTCGCCATCGCGGCGGGCGTCGTCGCGGTGCACGTGTGCCTGTGGCTCTCGATGCGCTTCGCGAACGTCATCAACCGCGTCCTCGGCGACTCGGGCACGATCCTCGTGACCCGCATCGCCGGTCTGCTGCTCGCAGCCATCGCCGTGCAGCTCGTCGCCGACGCCGTGATCGAGTTCGTCCAGACCGCCTGACCTCGCGTCCCGCCGTCCGGGGCGACCGGCGTCCGAGGGCGAGGCCCCCGGACGCCGGTCGCGTGCGCGGTGGCGACCCGCTCGTCAGGGCCAGTACGCGTCGAAGCTCCGGGAGAACTCGCCGCCGTTGAAGCGGTCCCAGTTGATCGACCACGTCATGAGGCCGCGCAGCCCCGGCCAGCGCCCGTGGGTCCGGTACGACCCGCAGCCCGTGCCCTTCGTGAGGCAGTCCAGGGCCTGGGCGACCTGCGCGGGCGGGGTGTGGCCGTTGCCCGCCTGCGCGCTGGCCGGCAGGCCGATCGCGACCTGGTCGGGGCGCAGCGGGGGGAACATCTTCGTCGTGTCGCGCGCGACCGGGAAGCCGGTGAGCAGCATGTCCGTCAGCGCGACGTGGAAGTCCGCGCCGCCCATCGAGTGGTACTGGTCGTCGAGCCCCATGATCGGCCCCGAGTTGTAGTGCTGGACGTGGAGCAGCGTCAGGTCGTCGCGCAGGGCGTGGATGACCGGCAGATAGGCGCCGCAGCGCGGGTCCTGGCCGCCCCACGGGCCCGAGCCGTAGAACTGGTAGCCGTTCTGGACGAAGAAGGTCTCCGGCGCCATCGTCAGCACGAAGTCGTCGCCGTACCGCGCCGTGAGCGACTTGAGCGCGGAGATGAGGTTGACGATCACGGGGGTGGTCGGGGAGCGGAAGTCCGTGTCTCCCGGGTTCAGGTACAGGGAGTGCCCCTCGAAGTCGATGTCGACCCCGTCCAGCCCGTAGGTGTCGATGATCGAGCTCACGGAGGCGACGAACGCGTCCCGCGCGGCGGTCGTCGTGAGCTGGACCTGGCCGTTCTGCCCGCCGATCGACAGGAGCACCTTCTTCCCGGCCGCGCGCTTGGCGGCGACGGCGGCCTTGAACTCCGCGACCGACTCCACGTTCGGGCACTCGGTCCGCGGGCAGAGGCTGAACCGGATGTCGCCGGACGTGACGCTCGTCGGCTCGCCGAACGCGAGGTTGATGACGTCCCACGAGTCCGGGACGTCCGCCATCCGGACGTAGCCCGAGCCGTTGGCGAACGACGTGTGCAGGTAGCCGACGAGCGCGTGCGCCGGCAGCCCGGCGCCGGGTCCGCCCCCGGTGCCGCCGGTCGCCGTGGTGACGGCGACGGCGGCGGAGCGGGGCGACTCGCCCGCGCCGTTGGTCGCGGTGACCTGGAAGGAGTAGGCGGTGGCGGCGGTGAGCCCGGAGACGGTGGTGGACGGGGCCGTGGTCGTGGCGACGCGCGTGCCGTCGCGGTAGACGGCGTAGCCGGTGGCGCCGGCGACGGCGCCCCAGGTGAGGGGCACGCTGGTGGCGGTGGGCGTCCCGGCGGTGAGGCCGATCGGGGTCGCGGGCGGCTGCGCCGCGCCGCCGCCCGGGCCCACGAGGCTGACGTCGTCGACGACGTAGGCCGGCTGGCCGTACCAGCCGTGCACGAAGACGGTCGCGGACGTCGCCGTCGCGGTCGTCGTGAAGGTCACGCTGAGCCGCTGCCAGGTCGCGGCCGAGGGCGTCCAGGTGGTGACGTCCTGCGCCGTCGCGCCGCTCGCCCCGAGGTACGCGTAGGAGCCCTGGACCCACGCGCTGAGCGTGTAGGTCGAGGAGGGCCGGACGGCGACGGTCTGCGAGCAGCGCGCGGTGTCGGTCCCGGCGGGCGTGGCCCGGAGCGCCCCGCTGCCGGTGCGGACCGGGCTCGTGACCTGCTGCCCCGTGGAGCCGGAGCAGGTCCACCCGGACAGTCCGGACTCGAACCCGCCGTTGACGGCGAGCTCGGTGTCCGTGGCCGCGGCGGTCGTGGTGCCGCTGAGGAGCGTCCCGACGAGCGTGGCGGAGGCGACCAGGGCGAGGAGGCTGCGCAGTCGTGGGCGTCGTGACGGGGTGGGGTCCATGGTGGTCTCGCTTTCGTCGTCGAAGGAGCGGTCCTGTCGCAAGGTCCTCGCGGTGCCGCGCGCTGGTCAACCCCCGTACGCGAGACCACGTACGCCCCGTCTCGTCACCGGCCAAACAGGGGATGTTAGGTTCTTTCGGTGGACCAGCCGATCATCCCTCCCCGCAAGGTGTCGGAGCTCGTCGTCGAACGGCTCATGCAGCGCGTCGAGCGCGGGGAGTGGCCCGTCGGCACCCGCATCCCGGCCGAGCCGGAGCTCGTCGCCGAGCTCGGCGTCGGGCGCAACACCGTGCGCGAGGCCGTGCGCGCGCTCGAGCACGCCGGGATCCTCGAGCCGCGGCGCGGCGACGGCACCTACGTGCGCGCGGCCGACGGGCTCGACGCCGCCCTGACCCGGCGGGCCCGCACCACGGACGCGCTCCACGTGCTCGAGGTGCGCGAGATCCTCGAGCGCGGCGCGGCGCGCGGCGCCGCGGGGCGGGCCGACGCCGACGCGCTCCACCGCCTCGACGCGGCGCTCGCCGCCCAGGTCGCGGCGCGCGACGGGGACGAGCAGGCCTTCCAGGCCGCCGACGTCGCCTTCCACGGCGAGGTCGTGCGCGCCGCGGGCAACCCGCTGCTCGCCGACCTCTACGACGGGCTCGACCACGCGCTCGTCCGCACGCTCCCGGCCGGCGGGCAGCGTCGGCACCACCGCGACGTCCCCGGTCACGCGGAGGTCGTCGCGGCGGTCCGGGCGGGTGACGCCGAGGCGGCCGAGGCCGCCGTCGTCGCGACGATCGACGCCGTGCGGGCGCAGCTCGTCGAGGCCGCCGCGGACGGTCCCGGCCGCGCCGACGCCGACGCCGGCGAGGTCGAGGCGTGAGCGGGCTGCGCCGTCCGCTGGGGCTGGCCGCCGTCGTCGCGATCGTCCTCGCGGCGCTCAACCTGCGGCCCGCCGTCGTCGCGATCTCGCCCGTGCTCGGCGAGATCCGCACGGACCTGGGCCTCAGCGCGACGGCGGCGGGCGTGCTCACGACGCTCCCCGTCCTGTGCTTCGGGCTCCTCGCGCCGCTCGCGCCCGTGCTCGCGCGGCGCTGGGGGCTCGAGCGCGCGCTCTTCGTGAGCCTCGTGCTGCTGTGCGTCGGCTTCGCGCTGCGCCTCGTGCCCTCGACCGCGGGGCTGTTCGCCGGGACGGTCGTCGCGGGGTGCGCGATCGGGCTCGGGAACGTGCTGCTGCCCGCGCTCATCAAGCGCGACTTCGCCGACCGCATCGGTCTCATGACCGGCCTCTACTCGATGGCGCTCTCCGGCGGGGCGGCGCTCGCGGCGGGCCTGACCCTGCCCGTCGCGTCCGCGGCCGGCCTCGACTGGCGCGGCGCGCTCGCGACCTGGGGCGTCCTCGCCGTGCTCGGGGCGATCGTCTGGGTGCCGCGGGCGCTGCGGCCCGACCCCGCCGGCACGGTGGCGTTCGGACCCGGCACGGGACCGGCCGCCGCGCGGTCGGCGGTGTGGCGTTCCCCGCTCGCCTGGGCGGTCACCGTCGTCATGGGCATGCAGTCGCTGTCGTTCTACGCGATCAACGCCTGGCTGCCCGAGATCATGGTCGCGCTCGGACGGACGCCGGAGGCGGGCGGCTGGCTCCTCGCGCTGTGCAACCTCGCGGGGATCGTCGGCTCGTTCGTGACCCCGGTCCTCGCCGGGCGCATGCCGCGCCAGCGCGGCATCGGCCTCGTGCTCGTGGTCCTCGTCGGCTCGGGGCTGCTCGGGCTCGCCGTCGCGCCCGGCGCAGCGGCGCTCTGGGTCGTGCTCGTCGGCCTCGGGCAGGGCGGCGGGATCAGCCTCGCGCTCACCCTCATGGCGCTGCGGGCGCGCGACGCCGCGCACACGTCCGAGCTCTCCGGCATGGCGCAGAGCGCCGGCTACCTGCTCGCCGCGACCGGCCCGCTCGGCCTCGGGCTCGCGCACGACGTCACCGGCGAGTGGACCCTCCCGCTCCTGCTCCTCGTCGCCGCGGCGGCCGTCCAGGGCGCCGCGGTGTGGTTCGCCGGGCGCGACGCGCACGTGCACTGACCCCGGACGCGACGGACCCCGGGTCGCGTCCCCCACGGTCTGGTGACCGTGAGGGCGCGACCCGGGGTCCGGCGTCGGGCCGTGGAGCGACTACTCGGCGGGCTGGGCGGTCGCCTCGGCGCCGCCGCCCTGCTGCTCGACCGGGCGGCCGCCGCGCGTGCGGCGACGGCTGCGGGACCGACGGCGGCGCTCCCCGCCCTCGGTCGCCGGGGCGCCCTCGGCCGCCTCGGTGCGCTCGCCCTCGGCGCGAGCGCCCGTGCGCTCTGTCTCGCCGCGACGCCCGCCCGAGCGGCCCTGGCCCCCGGACCGGCCCCGCTCGCCCTCGGAGCGGCCACGGCCGCCGTCGGACCGGCCGCCCTGGCGACCGCGCGACCCGCCCGCGGGCGTGTGCCGCTTGCCGGTCTCGCCGAGGTCCTCGATCTCCTCCGCCTCGAGCCCCGCGAGCGTGCGGCGCTCCTTCGGGAGGCGGCCCTTCGTGCCCTCGGGGATGTGCAGGTCGGTGTACAGGTGCGGCGAGCTCGAGTACGTCTCGACCGGCTCGGGGATGCCGAGGTCGAGCGCCTTGTCGATGAGCGACCAGCGGGGGATGTCGTCCCAGTCGACGAACGTCACCGCGGTGCCCTTGTTGCCCGCACGACCGGTGCGGCCGGTGCGGTGCAGGTACGTCTTCTCGTCCTCGGGGCACTGGTAGTTCACGACGTGCGTGACGTCCTCGACGTCGATGCCGCGCGCCGCGACGTCGGTCGCGACGAGCACGTCGATCTTGCCGTTGCGGAACGCGCGCAGCGCCTGCTCGCGCGCGCCCTGGCCCAGGTCGCCGTGGATCGAGCCGGCCGCGAAGCCGCGGTCGACGAGCTCGTCCGCGACCTTCGCCGCGGTCCGCTTGGTCCGCGCGAACACGATCGTGCGCCCGCGACCCTCGGCCTGGAGGATGCGCGCGAGCATCTCGACCTTGTCCAGCGCGTGCGCGCGGTAGACGACCTGCTCGATGTTCTTGACCGTCTGGCCGCCGTCGTCCGGGTCGTTCGCGCGGATGTGCGTCGGCTGCTTCATGTAGCGGCGCGCCATCGAGACGACGGCGCCCGGCATGGTCGCCGAGAAGAGCATCGTGTGCCGCTGCGCGGGCGTGCGCGCCAGGATCTTCTCGACGTCCGGGAGGAACCCGAGGTCGAGCATCTCGTCCGCCTCGTCGAGGACGACGGTCGCGGCGCGCGTGAGGTTGAGGTGGCCCTGGTTCATCAGGTCGATCATGCGGCCGGGCGTCCCGACGACGACCTCGACGCCGCGCGTCAGCGCCTCGACCTGCGGCTCGTAGGCGCGACCGCCGTAGAGCTGGACGATGCGCACCGAGCGGCGCTTCGAGGCCGTGGTGAGGTCGTTCGCGACCTGGACGGCGAGCTCGCGCGTCGGGACGACGACGAGCGCCTGCGGCTTGCCGGGGGAGGGCAGCTCGTCGAAGCCGGGCTCGCCCGGGGCGACGACGCGGTGCAGGAGCGGCACGCCGAAGCCGAGGGTCTTGCCGGTGCCGGTCTTGGCCTGGCCGATGATGTCGTGGCCGGACATGGCGACGGGGAGCGTCATCGCCTGGATGGGGAAGGGCTGGACGATGCCCGCGTCGGAGAGCGCGTCGACGATCTCCTGGCGCACGCCGAAGTCCGCGAAGGTCGTGTTGTCCGCGTGGACGCTGGCGGCGACGGACGTCGCGTCCGCGCTCACGTCCGGCGTCGCGTCGGTGGTGGTGGCGTCTGTGGTGGTCACTGGTGCCTCTGTCTCGTTCGGGCACGCGCGACCGTCGGCGGGCCGTCGGGGCCCGGAGCCGGGGAGGTTCCCGGTCGCGGTCGTGCGCACCTCGTGGCCGGCAGCCGATCGTGGGATGTCGTGGCCAGGCCCGCGCTGCGGACCGTGCCGTGCCGTCGTCGTACGCGTGACGAGCGTGAGGTCTGGACGACCGGGCAACCGATGTACGTCGGCCATGATATCGGAGAACTATCCTGGCCCGATGAGCGACGCCGAGCACGCGAGCCCCACGACCCTGCCCCCGGCGGACCACACCGACGCGGTGGAGCTGCTCGGCCTCGTCGCGTACACCGAGCTCGCGAGCTTCGGGCGCCTCGCGGGCGACGCCGCGCACGCGCCCACGCTGCGCCAGCGCCAGGCCCTGTCCCGCCTCGCGGCCGCGATGCTCGACCGGCAGGAGCGCGTGCTCGTGCGCGTCGAGGAGCTGGGCGGCGACCCGGCGGACTGCATGAGCCCGTTCGACGGCCTGTTCGACGACTTCGACGCGCGCACGAAGCCGAGCACGTGGTGGGAGGGCATCCTCAAGGGCTACGTGGGCCAGGGCGTCGCGGACGACTTCTGCCTCCTCGCGGCACAGGGTCTCGACGAGCGCTCGCGCGACGTCGTCGTGGAGGCGCTCACGCACGACACCCCGTCGCAGCGCTACGCCCCGGTCATCGCCGAGGTCGCCGCCGAGGATCCGGTGCTCGCGTCGCGCCTCGCGCTGTGGGGTCGGCGCCTCGTCGGGGAGGCGCTCGGCGTCGTCGGCGACGTGCTGTCCAGGCGTCCCGCGCTCGCCCGGCTCGTGGCGGCGGGGGCCGAGCCGGTCGCCGCCGGCGGCGGGAGCGGGCCCGCCCCCGCGACGCAGTCCTGGGTGTTCGCGCGCCTCACGGCGGAGCACTCCCGGCGGATGGACCGCCTGGGCCTCGCGGCATGACGAAGCCGCCGCCGCGCCCGGGGGCGCGACGGCGGCACGTGACGGTCGGGGCCCCGAGGGTCGCCCGACGCTCGGACCTGCAGGCTCAGAGCGAGCCGAAGCCGACCCGGCGCTGCTCCTCGGTGCCGATCTCGACGTAGCCGAGCGACGCCGTCGGGACGATCACGCGGCGACCGCGCGAGTCGGTGAGCTCGAGGGCGGGGGCGCCGCCGAGCGCGTCGGCGACCGCCGTGGCCACGGCCTCGGCGGTCAGGTCCGTGTCGACGACGATCTCACGGGCCAGGTTCTGCACACCGATCGTGACTTCCACTCAGCTCTCCTCACAGCGGCTGCGCCAGGCGCAGCGACGACGGGCCTCGGGCCGCCGGCGGGCGTCCCACCGGCGACAACGCGATCGATAGTAGTCAGATTCCCGTCGCCGACCCGCCGGGCGCGCTGGGGGCGCCCGACAGCGGCCGCCGCAGCATGCCGCGCACCCCGCGCCACACGAGGCGCGGCACGAGCCGGGTGACGTCGTCGGCCGTCGCGCCGCCGTCCGGGCGCACGACCTCCGTCGCGGCGGCCCGCCCGACGGCGGTGCACGTCCGGGCGACGACGAGCGCCTCGTCGGCGTCGAGGTCCGTGATGCGCACGAGCACGTCGGCGAACGCGCCGGCGATCGTCGTGTCCGGCGCGAGCACGCGCGCCCGGACGACCGGGTCCCGCATGACGTCGGACTCGAAGAGCAGCGCGGCCGAGCGGCCCGCCGCGCGCGCGTAGGCGACGTAGGCCCGCACGATGCCCTCGATCACGGCGAGCCCGTCGACCGCGAGGGCGTCGAGGTCGCCCGCGCGGTTCCCCGGCGCGGGCTCGCGGAACGGGTCCAGCGTCGCGTGCACGGCTCCCACGAGGCGTTCGCCCTGGTCGTCGACGATCGCGAGGTAGAGGTCGAGCTTCGACGGGAAGTGCCGGTACAGCACGGGCTTGCCGACCCCGGCACGGTCGGCGATGTCGTCCATCGAGATGTGGTGGTAGCCGTGGGAGGCGAAGAGCTCCTCGGCGATCGTGAGGAGCTGCGCGCGGCGCTCGTCGCGCGGCATCCGGGTGCGCAGTCCCGGGGGAGCGGCGGCCGCGCCGCGCGTGCGTCCCTCGGTGGCTCCCATGGGGGGAGGATACGGAAACCGCGGTTCGTGTCGACCTCGCGTCGCGAGGAGTGGGACGATGGGCGGGTGCCCGACAGACATACCCCCCCGAACCGCCTCTCGACCGCCCGTGCCGGGGGTCGCGCGACGGGTCTGCGGCACGGGGCCGCGGTCGCCGCGTGCCTCGTCGTCGGCCTCGGCGGCGGTGCGGCGACGGCGGAGGTCTGGGACCTGGGCGGGGCGGCGGGCACCGCGGCCGCTCCCGCCGCAGACGTCCGCGTGGAGCCGCCGGCCCCGGAGCGCGACGAGTCGGCGGCCGTGAGCCGGTCGTCCGTCGAGCGCGCGGGCGCCGTCGAGCGGGGCCCGGGCCTCCTCGGCCCGATCGCGCCGCGCCCGGACGCGGTCACCGCGCCCGAGCCCGTCCCGACGACGGCGCCCGAGCCCCTCGCTGAGCCGGCACCCGTCGAGACGCCCGAGGCCCCGGTCGCGGAGCCGGGCTCCGGCCTGCTCGGGACGGTCGTCGTCGCGCCGGACCTCGGCGGCTCGCTCGTCGTCGTGCCGGGGGAGAGCCCCGCGCCCGGGACGGGCACCGTCCGTTCCGTCCGGGTCGAGGTCGAGGCCGGGCTCCCCGTCGACGGCGACGTGTTCGCCGCCGCGGTGCTCACGACGCTCAACGACCCGCGCGGCTGGTCGGTCCCCGACGGCGTGACGTTCTCGCGGACGGCGGCCGAGGACGCGTCGATCCGGGTCGTGCTCGCGAGCCCCGCGACGACCGACCGCCTGTGCGCCCCGCTGGCGACCGAGAGCCGCTACTCGTGCGGGAACTCGGTCACGGGTGCTGCCGTGCTGAACTTCGAGCGCTGGGTCCTCGGGGCGCCCGACTTCGGCGACGACCTCGCCACGTACCGGCAGTACCTCGTCAACCACGAGGTCGGGCACGTGCTCGGCCACGGCCACGAGGACTGCCCCGCGCCGGGCGCCGTCGCCCCGGTGATGGTCCAGCAGTCCATCTCGGCCCAGGGCTGCCTGACGAACGGCTGGCCCGTCCCGTAACCGCCCGGCGCCACGCCACGCCGGGCGCACGACGGTGTGGGTGGCGCGTGATGGGATCGGGTCCGTGCCCCGGACGACGACCGCCCCCCGCCTCGTCGCGCGGCCTCGCGAGCTCGAGGCCGACGCGGTGCTCGACGACTCCCAGCGCGCGGCGCTCGCCGCCGCGGCCGGCCCCGGGGCCACCCTCGTGGTGGGCGCACCCGGGACGGGCAAGACCCTCGTCGCGCAGGAGGTCGTGCTCGCGGCCCTGCGCGACGGCGTCGCGCCCGAGCGCGTGCTCCTCCTCGCCGCGTCGCGCCGCGCCGCCGCCGCGCTCCGTGACCGCCTGTCGGCCCGCGCGCGCCGCACGGTCGGCGCGCCTCTGGTGCGCACCGCCGCGTCCGCGGCCTTCGCCGTCCTGCGCGAGCGCGCGGCCGCGCTGGGCGAGCCCGCCCCCACGCTGATCTCCGGCCCGGAGCAGGACCTCGTGCTCGCCGAGCTCCTGGAGGGCCACCTCGACGGCGGCCTCGCGCACCTCGGCACCCCGCTCGCGCTGCCCGCGGGCCTGCCCGAGGAGGCGCTCGGTCTCCGGGGGCTGCGCCAGGAGCTCCGCGACCTCCTCATGCGCGCGGCGGAGCGCGGCCTGACCCCGGCCGACCTCGCCGCCCTCGGCGAGCGCTACGACCGCCCGGAGTGGTCGCTCGGCGCCCAGCTCTTCGCGGAGTACCTCGACGTCACCGCCCTGCGCACGGGCACGCCCGACGCCGGGTCGCGGTTCGACCCGGCGATCGTCGTCGACGAGGCCGCGGAGGCCCTGCTCGCCTGGGACGACGAGGTGCCCGACGCCGCCCGGCCGCGCTGGGACCTCGTGGTCGTCGACGACTACCAGGAGGCGACGGTCGCGACCGCGCGCCTCCTGCACGTGCTGCACGACGACGGCGCGCGCCTCGTGCTGCTCGGCGACCCCGACGCCGCGGTGCAGACGTTCCGCGGCGCGAGCCCGGGGCTCGTGGGCCGGGCGTCCGCCCCGGCACGGCGGGACGGCGCGCGCCGGGGCGAGCTGGGCGCGCGCGTCGCCGTGCTGGGCACCGCCTGGCGCCAGAGCGCGCCGCTGCGCGAGGTGACCCGCCGCGTGACCGCGCAGGTCGGCACCGTCGCCGGGGCGGTGCACCGTGGCGCCGCGCCGCGCGCCGCCGACGGGCGTCCGGGCGAGGCGGCCGACGTCGGCCCCGGCGCCCCGCCCGTGCAGGTCGCGGTGCTCTCGGCCGTCGCGCAGGAGGCCGCGTTCGTCGCCCGGGAGCTGCGTGCGGAGCACCTGCTGCACGGCACCCCCTGGCACCGGATGGCCGTCGTCGCGCGCACGGGGACGCGGCTCGCGGCGCTGCGCCGCGAGCTCGTCGCCGCCTCGGTCCCCGTGACGCTGCTCGGCTCCGACGTCCCGCTGCGCGACGAGCCGGCGGTCGCGCCGCTCCTCGCGGCCGTGCGCGTGTGCGTCGCCGACGCGGAGGACCCCGAGGCCCTCGACCCGTTCACCGCGGCGGCGCTGCTCACGTCGCCCGTGGGCGCGCTCGACGTCGTCGCGCTGCGCCGTCTGCGCCGCGCGCTGCGGGCCGAGGAGCTCGAGGGCGGGGGCGGGCGCTCGTCCGACGCGCTGCTCGTCGAGCTGCTCCTCGACCCGGCGCGCGCCGCGACGCTCCCGCCCACGGTGCGCCGCGGGCCGGTCGCGGTCGCCCGGGCGCTCGCGGCGGGGCGGGCTGCGGCGGCCGAGCCCGGCGCGACGGCGCAGACGGTCCTGTGGGCGGTGTGGGCCGCGACCGGTCTCGCGGAGCGCTGGCGCTCGGCGGCGCTCGACGGCGGCCCCGCCGGGGCGCGCGCGGACCGTGACCTCGACGCGGTGCTCGCGCTGTTCCGCGCCGCGGAGACGTTCGTCGACCGCATGCCGGGCGCGCCCGCCGGGGCGTTCGTCGAGTACCTCGCCTCGCAGGACCTGCCCGCCGACTCGCTCGCGGCGAGCGCGAGCGGGGCCGACGCCGTCGCGGCGCTCACCCCGGCCGGTGCGGCCGGGCGCGAGTGGGACGTCGTCGTGGTGGCGGGCGTCCAGGACGGCGTGTGGCCCGACCTCCGGCTGCGCGACTCGCTGCTCGGCTCGCAGGCGCTCGTCGAGCTCCTCGCCGGCCGCGCCCAGGACGCGCACGGGGTCGGTTCGCAGGCGCGCGCCCAGGTGCTCGCCGACGAGCTGCGGGCCTTCGTCGTCGCGACGTCGCGTGCGACGCGTCGCCTCGTCGTGACGGCCGTGCAGGACGCCGAGGAGGCGCCGTCGGTGTTCTGCGACCTCGTCGTGCCGCCGTCGGCGCCCGAGGGCCCCGACGGCACGGACGGTCCCGACGGGCGTGGTCCCCAGGACGGCCCGGGCGCACCCGCGGCGGGCGCCGGCCCGGTACCCGCCGGTCCCGCGGCGAGTTCCGGTCCGGCGCCGGTCGGACGCGCACCCGTCGGCCCGGGGCTCGCGGACGTCGGGGGCGGGCAGGTCGAGCCCGCCGAGCGGAGGCACGTGCGCGTCGGGGCGCCGCTCGACCTGCGCGGGCTGGTCGCCGCGGCCCGCGGCGTCCTCGTCGAGGCCGCGGCGCGCGAGGCCGGCGGCGCCGGAGCGTCGGGGCCGGACGAGCGCGCCGTCGCGGCGGCGACGCTCCTGGCGGACCTCGGTGCGCTCGGCGTCGCGGAGGCCCGCCCGGAGACGTGGTACGGCGTGGCGGGCGTGTCGAGCACGGCGCCGCTGCGCGGTGCGGAGGAGACCGTCACGGTGTCGCCCTCGAAGGTCGAGACGGTCTCGACGTGCCCGCTGCGGTGGTCGCTCGAGGCGGCCGGCGGGACGGCGCCCGACGCGACGCACCAGAGCCTCGGCACGCTCGTCCACTCGATCGCCGAGACCCACCCGTCCGGGTCGCTCGCCGAGCTGCGCGCGGAGCTCGACCGCCGGTGGGCGGAGCTCGCGCTGCCCGACGGCTGGCCTGCGCGCCAGCTCCGGCGCCGGGCCGAGCGCATGGTGGAGAAGCTCGCGGCCTACGTCGCGCAGGCGGGCGAGCCGCTCCTCGTCGAGCCGTCGTTCGACGTCACCGTCGGCCGCGCCCGGCTGCGCGGCACGATCGACCGGGTCGAGGCAGCGGGGGAGGGCAAGGTCCGCGTCGTCGACCTCAAGACCGGTCGGCGCACCGCCACGAAGGCGGAGGGCGCGGAGCACCCCCAGCTCGGTGCCTACCAGCTCGCGGTCGAGGCGGGCGCGCTCGACGTGCCGGAGGGCACGCGCAGCGCGGGCGCGCAGCTCGTCTACGTCGGGAGCACCCACGTGGGCCCTGCCGTCGTGGCCCAGCCCGCGCTGGAGCCGGAGCCCGACGGATCGAGCTGGGCGCGCGACCTCGTGGAGGAGGCCGCCGGCACCATGTCGGCGGCGACGTTCACCGCCCGCCAGAACGGGCTGTGCGAGATGTGCCCCGTGCGCCGGGCGTGCCCGGTGCAGCCCGAGGGCAGGAGGGTGGTGGCGTGAGCAGCGAGCTGTTCGAGCTCCCGGAGGCGGGCGCGAGCGGGCCGACGGTGCGTCTCGTCGCGGCCGACGGCCTCCCGGTCGAGAGCGCCGACGCCCCGGGCGACGGGCACCGGGCGGCGGAGCCGCCGAAGCCGACGCTCTCCGCGACGCGGATCGCCGACCTCCTCGGACGTCCCCGCCCGACCCCGGAGCAGGTCGAGGTGATCGAGGCGCCGCTCGAGCCGACGCTCGTCGTCGCCGGGGCCGGCTCGGGCAAGACGGAGACGATGGCGGCGCGCGTCGTCTGGCTCATCGCGAACGAGCTCGTCCCTCCGGACGCGGTGCTGGGCCTCACGTTCACGCGCAAGGCGGCGGGGGAGCTCGCGGAGCGCGTCCAGGTGCGGCTCGCCCAGCTCGCGCGCGCCCGGGGCGGGGCGGCGTCGGCGCTCTCGCTGCTCGACCGGCCGACCGTCGCGACGTACAACGCGTACGCCGCGTCGCTCGTCGGCGACCACGGGCTGCGCGTCGGCGTCGAGCCGGGGGCCCGCCTCCTCGGCGAGGCGCAGCAGTGGCAGCTCGCGTCCGAGGTCGTGGAGTCCTGGGACGACGACCTGGGCACCGACCGCGCGCTGAGCACGGTCGTCGCGGCGGTGCTCGGCCTCTCCGGCGCGCTCGGCGAGCACCTCCTCGACCCCGCCGAGGCGCGGGACCGCCTGGCCGAGATCGTCGAGCAGCTCGACGCGCTCCCGCTCGGTCCGCGGCAGAAGGCCCGGACCAAGGAGGTCGAGAAGCTCGTCGGCGACGTCGCGGAACGGGTCCGGCTGCTCGACGTCGTCGCGGAGTACCGCCGCCGCAAGCGCGCGACCGACTCCCTCGACTTCGGCGACCAGGTGGCGCTCGCGGCGCGGCTCGCGCGCGAGGTGCCCGTGGTGGGGGAGACCGAGCGCGCCCGCTTCCGCGTCGTCCTCCTGGACGAGTACCAGGACACGTCGCACGCGCAGGTCGAGCTCCTCGCGGGGTTGTTCGGCGGCGGGCACCCCGTGACGGCCGTGGGCGACCCGCACCAGTCGATCTACGGGTGGCGCGGCGCGAGCGCGGGCGGCCTCGCGCGGTTCCCCGACCGCTTCCCGCGCGCGGGCGGCGACCGCTCGGCCGTGCGCTTCCTCTCGACGTCGTGGCGCAACGACGCCGCCGTCCTCGCGACGGCGAACGTCACGGCCGGTCCGCTGCGCGGTGCCGTCGCCGGCGGCCGGGGCGACCGGGTCGAGGTGCCGCCGCTCGCGCTGCGCCCCGGCGCGGGCCCGGGCGCGGTCGCCGCGCACGTGGCGGCGACCGCCGAGGAGGAGGCCGCGGCCGTGGCCGAGCGCGTCGCCGCGCGCTGGCGCCCGGCGAGCGCGCCCGGGGGGCGCGTCACCGCGGCCGTGCTGTGCCGCAAGCGCAGCCAGTTCGCCGCGGTCGAGGTCGCGCTGCGGCGGCGTGGGCTCCCCGTGGAGGTCGTCGGACTCGGCGGGCTGCTCACGACGCCCGAGGTCGTCGACGTCGTCGCGCTGCTCGAGGCCGTGCACGACCCCTCGCGCGGCGACGCGCTCGTGCGTCTCCTCACCGGGCCACGGCTCAACCTCGGCGCCGCCGACCTGCACGCGCTCGGGAGCCGCGCGGCGGATCTCGCGCGGCTCGAGGGCGCGCTCGGCGCGCGCCGTCGCGCCCCCGCTGCGGAGGACGCCGAGTCGGGGCTCGTGGTCGTCGAGGGCGACGTGGCCGACCACCGCTCGATCGTCGACGCGCTCGACGACCTCCCGGACCCGGGCGAGCCCGCGGCGGACGGGCGCACGCTCTCCGCGGAGGGCCACGCGCGGCTCTCGGCGCTCTCCCGGACCCTGCGCGCGCTGCGCGGCCTCACCTACCTGTCGCTCCCGGAGCTCGTCGTCGAGGCGGAGCGCGCCCTGGGCCTCGACGTCGAGGCCGTGACGAACGAGGCGCTGCTCGCGTCGCGGCGGCTCGTCGACCCGGAGGCGGTGAGCGACCGGGCCCGCGAGCACCTCGACGCGTTCCGCGACGTCGCCGCGACGTTCACGCAGACGGCGGACGTCGTGACGCTCGGGGCGTTCCTCGCCTGGCTCGGGGTCGCCTCGACCCGGGAGAACGGGCTCGACCTGCCCGTGCGCGAGCCCGACCCGGACGCGGTGCAGGTCATCACCGCGCACGCCGCGAAGGGCCTCGAGTGGGACGTCGTCGTCGTGCCCGGGCTCGTGGACGGCGTGTTCCCGACCACTGCGCAGTCGTCGTCGGGGGTGCGCGCGGACAGCGGCTGGCTCACCGACGTGAGCCAGCTCCCGTACCCGCTGCGCGGCGACGCCGCCGACCTGCCGGAGTTCCGCTTCGACCTCGCCGCGGACACGAAGGAGCTCGTGGCGCGGCGCGACGAGTTCCGCGCGGCGAGCGGGGAGCACCAGCTCGCCGAGGAGCGACGGCTCGCCTACGTGGCCTTCACGCGCGCGCGGCGCGAGCTGTACCTCACGGCGTCCTGGTGGCAGACGGGATCGCGGCCGCGCGCGCTGTCTCCGTTCCTCGTCGAGCTCGTCGAGGCGGGGGTCGTGACGGCCGACGGGTGGTCGGCACCTCCCGGCCCCGACGACTCCAACCCGCTCGAGGACGTCGAGGTGACCGGGACGTGGCCTGTGCCCGACGACGCTCCCGGCGGGTCGGCGCGGTCCGTCCTGCGGGACACCGCGGCGGCCGTCGAGCGTGCGGCGGCCGAGCGTGCGGCAGCCGAGCGTGACGCGGCAAGGCGTGGCGCGGCGGACCGTGCCGCGCACGCCGGGGCCGGGGCGGTCGACGCCGTGCCCGGGCAGGGGGGCGTGGACGGCACGGGCGGCCCCGCCGGGCTCACGGCGCCCTCCGGAGTCCTCGTCGACGCCGAGGGCCGTGACCTCGTCGCGCTCGCGCGCGTCCTGCTCGCGGAGCGCGCCGAGCGCTCGGGCCGGGAGGTCGAGCTGCCGGCGCACGTCTCGGCGTCGAGCCTCGTGCGGCTCGCGGCGGACCGCGACGAGTACGCGCTCCACCTGCGCCGCCCGGTCCCGGTCGAGCCCACGGTCCACGCGCGCCGGGGCACCCGGTTCCACCTGTGGGCCGAGCGCTACTTCACGACGTCGTCCCTGCTCGACGTCGAGGACCTCCCCGGGGCGGACGACGACGACCTCGACCCCGACGCCGACCTCGAGACGCTCCAGCGGACGTTCCTGGCCTCGGCGTGGGCCACGCGCACGCCGGTCGCGGTCGAGGTCGACGTCGAGACGCCCGTCGGGTCGACGGTCCTGCGGTCGCGCATCGACGCGGTGTTCCCCGAGCTCCCGGAGCACGCGGGCGGGGCGCGCGACGCCGTCGTGGTCGTCGACTGGAAGACGGGGCGTGCGCCGTCCGACCCGGAGGCGCGCAGCGTGCGCGAGGTGCAGCTCGCGGTCTACCGGCTCGCGTGGTCGCGCTGGACGGGGGTGCCCCTCGAGAAGGTGAACGCCGCGTTCTACTACGTCGCGTCCGACGAGACCGTGCGTCCGCGCCGCCTGCTGGGCGAGGCCGAGATCGAGGCGCTGCTGGTCGCCGACTGAGCCGGCGACGCCTCAGTCGTCGGCGTCCTGCGTCGCCTCGTCGAGGTCGGCCAGCATGTCGAGGGCGTCGGCGACCACGTCGTCGAGCCCGTTGCGCACGCCGTGCAGGAGCCAGCGCGCGAGCGCGAGCTCGCCGACGAGGAGCGCGCGGTCGAGCAGGTGCTTGTCGGTGAGCTCGGTACGGCGCAGCTGGTACGCCTCCATGATCGAGTCGACGGCCTCGGGCGGTGCCGAGACGAGCAGCCACGCGAGGTCGTCGGCGGGGTCCGCGACGCGCGCGCTCGCCCAGTCCGTCACCGCGACGACGCGTCCGCGGGCGACGAGCACCTGCTCCGGGCCCAGGTCGCCGTGCACGACGACCGGCTGGAACCGCCACAGCGAGACGTCCTCGAGCGCGGTCTCCCAGCGGCGCAGGAGCGTCGGGGGGACCTTGCCCGTGGCCGCGGCCTCGTCGAGCTCCGCCATGCGGCGCGCGCGGTACTCCTCGACCTCGTAGCCCGGCAGGCCGGCGTCGTCGACGATCGCGCGCGGCAGCTCGTGGACCGACGCGAGCACGCGGCCCAGGTCGGCCGCGAGCCCCGGTCCGGGCCGCAGGCTGTCGACGTCGAGCGGCTCGCCCTCGAGCGCGGGGTGCACGACGGCCCGCCCGCCCTCGGGCAGGAGCGCGGTGCCGCTGACGCGCGGCACGGCGAACGACAGCACCCCCGACTCGGCGTAGTGCTGCAGCGAGCCCAGCAGCTCCGCCTCGGCCTCGAGCGCGGCGCCGGCCTGGAGGCTGCGGGGTGCGCGCACGGTCCAGCGGGCGCCGTCGGCGTCGGTGACGACGGCGGTGTCGTAGTCGCCCGGGTCCTCGACGGGCCGCGCGCTGCGGGCGTCCAGGCCGGGCACGGCGGCGGTCGCGAGCGCGGCGAGGGTCAACGGAGAGCGAGGCACGCGACCACGGTAGTCGGTCCCCGCGCGCGCCCGGTCGACCCACGCCGTCCGACGCCGCACCCCGCCCCGCGGCGCCGCGCGCAGGCGGGTGGCTCGGCCGGGGGTGGCCTACGGTCGGGGGGTGAGCACCTCTGCCGCCCGGCCGTCGTCGGGCACGAGCGACCCCGCCGCGGCCCCGGACCGACCGACGACCGCGCCGCCCGGCACCCCGGCCGACGCCGGGACCGGCACGGCCCCCGGGCCGGGCGCCCTGCCGCGCACCCCGCTGGACCACCTCCCGCTGCCGCTCGACGGCGCGTTCGTCGACCGCGCGGAGCACCGCCGCGCGGAGCCGGACCTCGTGCGCACGCTGCGGTCGCAGCCCACGACGCGCGTCCTGCTGGTCCACCGCGGCCGGCTCGCGCTCGGCGGCCCGGGCGCGGCGGACGGTGTCGCCCTCCTGGATCCGGCCGAGCTGCGCGACGTCGACCCGGCGACCGACGACGACCAGGGCCGCTGGCTCTTCCTCGGCGAGGGCGACGGCACGGCGTACCTCGCGCTCGTCCTGCCCGACGACGCTGACGCCGAGGAGGTCGACATCGAGGGCGTGGACGCCTCCGAGCCGTTCGCCGTGCTCGCGCGCGAGCGGACGTGGTCGGGGCTGCGGGACCTCGTCGGCGAGGTCGGGGCGCCCGTCGCGGGGCTCGCGACGGAGGCGGTCGCGCTCGCGGCGTGGCACGCGAACCACCCGCGGTGCCCGCGCTGCGGCGGTCGGACGACCGTCGAGAAGGGCGGCTGGACGCGCCGCTGCGTGGCCCAGGGCGTCGAGCTGTACCCGCGCACGGACCCGGCGGTCATCATGACGGTCGTGCACGGCGAGGGGGCCGACGAGCGCCTGCTCCTGGGGCACGCGGCGCACTGGCCGGAGCGGCGGTTCTCGACCCTCGCGGGCTACGTCGAGCCCGGGGAGTCGCTCGAGAACGCGGTGCGGCGGGAGGTCGCGGAGGAGGCGGGCGTCGTCGTCGGCGACGTGGCCTACCGGGGGAGCCAGCCCTGGCCGTTCCCCGCCTCGCTCATGCTCGGGTTCTCGGCGCGCGCGCTGACGACCGAGCTGCACGTGGACGGCGTCGAGCTCACCGACGCGCGCTGGTTCACGCGGGCCGAGCTGGCCGACGCCGTCCGGTCGGGCGAGGTGCTGCTGCCGGGCCGGTCGTCGATCGCGCGGGCGCTCGTCGAGGACTGGTTCGGCGCGCGCCTCGCCGACGACTGAGGGTGGCCCAGGTGGCCCAGAGCGGCGGGCGGCGAGGGGCGGCGCGGCGCACCGCCGTCGGGCCGTCCGTGCTCGGGGACGCGGAAGGGCCCGGTCCGGACGTCCGGACCGGGCCCTCCTGCGGCCGCGTCAGGCGGCGAGGCGCTTCTTGACCTCCGCGAGGGACGGGTTCGTCGCGGCGGAGCCGTCCGGGAAGACGACGGTCGGCACGGTGCGGTTGCCGTCGTTGACGGACTCCACGAACTCGGCGGTGCCGGGCGTCTCCTCGATGTTGACCTCGGTGTAGCCGATGCCCGCGGAGTCGAGCTGCGTCTTGAGGCGGCGGCAGTACCCGCACCAGGTCGTCGAGTACATGACGATCGAGCCGGCGTCGGGAAGGGTCGGGGCGGTGCTCATCGAGGGCTCTCCTGCTGCGGTTCCGGGCGGCGCGTGCCGCGGGCGGTCGGGTCGTGACGGTAACACCGGGGGAGCGCGGGCTGTTCCCCGCCCGCGTGTCACCGGGGGCTGCGAGAATCGCGGGTGATGTCCACGCCACCGGTCTCACGCCCGCTCGCCCACCGCTCCGCCGACGAGATCCTCGACGCGCTCGACCCCGACCAGCGCGACGTCGCGGTCGCGCTGCGCGGGCCCGTGTGCGTGCTCGCCGGCGCGGGGACGGGCAAGACGCGCGCGATCACGCACCGCATCGCGTACGGGGTCCGCACGGGCGTGTACGTGCCGACGAGCGTGCTCGCCGTGACGTTCACGGCGCGCGCGGCGGGCGAGATGCGCACACGCCTGCGCGAGCTCGGCGCGACGGGCGTCCAGGCGCGCACGTTCCACGCGGCCGCGCTGCGCCAGCTCGGCTACTTCTGGCCCAAGGTCGTCGGCGGGGCGCCGCCGCGCATCCTCGAGCACAAGGCGCCCGTCGTCGCGGAGTCGGCGCGGCGGCTCGGCGTTGGGGTGGACCGCGTCGCGGTGCGGGACCTGTCGTCCGAGATCGAGTGGGCCAAGGTCTCGCTCGTCACCGCCGACGACTACGTCCGCGCGTGCGAGGCGATCGACCGCGAGCCCCCGGCCGGCTACGACCACCAGACCGTCGCGCGCCTCCTCACGGCCTACGAGGACGTGAAGACGGAGCGGTCGGTCATCGACTTCGAGGACGTGCTCCTCATGCTCGGCGACATGCTCGCGACGCAGGGCACGGTGGCCGACGAGGTGCGGCGCCAGTACCGCCACTTCGTCGTCGACGAGTACCAGGACGTGTCGCCCCTGCAGCAGTTCGTGCTCGACCAGTGGCTCGGGGGGCGCGACGAGCTGTGCGTCGTCGGGGACCCGTCGCAGACCATCTACTCGTTCACCGGCGCGACGCCGCACCACCTCCTCACGTTCTCGCGCACGCACCCCAAGGCCCAGGTGATCCGCCTGGTGCGCGACTACCGCTCCACGCCGCAGGTGGTGAACCTCGCGAACCAGCTCCTCGCGCGCGCGGGCCGCGCGGGCGGCGCCCACCAGGCGCTCGAGCTCGTCGCCCAGCGGCCGGCCGGGCCGCCCGTCGCCTTCACCGCGTACGACGACGACGAGGCCGAGGCGAGCGGGATCGCGCAGCGCATCGGGCGGCTCCTCGCCGCGGGCACGCGCGCGAGCGAGATCGCCGTGCTCTACCGGACCAACGCGCAGTCCGAGGCCTTCGAGTCGGCGCTCGCCGACGCGGGCATCGGCTACCTGGTACGGGGAGGGGAGCGCTTCTTCCAGCGCAAGGAGGTGCGCGACGCGATCGTCCTCCTGCGCGGCGCGGCGCGCTCCGCCGACCCGGACGTCCCCATGCCCGAGACGGTGCGCGACGTTCTGGCCGCCGCGGGCTGGGCCCCGGCGCCGCCTGCCGCGCGCGGCGCGGCGCGCGAGCGCTGGGAGTCCACGCAGGCGCTCGTCGCGCTGGCCGACGACGTCGCGGGGCTCGCCGCCGCGTCCGACGCCCCGGCCCCGACCGTCGCGGCCTTCGTCGCCGAGCTCGACGAGCGCGCCGCCGCGCAGCACGCCCCGACGGTCGAGGGCGTCACCCTGGCGTCGCTGCACGCGGCCAAGGGGCTCGAGTGGGACGCCGTCTTCCTCGCGGGGATGAGCGAGGGGCTCATGCCGATCTCCCTCGCCGAGACGGACGAGGCGGTCGCGGAGGAGCGCCGGCTGCTCTACGTCGGCATCACGCGGGCGCGCGAGCACCTCGAGCTCTCGTTCGCGCGCTCGCGCAACCCGGGCGGCCGGGCGACGCGCCGGCGCACGCGCTTCCTCGACGGGCTCTGGCCCGACGAGCCCGGCGCGCGCGGGCCGCGGCGTGCTCGCGCCGGGCAGGCGAAGGTCCGGCTCACGGGGGAGTACGACCAGGCGCTGTTCGAGGAGCTGCGCGAGTGGCGTCGCCAGGTCGCGCAGGAGACGGACAAGCCGGCGTTCACCGTGCTCGTGGACTCGGCGCTCGCCGCCATCGCCGAGACGCGCCCCACGAGCCCGGCCGGGCTGGCGCGCATCAACGGTCTGGGGCCCGCGAAGATCGAGCGGTACGGGGCCACGATCCTCGAGATCGTGCGCCGTGCGGAGGGCTGACGAGGCGCTCTGCCCGGCCCTCGACGAGGGCCGGGTGAACTCGTCGAAGAAATTCCCGTAAATAAGTTGTGCCTCCTGCGAAGGGCGGCATATGGTCGACGAGTCCTGTTGGGAAGGGGCGCGCCGAGAGGCGGGCGCCTGATGGAGAGAGGGGGTGGGAGAGCTGATGAACAACCAGATCGCCATGGCGAACCTGCTGGATCACGCGTCCGTGTACACGGGCACGCCAGGAGAGCTCCGTCCGCGTGCCATCGCGCACCGCGGCGGCACCTTCATCGCCCGCCCCGCTCCCGACTCCGCCCCCAGGACGAACCCGGTCTGACCGACCGGACCCTTCCAGGCCGCGGAGTCCCTCTAGGACCCGCGGCCTTCGTGTTCTCCGAGCACGTCCGCCGATGAGGATCACCGGCACCACCCGTCTCCACGAGACGGGGCCGCTGTCCTCAGGGTCCTGTGACGACGACGTTCACACCCACGACAGGACATCACTGGAGGACATCGTGCGGCTCACCGCGCTGCTCGACAACATCACCGCTCAGGGGGGATCCGGCCCCTGGGTCCCCCACCAACCGCTGGCCACGCCGCTCGGCGAGAACGACTCCGCGGAGTTCGACCGCCTGCTCGCGGGCCTGCTGCCCTGCCGCACCAACGACCCGGAGCTCTGGTTCGCCGAGCGCACCGCCGAGGTCGAGGAGGCCAAGGCCCTGTGCCGCACCTGCCCGCTTGTCGAGGGCTGCCTCGCCGGTGCGGTCGAGCGCCGCGAGCCCTGGGGCGTCTGGGGCGGCGAGGTCTTCGTGGACGGCGTCGTGGTCGCGCGCAAGCGCGGCCGCGGCCGTCCGAGCAAGGCCGAGGTGCTCGCCCGCGAGGCCGAGCGCCAGGCCCACGAGGCCGCGCGGACCGAGGCGTCAGTCGGCGCCTCGACGGCGGCCTGACATGGGCAGCGGCGCCCCGTCCGGGGGCGTGCGCGCCAGCTCGCCGCACCCGCAGCGCGGGTGGCGGCTCGACCCGCGCAGCCGCGGCACGGCATCGGGAGCAGGAATCTCGATGCCGGCCGTGGCTGCGCGGGGCACAAGCCCGTCCAGGGCTGCCAGGACCTGACCGAGCGCGACGGCCGCCGCCGACGCCGCGAGGAGCGTCTCCTCGCCCCGGTGCACCGACGCCTCGCGCAGCTGTCGCGCGACCTGCGGCCAGCAGGGGTCCACGTCCGCGCGGTGCAGGTCCGCGCACGTCAGGCACGGGTCGAGCCCCGGCCGGACGAACGGCCCGACCACGACGTCGGCCTCGCGCACCACGACCGACAGGTGCGCGACCCCTGCACCCACCAACCTCCGGACCCGGACCGGGTCCGCGGCTCCGTGCTCGACCACGACGACGACGTCGGGCGCGGGTGCCCGTGCCTCCTCCGGCGTGACCGGGGTCGAGGCCGTCACGACGCCCGGGGCGACCTCCTCGACGATCCGCCGCACTGCGCCCTCGCGCGGCGACCCGACGTCCCGCAGCCGGTACGCCCCGCCTCCGACGTCCGTGGCGAGCACGGTGCCCGGGTCGTCGAGCACGAGCACGCCCACCCCCGCGGTCGCGAGGTGGACGGCGAGCGCGGCACCCACCCGGCCGAGCCCGACGACCCCGACCGTCGCCCGGGCGCGCGCCGCGAGGACGCGGTGCCCCGCGCCGTCGGGCAGCAGGGACGACAGCACCGCGAGATCCGCCGCGCCGTGACCCGGGGCGGGCGACGCCGGCCGGCGCCGACGCGCCGCCACGAGGAGGTGCGCCTCGTCGAGCAGGCGGACGAGCGCGGCGCGGCGCGTGCGCTGCGCCGGGGAGCCCGGGACGTCGGGTGCGTCGCCGCGCCGCGCGGGCCCGGCGAGCGCGCGGAGCCAGCGCTCCTCGTCGGCGTCGAGCCCGGTGAGCCGCACCGACCACCGGGGGTCGGAGCCGACCTGCACCTCGCCGGGGCCCCGCCGCAGGAGCGGCGCCTCGGGTCGCAGCACGCGTCGTCGCTGCACGGCTCCTCCGTCCGTTCGTCGTCCGGGCGCCCGACCGGCCGCCCGCCGTCAGCCTGGCACGGCCCCGAGGCGCGCCGACGGTTGTCCACAGGCTCCTCGCGATGGTCCCGCGGGGAGGATTTCTTTGCCGTCGCCACAGGTCTCCACGTCGTCCGCTCGACCGAACGTCGCGGGAGAGCGCGCCACTCCGGGCGTGCCCCTGCCATTTCGTGGCGAGAACCACTACGGTCTGAGGCGTGGTCCGGGAGACGATCGTGGAGGTTCGCCGCAGCCGCCGACGCAAGAGCACGGTGAGCGCCTACCGCGACGGCGAGCGCACGATCGTCGCGATCCCGGCGCGGTTCACGCGCGCGCAGGAGCGCGAGTGGGTCCAGCGCATGCTCGACCGCCTCGCCGACTCCGAGCGTCGGCGGCGGCCGTCGGACGCCGAGCTGGCGCGCCGCGCCGTCGAGCTGTCCGACAAGTACCTGGACGGCCGCGCCCGCCCCACGAGCGTGCGGTGGGCGGGGAACCAGGACCGCCGCTGGGGCTCGTGCACGCTCATCGACGGCACGATCCGCATCTCGACGCGCGTCCGGGGGATGCCGTCCTGGGTGCTCGACTACGTGCTGCTGCACGAGCTCGCGCACCTGCTCCACGCCGGCCACGGCCCGGGGTTCTGGAAGCTCCTCGAGGCCTACCCGCGTACCGAGCGGGCACGAGGATTCCTGGAGGGCGTGTCGTTCTCGCGCGACGCGGACCTCGAGCCGGACGACGCGGACCTCGAGCCGGGCGACGTCGAGGCGGGGGACGGCGCCGCGGAAACCGCGGCACCGCCCGCGGACGCCGGGAACTGACGCCCAGGTCAGGTCAGCGCGGCGCGCCGCCCTGGCCGGTCGCCTCGCCCGTCCCGCCGTCGTCCGTCGGTCCGGCCGCGTCCGGGTCGTCCGCGGACCCGTCGGCGACCGGGGCGTCGTCGTCCGAGCCGTCGGCCGTCGCCTGCGCCGACTCAGTGGTGGGTGACCCCTCCGCGGCGCGGAAGATCTCCTCGAGCGCGCGGTCGACGTCGGCCTCCTCCGCGCGGGTCGCGGCGCGCCGGCCCTCGTAGCCGGACGGGTCGTCGAGGTCGGTCCCGTCGGGGAGCAGGTCGGGGTGGTCCCACACAGCGTCGCGCGCACCCGCGCCGGACTGCGCCGCGATGAGCGCCCACAGGGCGGCCGCGTCGCGCGAGCGCCGCGGGCGCAGCTCGAGGCCGACGAGCGTCGCGAACGTGTGCTCCGCGGGCCCGCCCGCCGCCCGACGACGGCGCAGCATCTCCCGCAGCGGGACCGCGTGGGGCAGGTGGGGGAGCGCGGCGACGGCGGTCACCTCGTCCACCCAGCCCTCGACGAGCGCGAGCGTCGTCTCGAGGCGCAGCAGGGTCGCCTGCTGCTCGGGCGTGTTCTGCAGGCCGAAGACGCCGCCCGACAGCGCGCGCTGGAGCGCGTCGGTGTCCGCGAGGTCGACGTCGGCGAGCTGCGACTCGAGCGCGGAGAGGTCGATGGTGATGCCGCGCGCGTAGGCGTCGACGAGCCCGCGCAGGTGCCCGCGCAGCCACGACACGTGCGTGAACAGGCGCGCGTGGGCGGCCTCGCGCAGGGCGAGGAAGAGGCGGACCTCCTCGGCGGGGGCGTCGAGGCCCTCGGCGAACGCCGCGACGTTCGTCGGCAGGAGGACCGTCGCGGGGCGGTCCAGCAGCGGCAGCCCGACGTCGGTCGCGCCGAAGACCTCGCGCGAGAGCGTCCCGGCGGCCTGGCCCACCTGCATGCCGAACACCGCGGAGCCGAGGCGCCGCATGAGCGCGGCCGGGTCGCCCGCGGGCAGCCCGAGCGCACCGGCCGGCAGGCCGGGCAGGGTGAACCCGACGCCCGGCAGGGCGGAGGTGTCGTCCGCCATGCCCTCGGGGAGCTGGTCGCGCAGGACCGTGGCGAGCGCGTCCGCGACGGACGCGGCGACCGGGGCGACGAGCTCGTTCCACGCGGGGAGCGTGTGCTCGACCCACTCGGACCGGCTCCACGCCTGGCTCTTCCCGCCCGACGGCGGCAGGTCGGTGACCGCGTCGAGCCAGAGCTCGGCGACGGACAGCGCCTCGGTGACCGCGCGCTGCTGCGCCGGCGAGATCGACGGGTCGCCCTCGGCGACGGCGACCTGGCGCGCGACGTCGTGCGAGACGTCGGTGTTGACCGGGCCGTCGCTCGGCGTCGCGAGCATGCGCTGCACCTGCGCGAGGACGTGCTGGAAGAGCTGCGGGTCGGCCGCGCCGCCCGCGGCGAGCGCCTGCGGGTCGAGCCCGCGGGCGCGCAGCTCGCGCAGCGCCTCGTCGGCGTCGGGCCCGAGCATCGAGCGGAGCAGCTCCTCGAACCGCGGGTCGAAGGGCGTGTCGTCGTCCGGTCCGGGCGTGCGGTCGGGGGGAAGGCTGCTCATGGCGACTCCTCACGGTAGCGTCGGTGATCACCGTAACCACGATCGAGCGCCGAGAACGGGGGCTGGGCCATGTCCGAGGGCCGGGTTCGCTCACGGCGCAGCGAGGCGCTCCCCGCGGCGGGCGAGCCCCCGGCCGGTCCGGGGGAGGACCCCACGGCGAGCGCGGTGACCATGCCCGCGGACGAGGTCGCCGACCCCGACCCGGTGGTGGTCGTCGGCGTCGGGCAGGTCGCGGACGCGGTGCGCGCGGGCCTGGGCGCCGCCGAGGCGTCGCCCGTGGACGCGCTCGTCTGGCCCGCCGGGGCGCGCCGTCTCGTCGTGGTCGCGCCCGCGGGGGAGTTCGGGACGCCGCGCGCCCGGACGGACGCGGAGCAGCGCGCGCGCCTCGCGCTCCTGGGCCGGCGTGCGGGGGAGGCGGCGGTCGCGGCGGGGATCGAGCACGTCGTCGCCGTGTCGTCGGCCGCGGTGCACGGCGCGTCGCCCGAGCGGGGCGTCATCGACGACGACGACCCCGTGGCCGCCGACGACGGGCCCGGCTTCGCGGGCGACCTCGTCGCGTTCGAGGACGCGCTGCGCGACGCGCTCGACGGCGTGCCGCTCGCGCTCGTGCGGCCGGCGGTCGTCGTCGGGCCGGGCGTGGACACCGTGCTCACGCGGCACTTCGAGGCCCCGCGCCTGCTCACGGTGCGTGGCGGTGGCCGCACGTGGCAGCTCGTGCACGTCGACGACGTGGTGGGCGCGGTGCGCGTCGCGCTGGACCAGGGTCTCGTCGGCGGTCTGACGGCCGGGCCGGTGCGCGACGGCGAGCCCGACGCGCTCGACTCGGAGACGGTGGCCGCGGCGGCCGGGATGCGCACGGTGCAGCTCCCGCCCGCGACGGCGTTCGGCGCCGCCGAGCGGCTGCACCGGGTCGGCGCGCTCCCGTCCCCGGCGAACGACCTCGCGTTCGTCGTGCACCCGTGGTCGGTCTCGGCGCGGCGCCTGCACGACGCCGGGTGGCGCCCGGAGTGGTCGGGCGCCGCGGCGCTCGAGGTGCTCCTGGCCGAGGTGCGCGGCCGCACGGGCGTCGGGGGTCGCCGGTTCGGGGGCCGGGACGCCGCGGCGCTCGGCGCGGCCGGGGCGGCCGTCGCGGTCCTGGGCACGGCCGCCGTCTGGCGGCAGGCCCGCTCGCGCCGCCCGTAGGGGCGGCTCCCGGGCGGCGTCCACGCCGTCGGCAGGGAGATCCCAGCAACCTCGGGGATGATGTCCCGGTGAGCGACGCCCCCTCCTTCGACGCCCTCCTCACCGAGGACGAGCACGACCCGCCGCCCGTGACCCGGCGGTCGTTGACGTTCGGCATCTCCCTGCTCGCGACGACGCTGCTCGTCGCGGGCCTCGCGATCCTTCCCGCGCCGTACGCGGTGCGGTCGCCGGGCCCGACGGAGGACACGCTCGGCCAGCAGGACGGCACACCCCTCATCTCGATCACGGGCGCCGAGACGTACGACTCGACGGGCGAGCTGCTCCTGACGACCGTGTCCGTCGCCGGCGGCCCGGGCTACCCGGTGAACCTCGGCCAGGTGGTGCAGGGGTGGTTCGACCGGTCGCGCAGCGTGCGCCCCGTCGAGGAGGTCTTCCCGACGGGCCGCACCAAGGAGGAGACCGAGCAGCAGGGCCAGGCCGAGATGATCAGCTCGCAGGAGAACGCGACGGTCGCCGCGCTCACCGAGCTGGGGTACGACGTGCCCGCCACGCTCACGGTCGAGGGGACGGTGCCGGACAGCGGGTCCGACGGCGTCGTCGAGCCGGGGGACGTCATCGTCGCGCTCGACGGCACGCCCGTGCGGACGTACCAGGACCTCATCGACGGTCTGGCGGCGGTCGACCCGGGCGACGACGTGACGCTGCGCGTGCAGCGCGACAGCGCGGAGACGGACCTCACGGTCGCGACGACCGACGGCGGCGACACCGCGCTGCTCGGCGTGTTCATCGACCCCGCGTTCGACTTCCCGGTCGACGTCGAGATCCAGATCGAGGACATCGGCGGCCCGAGCGCGGGCACGATGTTCGCGCTGGGGATCGTCGACCAGCTCACGCCCGAGGACGAGGCGAACGGCGTCGTCATCGCGGGCACGGGCACCATGAGCGTCGAGGGCGACGTGGGGCCGATCGGCGGCATCCAGCAGAAGCTCTACGGCGCGCTGCGCGACGGCGCGACGTGGTTCCTCGCCCCGCAGGCCAACTGCCCCGAGGTCGTGGGGAACGTGCCCGACGGCCTGCACGTGGCGGCGGTCTCCACGCTCGCCGACGCGCGCGCGGCGATGGAGGCGATCGGCGCGGGCGAGGGCGACTCGCTGCCCACGTGCGAGGCGCGCGGCTGACGACGCCGCGGGCCGTCAGTCCTCGAGCGTCGCGCGCAGCGCCTCGACCAGCCCCGGCACGAGGTCCGGTCCGCCCGCGACGTCCGTCGCCGAGTCGTGGGCGCGCGAGCGGACGGCGCACCACGTGGGGCCGTCGCGCAGCACGCCGACGGCGAGGCGCACGTCCTGCCGGTCAGGGTGGTTCGTGAGGTAGTCGAGCGCGGCGTCCGGGTCGTCGGGGACGCCCTCCTCGGCGGCCGGCGGCAGCACGATCCGCTCGACGACGAGCGCGGCGCCGTCGACCGTCGCCGGCCACGCGACGCGGGCGAGCCCGTCCTCGAGGTCGCCGTCCACGGCGAAGCCCTCCTGCTCGATCGACAGCAGGTGGTACGGGTCCGCCTCGGCCGCGGCCACGACGTCGGGCGGGAGCCGGTCGGCGAGCGTCGGGTCGGCGCCGAGGGCGCCCGCCGTCCCGACGAGCGCGAAGAGCCGGGGCGGGACGTCCCAGCCCGCGTCGGCCGCGTGCGACTCGATCTCGTGCACCGCGAGCGCGAGCGCGTGCTGCGGGGCGGGGCCGCCGGGCGCGACCGGGTCGGGACCGGCGTCGGGTCCGGGCACGGGGGTGGTGGCGTCGGGACCGGGGGCGGCGTCGTCAGGCTGGGGCATGACCCCATCGTCCCTCATCGGCGCCGCCCCGCGCCGCCCCGCACCGCCGTGGGCCGGGTGCCGGCCGTCCCCCACGAGGCGCCGGACCGTGGGAACCTTGGGGGAGGACCGGGCGTTGACCCCGGTGCACGCCCGAGCCACGACCGAAGAGGTATACCCACCGTGTCATTCGCCGCAGCGCCCCGCCGGCCGTCCTCCGGGGGGCGGCCCGCCCGGCGCCGGAGCCCGATCGGGATCGCGATCGCCGTCGTCGGCGCCCTCGTCGTCCTCCTGCTCCTGCTCGCCCAGTTCTGGACCGAGGTGCTGTGGTTCCAGCAGCTCGACTTCGCGAACGTCCTGTGGACCCAGTGGGGCACGCGCATCGCCCTGTTCGTCGCGGGCTTCCTCGTCATGGGCGGGCTCGTCTTCCTGTCGTTCTCGCTCGCGTACCGGTCGCGGCCCATCTACGCGCCGTCCACACCCGAGCAGGCGACCCTCGACCAGTACCGCGAGGCGATCGAGCCGCTGCGCAAGGTCGTCATGATCGTGGCCCCGGCGCTCGTTGGCTTCTTCGCCGGAGCGGCGGCGTCCTCGCAGTGGCAGACGGTCCTCCTCGCGCTGAACTCGGTCCCGTTCGGCACGACGGACCCGCAGTGGGGCATCGACCTGTCCTTCTACGTCTTCACGCTGCCCGCCCTCCGGTTCGTCGTGAGCTTCCTCATGGCGGTCGTCATCATCGCGGGCATCGCCGCGGTCGCGACGCACTACCTCTACGGCGGCCTGCGGATCGGCGGCGGCTCCGACGCGGGTCCCCGCACGACGACCGCCGCGCGCGTCCAGCTCTCGGTGATCGCGGCGCTGCTGCTCGTCCTCATCGGCGCGAACTACTGGCTCGACCGGTACTCGATCCTCACGTCGGGCGGCGCGAAGTTCGACGGCGCGTCGTACGCGGACGTGCACGCGGTGATCCCGTCCAAGGCGATCCTCACGGTCGTCGCGCTCTTCGTCGCGGCCCTGTTCGTGGTGACCGCGGTGCGCGGCAACTGGCGCCTGCCCGCCATCGGCGTGGGCCTCATGGTGGTCTCGGCCATCGCGATCGGCGGGATCTACCCGGCCGTCGTCCAGCGCTTCCAGGTCACGCCGAACGCGCAGGACTTCGAGGAGGAGTACATCCAGCGCAACATCGACGCGACGAAGGCCGCCTACGGCATCGACGACGTCGAGACCGAGCAGTACAACGCCAAGACCGAGGCCGAGGCCGGCGCGCTGCGCGAGGACGCGGACACGACGGCGTCGATCCGCCTCCTGGACCCGGAGATCGTCAGCCCGTCGTTCAGCCAGCTCCAGCAGAACAAGCAGTACTACCAGTTCTCGAGCTCGCTGTCGGTGGACCGCTACACGATCGACGACGAGAGCCGCGACACCGTCATCGCCGTGCGCGAGCTCAACCAGGACGGCCTCGGCGCCGACCAGCGCAACTGGGTCAACGACCACACGGTCTACACGCACGGCTTCGGCGTCGTGGCGGCGTACGGCAACCAGATCGGCCCCGACGGCCGCCCGGCGTTCTACGAGGGCTCGATCCCGTCGACGGGTGCCTTCACGGACGCGGGCGGCTACGAGCCGCGCATCTACTTCTCGCCCGAGGCGCCCGAGTACTCGATCGTCGGCGCGCCCGAGGGGCGTGAGCCGTGGGAGCTCGACTACCCGGTGGACGACGCGGGCGGCCAGGTCAACAACACGTTCCCCACGGACGAGGTCGCGGCCGGGCCGAGCGTCGGGTCGTTCGTCAACAAGGTGCTCTACGCCCTGAAGTTCGGGTCCGAGCAGATCCTGTTCTCCGACCGCGTGACGGACGAGTCGCAGATCCTCTACGACCGCAGCCCGCGCGACCGCGTCGCGAAGGTCGCGCCGTACCTCACGCTCGACGGGCGCGTGTACCCGGCGGTCGTCGACGGCCGCGTGAAGTGGATCGTGGACGGCTACACCACGTCGAACGCCTACCCGTACTCCACGTCGGAGTCGCTCGAGGACTCGACGCGCGACTCGCTCGTCGCGGCCAACTCGGTCGAGGCGCTCGCCCCGCAGCAGGTGAACTACATCCGCAACTCGGTGAAGGCGACGGTCGACGCGTACGACGGCTCCGTCGACCTCTACGCGTGGGACACGGAGGACCCGGTCCTCCAGGCGTGGTCGAACGTCTTCCCGAGCTCCGTGCAGCCGCTGTCCGAGATCTCGGGCGACCTCATGAGCCACCTGCGCTACCCCGAGGACCTGTTCAAGGTGCAGCGCACGCTCCTCGCGAGCTACCACGTGGACGACGCGAACGAGTTCTTCTCTGGCCAGGACTTCTGGCGCAGCCCCGAGGACCCGACGGCGAGCGGGAACGTCAAGCCGCTCCAGCCGCCGTACTACCTCACGCTGCAGATGCCGAGCCAGGAGGCGCCGACCTTCTCGCTCATGTCGACGTACATCCCGGGAGGTGGCTCGGACCGCAACATCCTCACCGGCTTCCTCGCGGTGGACGCGGAACCGGGCAGCGAGGCGGGCGTGCGGTCGGAGGACTACGGCACGCTGCGGCTCCTCGAGCTGCCGCGCAACGCGACGGTGCCCGGACCAGGTCAGGTGCAGAACAACTTCAACACCGACCCGACGGCGGCCGACGGCCTGCTGGCGCTGCGCCGCGGTGACTCGACCGTCATCAACGGCAACCTGCTGACGCTGCCGGTCGGTGGCGGCCTGCTCTACGTCCAGCCGGTGTACGTGCAGTCGACCGAGGGCACGCGGTTCCCGCTGCTGCGCAAGGTGCTCGTCTCCTTCGGTGACGAGATCGGCTTCGCCGACACGCTCGACGAGGCGCTGGACCAGGTGTTCGGCGGCGACTCGGGCGCGAACGCCGGTGACGCGGACGGCGGCGTCGAGACCGAGGTCCCGGACCAGCCGGCCGACGGCGAGTCGCCGGACGCGGGCACGACCGACCCGGGCACGACCGACCCCGGCACCGAGCCGCCGGCCACCGAGGAGCCGGCCCCGCCGGCCGACGGCGGCACGGTCGACGGCGGCGCGCGCGCCGAGCTCGACCAGGCGCTGCGCCAGGCGCAGCAGGCCATCGAGGACGGCCAGGCGGCGCTCGCCGAGGGCGACTTCGCGGCCTACGGCGAGGCGCAGGACCGCCTGCAGCAGGCGCTCGAGTCGGCCCTCGCGGCCGAGCAGGCGCTCGACACCGAGTCGTCGGCAGGCTGACGCACGGGTCGCGCGAGCGACGCAGCGCCACGGTCGGGCGGGGACACCAGCGGGTGTCCCCGCCCGACCGTCGTCTGCGGCCGTTCGGGACGGAGTTGTCATTTCCCGCCCCGGGCGGGAGGATCGCTCCTCGTGACTTCTGCAACGGTTTGCAGCAACGCTTTCAGCGCGGCGGGCGACGACACCACGACCGTGCCGGCGGTGCGGCTGCACCACACGTCGGGCGCCGAGCTCGTGGTCGCGCTGCGTGGCGCGGCCGTCCTCGCGTGGCGCGCCCCCTGGCGCGGCGCCGACGGCGTCGAGCGCGTCGAGGACCTCGTCGACGGGTATGCCGACGAGGCGGAGGTCGCCGCGCACGACGCCGCGCGGTCGGCGCTCATGGCGCCGTTCGTCAACCGCCTCGCGGGCGGCGAGTACGTGTTCGACGGCGTCCGGCACCACGTGCCCCCGGTGCTGCCCTGGGAGCCGCTCACCATGCACGGGTTCGCGCGCACGCTCGACTGGACGGTCGTCGAGGGCGCGGGGGAGGACGGGGTCGCCGCGCGCGACACGGTGGCCGTCGACGGGGCGGAGCGAGAGTCCGTGACGCTCCGGACGGTCGTCCACGCCGACGCGCACGCCGGCTACCCGTTCGCGCTCGTCCTGGAGGTCCGGTACGTCCTCGGCTCCGGCTGCCTCGACGTCACGCTGCGCGCCCGCAACGTCGGGACGACCGCGGCCCCCGTCTCGCTCGGCTGGCACCCCTACCTCCGGGTCCCCGGGCACGGCACGGTCGACGCGCTGGAGCTCACCGTGCCCGCTCGTCGCGCCGTCGTCACCGACGCCGGGATGTTCCCGCTCGCGGGCGAGGCCGCGTTCGGGGCGATCGACGGCGTCGGCCCGCTGCCGCTCGCGGGCGTGCGCCTCGACCACGCGTTCGCCGACCTCCGGGCCGACGCCGACGGCCGCGCGCGCACGGTCGTATGCGACCCCGCCACGGGGCAGGGGCTCGCCGTCTGGCAGGAGCGCGGCCTCGTGCACGTCTACACGGGCGACGGTCTGGCGCGGCGCGGCCGCGCGGCGATCGCGGTCGAGCCGGTGGAGACGCTGACCGACGCGTTCAACCGTCCCGACTGCGCCGCCGACGTGCGGCTCGAGCCGGGGGCCGTCCGGGAGTTCGCCTTCGGGGTCGAGGTCCTGGCGTGACCCACGTCTCGTCCACCCGATTTGGCCTGGTCCGGAACCTCACGTAGAGTAGTGATCACCGACGCGGGGTGGAGCAGCTCGGTAGCTCGCTGGGCTCATAACCCAGAGGTCGCAGGTTCAAATCCTGCCCCCGCTACTCCTGAGAGGCCCTCGGTCAGCAGACATGCTGACCGAGGGCCTTTCGCTTTCCCCCGTGCACGGTCGGCGTCCTCGTGCTGTGACGCGCCCCACCCGGCCGAGGCGCGGGCGGGGGAAGCCACGGCCCACGGCCCGGCGTTATCGTCAGTGGCCGGCGCCCACCACTCCCGCGGGCGCCCGACACCCGGAAGGTCACCATGCGCCGTCTGCGTCCCCGTCCCGCCGTCCTGACCGCCGTCACGGCGGTCGCCGCGCTCACGCTGGCGGCCTGTTCGTCGGGTGCCGACGACGGCGGCGACGCCGCGAGCCCGAGCGAGAGCGCGTCGGGAGACGCGCAGTGCGAGCCCGGTGCGCTCCCGACGCTCACCGACGGCGTGCTGACCGTCGGTGCGGGCGAGCCGTACTCCCCGTGGTACGTGGGGGAGCAGGACTCGGGCGAGGGCTTCGAGTCGGCCCTGATCTACGCCGTCGCGGACCGCCTGGGCTACGCGGCGGACGACGTCGTGTGGGAGACCGTGACGTTCGAGCAGATCATCAGCCCGGCCGTGAAGCCGTTCGACGTGGCGGCGTACCAGACGTCGATCACGGACGAGCGGAAGCAGGCCGTCGACTTCTCGAGCCCGTACCTCACGACGCGCCAGGGCGTCATCGTCATGGAGGACGGCCCGTACGCGGGCGCGACGACGCTGGCCGAGCTCGACGGCGCGCGCATCGGGGTCACCGCCGCCCAGACCAGCCTCACGCTCGCGGAGGCCGCATGGGGCGAGGACGCCGACATCTCGCCGTACAGCGCCGCGGGCGACGGCATGCAGGCGCTGCAGTCCGGCACGATCGACGCGATGGTCATGGACGTCGACCAGGGCGTCGCCGCCTCGACCGAGTACTTCCCGGACTCCGTCGTCATCGGCACCCTGCCCGACGAGGGCGTGGTCGAGCAGTACGGCCTCGTGCTGGACCTCGGCTCGGAGCTCACGGACTGCGTGTCGCAGGCCGTCGACGACCTTGAGGCGGACGGCACGCTCGCCGAGCTGCGCACGACGTGGCTCAAGTCGGACGACATCCCCGTCCTCCAGTGACCCGGCCATGACCGTGCCCGACGACGCGCGCCCGCCCGGGCGCGTCGGGTCGCCCGACGCCGTCCCGGCCGCCGCGTGGTCGCCGTCGCCGCTCGCGCTCGACCGGGCGGCGTTCCGGCGTGCGCAGCGGCGGCGGTCGCTCCTCGTCGCGCTCGTGAGCACGGTGCTCGTCGTCGCGGCGGTCGTGCTCGTCGTCGTCAACGCGCCGGGCTGGGAGCGGGCGCGCACCGCGTTCTTCGACCCGGCGATGGCGTGGGAGTCGCTGCCCGCGATCCTCGAGGGCCTGTGGCTCAACCTGCGCGTGTGGGTCGTCGCGGGTGTCGTCGGCACGGTGCTCGGGCTCGGCCTCGCGGTCGCGCGCACGAGCCGTATCCCGGCGCTGTTCCCGCTGCGGGCGTTCGCGACGGTGTACGTCGACCTGTTCCGCGGCGTGCCGCTCCTGCTCGTGCTGCTGCTCGTCGGGTTCGGGCTGCCGGCGCTGCGGCTGGAGTGGCTGCCGACGTCGGGCGCGTTCCTCGGCGCGCTCGCGATCGTCCTGACGTACACCGCGTACCTCGCGGAGGTGTTCCGCGCGGGCATCGAGTCGGTGCACCCGTCGCAGGTCGCGGCGGCGCGCTCGCTCGGCCTCACGCGCGCGCAGACG
Source organism: Cellulosimicrobium sp. MI9406 (assembly GCF_040595865.1). NCBI lineage: Bacteria > Bacillati > Actinomycetota > Actinomycetes > Micrococcales > Promicromonosporaceae > Cellulosimicrobium > Cellulosimicrobium sp. MI9406. Next base: position 271,724 of record NZ_JALIZI010000004.1, read on the forward strand.
ACGCGGCGCGTCGTCCTGCCGCAGGCGGTGCGCAACGTCACCGCACCGCTCGCGAACAACCTCGTGTCGCTGCAGAAGGACTCGGGCCTCATCTCCGTCCTCGGCGCCGTCGACGCGATCCGCGCCGCGCAGATCGCGACGACCGGCAGCTACAACTTCACGCCCTACGTCGTCGCGGGGATCCTGTTCTTCCTCGTGTCGTTCCCGCTGACGCGCGCGGTCGACGCGTACCAGGCGCGTCGCGGCTGGGGCCGGTCGCTCGCGACGGTGAGCGGGGCGGGGGACATCCGATGAGCGCGTCCGCGACGTCCGGCGCAAGCCCCCAGGACGCGCGTCACCTGTTGTCCCTGCGGGGCGTGCGCAAGACGTACCCGGCCGCGGGCGCCCCGGGCGGGCGGCGGGTCGTGCTCGACGGCATCGACCTCGACGTCGACGCCCACCGGTGCGTCGTGCTCGTCGGGTCGTCCGGCTCGGGCAAGTCGACGCTGCTGCGCGTCGTCAACCTGCTCGACGAGGTCGACGACGGCCAGATCCTGCTCGACGGCGAGGACGTCGCCGACCCGCGCCTCGACGCGAACCGCGTGCGGGCGCGCATGGGCATGGTCTTCCAGGCGTACAACCTGTTCCCGCACCTCACGGTGCTCGACAACGTGACCCTCGCGCCCCGGCTCGTGCACCGGCGCTCGCGCGAGGAGGCCGAGGCGGCGGCGGTCGAGATGCTGGGTCGCGTCGGGCTCGGGCACAAGGTGACGTCCTATCCCGACCAGCTCTCGGGCGGCGAGCAGCAGCGCGCGGCGATCGCGCGCGCCCTCGTCAACGGTCCCGAGCTGCTCCTGCTCGACGAGGTGACGTCCGCGCTCGACCCCGAGCTCGTGGGCGAGGTGCTCGACCTGCTCGCCGAGCTGCGCGCGGAGGGCCGCACGATGCTCGTCGCGACGCACGAGATGGGGTTCGCTCGCCGCGTCGCCGACGAGGTGTGCTTCCTCCACGAGGGCCGCGTCCACGAGCGCGGCACGCCCGAGCAGGTGCTCGGCGACCCGCAGCGCGAGCGGACCCGCGCGTTCCTCCGCCGCCTGCACGCCTGACCCCGCCCGCCGCATCGCGCCGAGCACGAGGTTGCCGTCGTCCTGACGCCCGGGACGACAGCGACGTCGTGCTCGACGGCGCGTGGGGTCGTTCTCGTCCGACGGTGCCCGCGCTCGGGGGCGTCTTCGCGCCGCCCGACCCGGCCCGACCCCCGGTCAGCCGCGCAGCACGAGCACGACCGTCGCAGCGACCGACGCGCAGGCGACGAGGACGTACGGCCACGTCCACGTGCGCTGCCCGGTGACGCGCAGCACCACGGCCACCGCGAGCGCGGCCAGGGCGAGCACGGGACCGTCGACGAGCGGGGCCAGGTCGACCGAGACGCGCAGGGTCTCCAGGAGCTGTGGCGGCAGGGGGACGAACGGCTGGCTCTGGCGGGCCGCGCCGTCGGGCACGAGCCACAGCGTGCGCAGCACCGCCAGGACCGCGAGGACGCGCGGAAGGGCCCGCAGGAGCGCGCCCCCGACCCGGGCGCGGTCCCAGGACGACGACGCGGCAGGTCCGACGGGACGTGCGGACCGTGCGGCGGACGCCGGGGCCGCCTCCTGGCGCGGCGCCGTTGTGGCCGCGGGCGTGCCGGCGGCGCGCGGGGCCGGGGTGCTCGCGACCGCCGCACCGGTGATGCGCGGCCGGACGGACCCCGGACGCACGGCGGGCGACGGCGGCGTCGGGCCCAGGTGCCGGACGGGGCTTCGGCGCGGCGGGACCGACGGCGGGACCGGCCGGCCGACCTGCGTGGCGACGAGGTCGGGGGAGTCCATGACGCGGGTCCGTGCGACCGCAGGCGGGACCGGCTCCGGCCGGGGCAGCGCCGACGGACCGCGGCCCAGCGTGGAGACGCGCTGCACGGGCACCGGCCAGGGACGCGGGTCCGGGGAGCCGGACTCCGGCACCGGGACGGGGCCGGCCGTCCGCGACCGCGCGGCCCGGGCCACGGGCTCGGCGCCGGAGCCCGGCACGGGGAGCATCGGGTGCGTCGGGCGACGGTACTCGCGCCATCCGCGGAGGGTGTCGGCGTGCCCCGCGGGCGGTGCTGCGGCCTGCCACCGCATCGCCTGCCAGAGCCAGTCCTTGAGCTCCGCCGGGGTCCGGCCGTCGGCCACGTCCGCGCCGATGCTCGCGACGTGGTCCGCGATCACCTCGGCGGCCGCGCCGTCGAACCCGTCGCCGTGCACCTCGGCCAGCACGCTCATCAGCGTCGCGTCGTAGACCAGAGCGTGCCATGGCTCCCGGACGCGGGCCGCGTCGGCCGCCCTGCCGACCGGCGTGACCTCCGCCGCCCGCTCGGCCCGGACGGGTGCGCCGGTGGCGGCGGCCAGCCCGGCGACGGGGCCCAGCGCGCGCTCGGCCGCGGTGGCGCCGTCGGCCACGATCCGTGACGTGAGGAGCAGGGTGTCGTCGGGGGTCTGGCCGGCGAGCCGGGCCCGCAGCACCGCGACGACGCTCTCGAGCGCGGGGCGGTGGTTCGGCTGGTAGCGGGTCGCCGACAGGATCAGGTCCTGCAGGTGGGGGTCGATCTCGGGCAGCTCGGCGGGGGACGGGGCCGGCTCCGTCCCGGCCGGCACCCCGACCAGGTCGTCCGGGACCTCCCGCACGAGGTCGGCGGCCTCGAGGTCGCGGCCGAGGAAGTTGAGGTCCGCCGGCACGACCCCCGTGGTGGCGAAGATCAGGAGCAGGCCGAGCGCGTACACGTCCGAGCGGGGGTGCACGCGGCGGGCGAACAGCTCCGGCGCCATGTACGCGAGCGTCCCGACGGGCTGGGTGGACGTCGCCGTGTCGAACAGCTTGGCGATGCCGAGGTCGATGAGGACCGCCCGGTCGCCGTCGACCATGATGTTGGCGGGCTTCAGGTCGCGGTGCACGCAGTGCTGCTCCTGCAGCACGAGCAGGGCCTCCGCGACGTGCGACGCCAGCCGCAGCGCCTGCCGTCCGTCCAGCGGGCCCGACGCGCGGACCTGCTCGCGCAGCGTGGTGCCGGGGACCAGCTCCATGGCGAACCACGGCTGGTCGTCGTCCAGGCCCGAGCGCACGAACGCGGGGAAGCCGCGCCCGCCCACGGCCTCCAGCAGCCTCGCCTCCTGCGCGAAGCGCTCGCGGGAACCCTCCTGGAGACCCGTGAGCGCCTTCACGGCGACCTCCGCGCCGTCGGCGTCCGTCGCGCGGTAGACGTGCGCGAACCCGCCGTGCCCGAGCACGTCGGCGAGGGTGAACGGGCCCTTGCGGTCACCGCTCGCGGGCACCTGGCGGACGGGCCGGCGGGGCAGCGGCGCGGGGCCCGGCCCGGCGTCCGGATCGGCGGCAGGTCGGACGGAGACGTCGGTCGCCACCGCGAGGGCGGGCTGCTCGGGGCCGGGCATGGGCGCAACGTTACAAGCGCGCCGCTCCGGGACGGAGCAGACAACTCCGACGGCCCGGGCCGCGAGCGGCGCGTCGACCTGGGAGGCTGGACGTCATGGTCAACCGTCTCGCCGCCGCCGTGAGCCCGTACCTGCGCCAGCACGCCGGCAACCCGGTCGACTGGTACCCGTGGGGCGCCGAGGCGTTCGCGGAGGCGCGCCGCCGGGACGTGCCGGTCATGGTCTCGGTCGGGTACGCCACGTGCCACTGGTGCCACGTCATGGCGCGCGAGAGCTTCTCGGACCCGGACATCGGTGCGCTGCTCGCGCGCGGGTTCGTCGCGGTGAAGGTCGACCGCGAGGAGCACCCCGACGTCGACGCGAGCCTCCTCGCCGCGGCGAGCGCGTTCACCCCGGACCTGGGGTGGCCGCTCACGGTGTTCACGACGCCCGACGGCGCTCCCTTCTATGCGGGCACGTACTGGCCGCCCGTCCCCGTCGCCGGGCGACCCGCGTTCCGGGACGTGCTCGACGCCGTCGCGCAGGCCTGGGAGCAGCGGCGCGACCAGGCGGTCGAGACGGGGGAGGCGATCCGCGCGGCGCTGCGCGACGCGGCGGCGGGCCGCCGGACGGGCGTGCCGCGCGCGGCCGCGACGGCGGTCGACGGCTCGGGAGCGTCCGCCGGCGCGGGCGCCGGGCCGGTCGCCGACCTGGCCGAGCACGCCCGACGGGTCGTCGAGCGGCTGGAGGCGGCGGAGGACCGCGTGCACGGCGGCTTCGGGGGCGCCCCCAAGTTCCCCGTCGCCCCGACGCTCGAGCTCCTGCTCGACGTCGCGGCGTCGTCCGTCGTCGACCCGGAGGTCGCGCGGCGCGCGCTCGTCCTGGCGGGACGCACGGTCGACGCGATGGCGGCGAGCCCGCTGCGCGACGTCGACGGCGGCTTCTTCCGGTACGCGACCCGGCCGGACTGGTCGGAGCCGCACTACGAGCGGATGCTCTACGACAACGCGCAGCTGCTCTCGGCCGCGACGACGCTCGCCGTGCTGCGCCGGACGGGGCCCCTGGACGGACCGCTGCGCACGCCCGCCGAGGCGCCCGGCACGCCCGACCCGGGCGAGGCCACCGCCGAGGTGGCGGGCGACGTCGGGCGCTTCCTCCTGCGCGTGCTGCGCCTGGCCGACGGCGCGTTCGCGAGCGCGCAGGACTCGGAGTCCGTCGTGGACGGCGAGCGCGTCGAGGGCGGGTACTACCTGCTCCCGCCGGGCGAGCGCGCGCACCACGAGCCGCCGCCGCTGGACGCGAAGGTGCTCACCGGGTGGAACGGGCTCGCGATCGAGGCGCTCGCCCGCGCCGGGCACCACCTGGCCCTGCCCGACCTCACCGACGCCGCGCGGGCGGCCGCCGACCGGCTGCTCGCGACCCACGTCCGGGCCGACGGGTCGCTCGTGCGCGCGTCGGAGGGCGGGGTCGCCTCGGCCGCCGTCGCGACGCTGGAGGACCACGGCGCGCTCGCCACGGCGCTCCTCGTGCTCGGAGGCCTGACCGGGGATGCTAGGTACGTGCGCGAGGGCCTGCGCCTCGTCGACGCGACGGTCGGCCCGGACGGCGACCTCACGCCCCCGCAGGGCACGGACCCGGTGCTCACCGACCTGGGGTTGGCCGCCGGTGCGGCGGCCGACCCGTCGGAGGGCGCGGTGCCGTCGGGCACGACGGCGGCCGCCCGGGCCGCGCTGCTCGCCCACCTCGCGACGGGCGAGCCGCGGTACCGGGACGCGGCGCTCGCGCACGCCGCCGCGTCCGCCGCGGCGAGCGAGCACCCGCTCGGCGCGGCGGGGGTGCTGCGCGTCGCCGTCGGGCTCGCGGAGCCGCCCCACCAGCTCGTGGTCGTCGCCGACGCCGACCGGCACGCGGGGTTCCTCGCCGCCGCGCGCGACTGGTACCACCCGGGTGCGCTGCTGCTCGCCGCGACGCCCGACGACGCCGCGACCCTCGCCGCCGACGGCGTCGCCCTGCTCGCCGACCGCGGGCCGGGCGCCTACCTCTGCGCGGACTTCGTGTGCCGGCTCCCGGTGCACGACCCCGCGGCGCTGCGGGACCAGCTCGGCGCCCGGACACCCTGAGACCGGGGGTGCAGCGCACTCCCGGCGGTCGCATGATGGAAGGACGGTGCGGCACGAGGAGGAGCCATGAGGGCATCGGTCGGGGACAGGATCGTGACCGCCTCGGGCGTCGTGGGCGGGGCGGTGCGCGACGGGGTCGTGGTCGAGCTGCGGCACGAGGACGGCTCGCCGCCGTACCTCGTCGAGTGGACCGACACGGGCGAGCGGACGCTCGTCTACCCGGGGTCGGACAGCTACGTCGAGCACGTCCCGGGAGCGGAGACGGGCGACGGCACGGACACCACGAAGGTGTGGCGCGTGCAGGTGAGCGTCGTCGAGTCGGAGGGCCGGACGACGGCGGAGGCGGTCCTCGTCGCGGAGACGCCCGAGCACGTGCGGACCGTCGGTCGGGCGCGGCGCGACCCGCACGACCGCGACGTCCCGCTCATCGGCGACGAGATCGCCGTCGGGCGGGCGCTGCGCCGGCTCGCGGACCGGCTGCTGGACGACGCCGAGTCGGACATCGCGTCGTCGACGGGCGCCCCGGCGCACGTGCACCAGTGACGCGCCCGGGGGAGGGCGCGGCGCCCGGTGCCGCGGACGCCGCCGTGCGGGCGCGCGTGCACGGGCGCGTGCAGGGCGTCGGCTTCCGCTGGGCGACGCGCGAGCGGCTCGCCGCGCTCGGCCTCGACGGCACCGCGACCAACCGGCCCGACGGCACCGTCGAGGTCGTCGCGTCCGGAGCGCCGGACGCCGTCGACCGCCTCGTCGCCTGGCTGCGCGACGGCCCGACGCCGGGCGACGTCACGCACGTCGACGTCGAGAGGGCGCACGCCTCCTGAGGGCGCGCCTCCGGCGCCCCGGCGGCGGGCTCAGCCGTCCGCGCGGGCCTCCACGGACTCCCAGTGCCACGGCTCGGGCACGCGCCCGTCGGGCTCGGCGAAGTCGGGGTGCGTCCAGCCGTAGGTCTCGGCGTGCTGCTTGAGCCACTCGTACTGCGGGGTGCCGAACGCCTGGACGCCGCCGCCCAGGTCGACGGCGAACCCCAGCCCGTGGTTCGAGCACCCGGGCGGCGCCGCGATGGGCGACGACGGGTCGTACAGGCCCTGCTGCTCCTCGAAGGTCCGATAGGAGGAGTTGATCGTCAGGTGCACGCCGAACCGCTCGACGTACGCGGCGTCGAGGGCGACGAGCCCGTCCAGCACGTCCGCGCGCACCCGGTCGGTGGGGGACCACGGGATCGGCGCGAGAGCGGCGTCGGGCACGCGGCCGCTGTCGGGGTCCCACACCTGGTCCGGTGCCGGGCACGAGACGGCGTCCTGCGCGACCGACGTCTCCTCCGTCGACGTGCTCACGACCCCGAGGCCTGCGCCCAGGTCGAGCACCGCCTGCTCGAGCGTCGCGAGGTCGTCGCCCGCGAGCCCCGCGTCGGCAGCGGCGTCGGTCGCGGCCGCGGTGTCCAGCGCGTCGCGCAGCCGGGCGCGGACCGCCTCGTCGGCGCCGAGCCCCTCCGTCGCGGCGTAGATCTTCTCGCCCAGCTCGCTGGCGGTCGCGAGGCTCGCGCGCGCCGCGGTCACCTCGCTCCGCGCGTGGTCGAGCATCGAGGCGTGCACGGCGTCCGAGGCCGACACGAGCGACCGGTCCGCCGCCTCGGTCCCGGTCGTCATCCGGTCGAGGAACGGCGCGGTGAGCAGGGCACGCGCGCCGTCCACCTCGGTCGTCAGCGCGGTCCGCACCGTCGGGTCCGCGACCTTCCCGTCCGACGCCGTGAGCAGGTCCTCGGCGGTCGCGGCCCGGTCGGCCAGCGAGTCGTACTCGGTGTCCCGGTACCAGGCGAACGCCCCGCCGCCCCCGCCCAGCACGAGCACGAGCGCCACGACGGCCGCGATCCACGCGGCCCGGTGCCGACGCTGCTCGCGTGCGTGCCGACGCTCCCGGCCGCCCGGCGGGTGGTCCGCGGGGCCGGCGGGCGGGGCGGTGCTCGTGGCGGTCACACCGCCAGAACCTACGGCACGACGGCGGCCCTCCCGGACGGATCCGGGGGTGCGCACGGACACGCTCACGGCTTGCTCACGAACCCCGACCGGTCCGTGCGTCGGCGGGCGCCGTCGTGCATCAGCCGGGGCGAGGCGACCCTCCCCAGATGGTGTCCCCGACGCGCCGCCGGGGGCGGATCGAGGAGGGACCATGAAGCGGCTGGTGCTGTGCTGCGACGGCACGTGGAACTCGCCCGTGAACGCGAGCGTGTCGAACATCGAGAAGATCGCGCGCTCCGTCCGCACCGGGATCGGACCGGACGGCGTCCAGCAGATGGTGTTCTCCGTCGAGGGCGTCGGGGCGCAGGGCTACCTCGTCGACCGGCTCCTCGGCGGGGCGTTCGGCTACGGCCTGACGCGCAACGTCGTCGCGGGGTACCGCCACCTCGCGCTCAACTACGAGCCCGGCGACGAGATCTACGTGTTCGGGTTCAGCCGCGGGGCGTACACCGCGCGCAGCGTGGTCGGGATGGTCGCGACCGTCGGCCTGCTCACCCAGGACGCGCTGGCGCGCGACCACCTGTGCGAGGCGGAGGAGGTGTACCGCGACCGCGACCCCGCCCGCCGCGCCGAGCGTGCCCGCACGTTCCGCGCCGCGTACTGCCACGACCACGTGCCGGTCGCGTTCCTCGGGGTGTTCGACACGGTCGGCGCGCTCGGCGTGCCCGGCCTGTCGCGCCGCCGGAGCCGGTTCCACGACCTGCGCCTGTCGACCGACGTCCGGTGCGCCCGCCAGGCGCTCGCCATCGACGACCGCCGCATCACCTTCGAGCCATGCCTGTGGGACGTGCCCGTGGCCATGGCGCCCCGGGTCAAGCAGGTCTGGTTCCCCGGCGGGCACAGCGACGTCGGCGGCGGCGCGCGGGCACGCGCCCTCTCGGACACCGCGCTGCTGTGGATGCTCGGCGAAGCCGTCGCGCGCGGTCTCGTCGTCGACGAGGAGCGCCTGCGCGCGCAGCTCCACCGGGACGACGAGCTCGTCTGCCGCGTCCGCCCCGGGCTGCTGTTCGGCGCGCTCAACCTCGTCAAGCGCCTGCACCACCGCCCGCGCTTCCGCGGCGCGCTGCGCGTCCTCGCGGGCGTCCCCACCCCGCCCGAGACCGTCGACGCCGTCTACCTCGCCGAGACGGCGGTGACGCTCAGCGCCGACCCCGCGTCGGTCTACGCGCGCCACGCGCGGAACCTCGCCTGGTGGCGCGACAGCGCGGGCCCGGACCTCGCGCGTCTCGTGGAGCACGTGCCGGGCGCGGCCCAGGAGACCCGGCCGCTCGTGCTCGCCTGACCACGGGCACCGCACCCGTGCCATGCTGGGCGGCGTGAGCGAGCAGACCCCCGACCGCGTCCCGGCCGAGCAGCTCGTCCCCGCCGACGCGCACGTCCTCGGGGACCCGGCCGCGCCCGTCACCATCGTCGAGTTCGGCGACCTCGAGTGCCCGTACTGCGCCGCCGCCGCCCCGGTGCTGCGGCAGGTCGTCGAGTCCTCCGGCGGCCGGGTACGACTCGTGTTCCGCCACTTCCCGCTGTTCGAGATCCACCCGCACGCGCTGTCGGCCGCGCTCGCCGTCGAGGCGGCCGCCGCGCAGGGCCGGTTCTGGGAGATGCAGGCCGCGCTGTTCGCGCACCAGGACCAGCTCGGCGAGGCCGGGCTCGCCGAGCGTGCCGAGGAGCTCGGGCTCGACGGCGCGTCGGTCGTCGGGGACGCGGCCCAGCGGTACGCCGCGCCGGTGCAGCGCGACTACGCCGACGCGCTCGCGGTCGGCGTGCAGGGCACGCCGACGCTCTTCGTCGACGGCGTCCGCTACCGCGGGCGCGTCACCGCGGAGGGCCTGCGGGCCGCCATCGCCGCCGCCGCGCGGCCGTAGGGCGCTCGCGGGGTCGGGGCTCCCGGGCGGCGACCACACTCGTACCCGTGGGGTGCCGTGCCGTGCCGTGCCGTGCGCTCGGGCGCGCGGTCACGTGGTCGCGGGCGGGTGCCAGGGGAGCGGCGGGAGCTCGGGCGGCGGGCCGTCCGCGCCGGGCGAGCACAGGGGCCAGCGCTCGCCGAAGAGCCGGAGCGCCACGGACCCGAGCACGGCGGCGACGAGCGAGCCCGCGAGGATGCCGATCTTGGCCTGCTCGACGAGCGCCTCGTCGTCGAACGCGAGCTCGGCGATGAAGAGCGAGATGGTGAACCCGATGCCGGCGAGGATCGCCCCGCCGAGCAGGTGGGAGTACCGCACCCGCCCCGGGAGGTCGCCGAGGCCGAGGCGCAGGGCGAGCGTCGCGGCCCCGAAGATGCCGACGGCGTTGCCCACGACGAGCGCGACGGCGACGCCGATCGTCACGGGCGACGTGGCCGCCGCGCGCAGCGACTCGCCGTCGAGCTGCACGCCCGCGTTCGCGAGGCCGAAGACGGGCACGACGACGTACGCGCTCCACGGGTGCAGCACGCGCTGGAGGCGCTCGCTCGTGGGCACGGCCGCGCGCGCCGCGAGCTCGGTGAGGTGCTCGCGCTCCGCCGTCGTCTCCTGCGCGAGCCGCTTCGCGTACTTCGGCACGACGGCGACGTCCACGGGCCGCGACGAGCGCGACGGCACGAGCAGGCCCACGAGCACGCCCGCGAGCGTCGCGTGCACGCCCGACGCGTAGACGGCGCCCCACAGCGCGATCCCGGCGAGCGCGTACGGCGCGAGGCGCCAGACGCCGAGCCAGCGCAGCACGAGGATCACGACGACGAGCACGGCCGCGACGAGAAGGCCCGGGAGCCAGAGGTCGTCGGTGTAGAAGAGCGCCATGACGGTGATGGCGCCGATGTCGTCGACGACGGCGAGCGTGAGGAGGAACAGCCGGAGCTGGTCGGGGCAGCGCGGCCCGAACAGGGCGAGGATGCCCACGAGGAACGCGGTGTCCGTCGACATGACGATGCCCCACCCGTGCTCCGCGGGAGACCCGGCGTTGAACGCGACGTAGATGAGCGCGGGGACCGCGAGGCCGCCCAGCGCGCCCAGCGCCGGGACGGCGACGGTGCGGCGGTTGCGGAGCTCGCCGCTCGTGACCTCGCGGTTGATCTCGAGGCCGATGACGAGGAAGAACACGGCCATCGCGGCGTCGTTGACCCAGTGGTGCAGGTCCATCTCGAACGCCCACGGCCCGACGCGCCAGCCCGCCTCCGTGGACCAGAGCGCGTCGTAGGCGCCCGACCACGCGGAGTTCGCCCACACGAGCGCGACGACCGTCGCGGCGAGGAGCAGGACGGCGCCGCCCGCCTCGGTCGCGAGGAACGAGCGCAGCGACGGCGCCAGGGGGCGGAGCTGGAAGCGCAGCGGCGGGCCCGGCCGGGCGGGGACGCGGACGACGGGGAGGGACGACGGCGGAGCGGGCTCGGTCACTGGGCCTCCGGGTGGGTCGGGACGGGGCGACGCCCCGGGCGTCGGACCTGCGCTGGGACAACTCTTCCGGGCGGCAGATCCTTCCGCAACAGACCTCTCGGGAGCATCGAGCGTGGGGCTCTGTTCGTCGGCAAATCCGCATATCGGAAAAGTTCTTCCGAAACCCTTGTGGCGTCCGTCACGCGCTGCTAGCGTCGTGCGTGCCAACGGCGGGCCCGGGCCGAGCGACACGCTCGGTGGTCGACACGTTCGATCCGACACCGGCAGCTACCCACCAGGCGGACGTGACAACTCGCCTGCAGCGGCCCGCCGGCCGCCTCCTCCCGGCTCACCGACGAGCCCGGACGCCGGAGGCGGAGCACCCGGCGTCGCTGCCCGAACCGTGGAGACTCACCATGGACACTCTTGTCGTGGACACCGCACACCTGGACCGAGCCGTCGCCCTCGCGGTCGACAGCGTCGCGCACGCCGGAGGACCCTTCGGCGCCGTCGTCGTCACCGCCGACGGGCAGGTGTTCGAGGGCAACAACCGGGTCACGCAGGACAACGACCCGACCGCGCACGCCGAGGTCACCGCGATCCGGCGCGCGTGCGCCGCGCTCGGCACCTTCGACCTCACGGGCGCGACGCTCTACTCGAGCTGCGAGCCGTGCCCCATGTGCCTCGCGTCCGCCCTCTGGGCGCGCGTGCACGCCGTGCACTACGCCGCCGACCGGTACGACGCCGCGCGCGCCGGCTTCGACGACGCCGCCTTCTACGACTTCTTCGACGCCGACCCGGCCGACCGGGTCATGCAGGTCGTGCACGAGCGCACGGCCACCGCCACCGCGCCGTTCGACGCCTGGCGCGCCCTCGAGTCCCGGGTCGAGTACTGACCGGCCGCGCGGCCGGTCAGCACCTCAGGAAAGGGCACAAGGACGTGACTCTCCTCGGCATGCGGCGGGAGACCGCCGGGAACGACGACGCACGCGGCACCGGACCGGCCACCGGCCGGCTCGACCGCTTCTTCAGGATCACCGAGCGCGGCTCGACCACCGGGCGCGAGCTCCGCGGCGGGCTGGTGACCTTCTTCGCGATGGCGTACATCGTCATCCTCAACCCCCTCATCCTCGGCGGGACGAGCGCCGAGAACGCGCCCGTCGACGTCGCGGGCGGGTGGCTCCAGACGGCGCAGGTCGGCGCGATGACCGGCCTCGCCGCCGGCGGTCTGACCATCCTGTTCGGGCTCGTCGCGAACCTCCCGTTCGCGCTCGCGGCCGGGCTGGGCATCAACTCGTTCCTCGCCGTCGCCGTCATCGGCGACGTCACGTGGCCCGAGGCGATGGGGCTCGTGCTCGTCAACGGCCTGCTCATCGTGCTGCTCGCCGTGACGGGCGCGCGGTCGGCGATCTTCAACGCCGTCCCGCGCCAGCTCAAGGCCGCGATCACGGTCGGCATCGGCCTGTTCATCGCGTTCATCGGGTTCGTCGACGCGGGGTTCGTCACGCGCACCCCGGGCGGGCCGCCGGTGCAGCTCGGCGACGGCGGGTCCATCACCTCGGTCCCGACGCTCGTGTTCGTCGTCGGGCTGCTCACCATGGGCGTCCTCGTGGCGCGCAAGGTCAAGGGCGGGCTGCTCATCGGGCTCGTCGCGACGACCGTCGTGGCGATCGTCGCCGAGTCCGTGCTGCACCTCGGCCCGGCGTCGGAGACGAACCCCGGCGGCTGGCACCTCACCGTGCCGGCGATGCCGAGCTCGCTCGTCTCGGTGCCCGACCTCAGCCTGTTCGGGCAGCTCTCGTTCGGCGCGTTCGACCGGATCGGGGCGCTCGCGGCGACGATGCTCGTGTTCACGCTGTTCTTCACGAACTTCTTCGACGCGATGGGCACGATGACGGGGCTCGCCAAGCAGGGCGGCCTCGCCGACGCGGACGGCAACTTCCCGCGCATCAAGTCGGCGCTCGTCGTCGAGGGCGTGGGGGCGGTCGTGGGCGGCGCGACGTCGTCGTCGTCGAACACGGTGTTCGTCGACTCGGCGGCGGGCGTGGGCGAGGGGGCGCGGACGGGCCTCGCCTCGGTCGTCACGGGCGGGCTCTTCCTCGTCGCGATGTTCCTCACGCCGCTCACGGCGGTGGTGCCGATCGAGGTCGCGAGCGCGGTGCTCGTCGTCGTGGGCGCGATGATGATGGGCCAGATCAAGGAGATCGACCTCACCGACTTCACGGTGACGCTGCCGGTGTTCCTCACGATCGTGACGATGCCGCTCACGTACTCGATCGCGAACGGCATCGGCATCGGGTTCGTCACGTGGGTCCTGCTGCGGACCGCGTGCGGGAGGGCGCGCGACGTCCACCCGCTGCTGTGGGTGGTCGCGGCCGGGTTCGTCGTGTACTTCGTGCGCGGTCCGCTCACCGCGGCCGTGGGAGGCTGAGCCTCGACATCGACCGCACGGCCGACGGGTCGCCCGCTCCTGGGGGTGGCCCGTCGGCGTGCGGGGAGCGGGAAGGGCGAGGCATGGCAAGAACAGCACGGGTGAGCGTCGACGAGCACCGCGCGGACGTCGCGACCCTCCTCGCACCCCTCGTGGACGCGGCCCGACGCCGCGCCCGCACCGAGGACGTCGACCTCGCCGACGCGCTCGGCCGGGTCCTCGCGGGAGACCTCGTCGCGCCCGTCGCCGTCCCGCTGTTCCGCAACGCGCAGATGGACGGGTACGCCGTCCGCGCCGCGGACGTCGCCGACGCGCGGGCGGACGCGCCCGTCCGGCTGGCCGTGGTCGCCGAGATCGCGGCGGCGCCGGGCGTCCCGCCCCGGCTCGCGCCGGGCACGGCTGCCCGCATCATGACGGGCGCGCCCGTGCCCGAGGGGGCGGACGCCGTCGTGCCCGTCGAGGACACCGCGACCGGGACGTTCGCCCGCACGCCCGCGGGCACGGCGCGGGAGAGTGCCACCGACCCGGCGACCGGACAGGCCTCCACGACGCCTGCCGACCCGGGGGCCGTCGAGGTCCGGGTGCCGCGGGCGGCGGGCGACTTCGTGCGCGAGGCGGGCTCCGACGTCCGCCCGGGCGACGTCCTGCTGACCGACGGGACCGTCCTCGCGCCGCACCACCTCGCGGCCGCCGCGGCGTGCGGGGTCGGGCGCGTCCGGGTCGTCGCACGGCCGCGGGTCGCGGTCCTGTCGACCGGGTCGGAGCTCGTCGGCCCGGGGGAGGCCCCGGCGCTCGGGCAGGTCTTCGACGCCAACGCCGACGCGCTCGGCGCCGCCGTGCGGCGCGCGGGGGGCGACGTGGCGCTCACGGCCCGCTGTGGCGACGACGCCGAGCGGTTCGCCGCCGTGCTCACCGAGGCCGCGGCGGTCGCGGACCTCGTCGTGACGTCGGGGGGCGTGTCGCAAGGCGCGTACGAGGTGGTCAAGGACGTCCTCGGCGGTGGTGCGTCGTCGGACGTGACGTTCCGCTCCGTCGCGATGCAGCCGGGCGGGCCGCAAGGGTTCGGCACCGTGGACGGGACGCCCGTGCTCACGTTCCCGGGCAACCCGGTGAGCGCGCAGGTGTCGTTCGCGATGTTCCTGCGCGAGCCGCTCGAGCGGGCCGCGGGGCTGCCCGGCGCCGAGCGCGTGCGCTCGGCGGTGCTCGCCGAGCCGCTGACGTCGCCCGCGGGCAAGCGGCAGCTCCTGCGAGGCGTGACCGGCCCCGGGGGCACGGTCCGCGTCGTCGGGGGAGCGGGCTCCCACCTCGTCGCGTCGATGGCGCGCGCGGACGTGCTCGTGGACGTCCCGGCCGACGTGACAGAGTGGGCCGCCGGGACCGAGGTGGAGGTGCGGGAGCTGTGACGCAGACGACGGACGGCGGCGCGCCGCCCACCGACCCGAGCCGCGTGACGACGGACGTCCTCGACGACGCCGTGTCGCGCGCGGTCGAGGAGGCCGTCGGGGGCCCCGAGTGCGGGGCCGTCGTGACGTTCCGCGGCGTGGTCCGGGACGTCGACGGCGGCCGGGGCGTGACGCGGCTCGACTACGAGGCGCACCCCGACGCCACGGCCGTGATCCGGCGCTGCGTCGCCGACGTGGCGGCCGAGACGGGGCTGCGGGTCGCCGCGGTCCACCGGTACGGCAGCCTGGGGATCGGCGACGTCGCGCTCGTCGCGGCGGCTGCCGCGGGCCACCGTCGGGAGGCGTTCGAGGCCTGCTCGCTGCTCGTCGAGCGCATCAAGGCCGAGGTGCCGATCTGGAAGCGCCAGCACTTCGACGACGGCGTCTCGGAGTGGGTCGGTCTGTAGGACGCGACCCTGGACCGCCTGCGAGACGACGAGAGGCGAGAAGTGGCCCCCGGCCGGAGCCGGGGAGGGGCCACTTCTCGCCTCTCGTGAGTTCCTTCTGATCCGCCGGGCGACGACGACGTCGGGCGGGACCGCCCCGGCCGTGCGGGCCGGGAGGGGAGGGTCGGGTCAGCGCTCGGCGGGGCGGTTGTCGAGCAGCATGCCGATGCCGAGGCCGACGGCGGTGCCGAGGACGAGGCCGAACCAGCTGAGCACGACGACCCCGACGACGGCGCCGACGGCCGCGCCCAGGACGCTCTTGGTGCCGGCCTTCCAGGCGGCGGACCGCTCGTCGGTGCGGTAGATCGGGAGCGCGGACGCGGTGTTGTCCGGGGTCGTCGAGGACGCGCCGGAGATCGAGGAGGAGGGGCGGTTGGTGGGTGCAGGAGAGATCGTCGTCACGACGTCCATGGTAGGAAGAGACGGCGGCTCTGACCTGGGCTGATGCCTCGAGGTGACCGGCTTCACCCTATGATCTGCGCCACCGCCGGGCGCCCGCCTCAGCCGCCGATCGCGCCCATGCTGCGGGCCGTCGCCGCGAAGGCGTCGGCGGCGAGCGTCGGGGCGTCGCTGCCGTGCGCGAGCGGCTTGCGCCACGTCGCGCCCTGCCACGCGCGGGCGAGGGCGTCGTCGCGCTCGTCCTCGTCGAGGTCCGCCGAGCGCAGGATCGCGCGCAGGTCGGTCTCGTCGTCGCCGAACAGGCACGAGCGCACGGTGCCCTCGGCGGTGAGCCGGGTGCGGTCGCACGCGCCGCAGAACGAGCGCGTGACGGAGGCGATGACACCGACCGTCTGGGGTCCGCCGTCCACGAGCCACTCCTCGGCGGGCGCCGACGGGTCGTCGCGCCCGACCTCGAGCAGGTCGAAGCGGGTGCCCAGCACGGCCAGGAGGTCCGTCGCCGACACGAGGTCCTCGCGCGTCCAGCGCCCGTCGGCGTCGAGCGGCATCTGCTCGATGAACCGCAGGTGGCAGCCGTGCTCGACGGCCCACGCGAGGAGGTCGGCCGCGCCCGCCAGCGTCTCGGGCATGAGGACGGCGTTGAGCTTCACCGGGGCGAGGCCGGCGTCGAGCGCGGCCCGGATCCCGGCGAGCACGTCGGGGAGGCGGTCGCGCCGGGTGAGGCGCGCGAAGTGCGCGCGGTCGACCGAGTCGAGGGAGATGTTCACGCGGTCGAGCCCGGCGTCGACGAGCCCGCGGACGCGCTTGTCGAGGCCGATCGCGTTGGTCGTCAGCGAGAGGGACACGCTCGGCGCGGCGGCGCGCGCGGCGCGCAGGATGTCGGCGAGGTCGTTCCGCAGGAGCGGCTCGCCGCCGGTGAACCGGACGTCGGTGATGCCGAGCCGCTCCACCGCGACCCGCACGACCCGGCCGATCTCGTCGGGCGTGAGCAGGTCCTCGCGGGGGATCGCGGGCAGCCCTTCGGCGGGCATGCAGTACGTGCACCGCAGCGAGCACTTCTCGGTGACGGAGATGCGCAGGTCGCGCGCCACGCGGCCGTACCGGTCGACGAGCGCGTCGGTCGCCGGGCGGGCCGGGTCCAGGTCGTCCGGGGCGCCGGAGGGCACGGCGGGCCGCACCCTGGGCATCCCGAGCGAGACGGCGGTCATGGGCCGATCGTAGTCGTCCGTCGCTCCGGGACGGTGACCTGCGACTCACCGCGTGCTAGCGTGGAGTCCGTCGAATGGAACTGCAATTCCATCAGACGGAACTTCTCTCCGTGAGTCGGAGGGGGTCCACGGCGGATTCAAGCCCTGTGTTTCGGGCGCGTCACAGCGGACGCGGGCCAGGACACGCAGGGGACTCACCGCAAGGGTTCACTGGAAGGACGCCGGTACGCCGGCACCCTGCGGAAGCGAGGCCACGATGCTCCACATCGTCGACCGGCTCGCCCCCTGGCTCGGTCCGGGGCAGCCGCCCTTCGCCGTGGCGACGGTGGTCGCCGCGTCGGGGTCCGTGCCGCGCCCGGTCGGCACCGCGATGGCGGTCCGCGCCGACGGCGCCGTGCTCGGCAGCCTGTCCGGCGGGTGCGTCGAGGGCGCTGTCCACGCCGCAGCGCTCGACGCGATCGAGTCCGGCACGAGCCACCGCGAGACGTTCGGGTACAGCGACGACGACGCGTTCGCCGTCGGGCTGAGCTGCGGCGGGACGCTCGACGTCCACGTCCAGCCCGTGCTCCCCGACGACGACGCGACGCGCGCCCTGCACGCGCTCGCGGCGCGAGCCGAGCCCGCCCCGCCCGTGGCGCTCGTCCGCCGCATCGACGGCGGCGCGCGCACGGCCGTCGTCGTGGACGACCCGGGCGCCGCCGACGAGGCAGCGGTCGCCCGGGCGCTGCGCGGTCTCGTCGGGCCCGACAGCCTGGCCGCCGCCGCGGCGCAGGTCGTGGCGGTGCTGCGCGCGGGCGGCACGGCGACCGTGCACGCGGCGCACGGCGGCCCGGGCGCGTCGCCATCGGCGGGGCGCGCCGCCGCACCGGCCCCGGCAGGAGCAGTCGCCGGCGACGCGTGCGACGCGGCCGAGCCCGTCACGCTGCTCGTCGAGACGCGGCTGCCCGCGCCGCGCTTCCTCGTGTGCGGGGCCAACGACTTCGCGGGCGCGCTCGTGCGGCACGTCCGGCTCCTCGGCTACCGCGTGACGCTCGTCGACGCGCGCGAGGTGTTCGCCGACCCGCGCCGCTTCCCCGAGGCGGAGGTCGTCGTCGAGTGGCCCGACCGCTACCTCGCCGCCGAGGCCGCCGCGGGCCGGCTCGACGCACGGACCGCCGTCGCCGTCCTCACGCACGACGCGAAGTTCGACGTGCCGCTCCTGCGGCTCGCGCTGGACCTTCCGCTCGCGTACGTCGGCGCGATGGGCTCGCGCCGCTCGCACGCCCAGCGCGTCGCCGCCCTGCGCGCCGAGGGCGTGGGCGAGGCCGCTCTCGCGCGCCTGCGGTCGCCCATCGGGCTCGACCTCGGCGCCGTCACGCCTGAGGAGGTCGCCGTCTCCATCACCGCGGAGCTCGTCGCCACCCGGCACGGGCGCTCCGCCGTCGTCCCGCTCAGCAGCAGCTCGGGCCCGCTCCACGCGGAGCCCGCAGCACGACCGGACGGTGCACCGAAGCACCGCCCCCACCCCGAGGAGGCCCCCTGATGGACCTGGGTACCGTCACCGACCTCGTCCCGACCGCCGACCCCGCCGACTGGCGCGAGGGCGACGCGTGGCTCGCGGGCGGGACCGTCCTGTTCTCCTACGGCAGCGAGACGCTCCGGCGCCTGCTCGACCTGACGAGCGCGGGGTGGCCCGCGCTGACCGTCGCCGACGAGGGCCTCGAGATCGCCGCGACGTGCACCGTCGCCGAGCTGTGGGCGTTCGAGGAGAGCGCGCAGGCCGCGCCCGTGCGCGACCGGTGGCGTGCGCTGGACCTCGTGCGGCCGTGCTGCGACAGCTTCGTCGCGTCGTTCAAGATCTGGAACACGTCGACGGTCGGGGGCAACGTCTGCACGTCCCTGCCGGCCGGGCCGATGATCTCGCTCACCGCGGCGCTCGACGGCGTCGCGGAGGTCTGGGGGCCGGGCGGCACCCGCCGGGAGCAGCCCGTCGTCGACCTCGTCACGGGCGAGCTGCGCAACACGCTCGGGCCCGGGGAGCTCCTGCGCGCGATCCGTCTGCCGGACCACGCGCTGCGCTCGCGCACGGCGTTCCGCCGCCTGTCCCTGTCGAACCTCGGGCGCTCCGGCGTGCTGCTCGTGGGGCGGGTCGACCCGCCCGACGCCGGGGGCGCCTTCGTCCTCACGGTCACCGCCTCGACGCGCCGGCCCGTGCAGCTCCGCTTCGCGGCGGACGCACTGCCCACCGCCGCCGACCTCGTCGCCACGCTCGACGCCGCGATCCCCGCCGACCTCTACCACGACGACATCCACGGGCTGCCCGAGTGGCGCCGGGACATGACCTACCGCCTCGGCGAGCAGATCCGCGCGGAGCTCGTCGACGGCACGACCTCGGACGGAGGCCTCCGATGACGACGACGCCCGCCCCGCACCCGGCCCCGCCGGTGACGATCGACGGCCGCACGGCCCGCACCGAGCCCCGCGCGGGCCAGTGCCTGCGCACCTACCTGCGCGAGCAGGGCGCGCTCGGCGTGAAGAAGGGATGCGACGGCGGCGACTGCGGCGCGTGCACCGTGCACGTCGACGGCGTCCCGGTGCACTCGTGCGTCTACCCCGCGCGGCGCGCGGCGGGTCACGAGGTGACGACCATCGAGGGGCTCGCGGCGACGTCGTGCCCGGGCGGTGCCGCCGGGGACGAGCCGGCGGGCGCGTGCGACCACGACCCCCACGGCCCGCAGGACGCGCTGCACCCGGTGCAGCAGCAGTTCCTCGACGCGCAGGGCTTCCAGTGCGGGTTCTGCACCGCCGGGATGATCATGACCGCCGCGACGTTCGACGACGCGCAGCGCGAGAACCTGCCGCGCAACCTCAAGGGCAACCTGTGCCGCTGCACGGGGTACCGCGCGATCGAGGACGCCGTGCTCGGGCGCGGCGACACGACCGGGACCGCGCCGGGCACGGGCGAGCGTGCGCCGTCGGGCGGCGACCGGGCCTCTACCTCGCCGGACCGGGCCTCTACCTCGCCGGACCATGGCTCTACCTCGGGGGACCAGGGCTCTACCTCGGCGGGCCGGGCGTTCGGGCGCGACGTGCCCGCGCCCGCGGGCCGGGGGATCGTCACCGGGACGGTGCGGTACACGCTCGACGTGGACCCGGCCGACTACCCGGGCCTGCTCCACCTCAAGCTCGTGCGGTCGCCGCACGCGCACGCGCGCGTCGTCGCGATCGACACGACGGACGCGCTCGCGGTGCCCGGCGTGCACGCCGTGCTCACGCACGAGGACGCGCCCGCGACGCGGTTCTCGACCGCGCAGCACGAGCTGTTCACCGACGACCCCGACGACACGCGGATCCTCGACGACGTCGTGCGGCACGTCGGCCAGCGGGTCGCGGCCGTCGTCGCCGAGACCGTCGCCGCCGCCGAGGAGGGGGTGCGTCGGGTCCGCGTCGAGTACGCGCCGCTGCCCGCCGTCGTCGACCCGGAGGAGGCCATGGCCGCGGGGGCGCCGCTCGTGCACCCCGAGCTCGACGCCGCCGCCGCGCGCGTCTCGCGGCCGGAGGCGAACGTCGTCGCCGAGGTGCACAGCGAGCTCGGCGACGTCGAGCGCGGGCTCGCGGAGGCCGACGTCGTGCACGAGGCCACGTACCGCACCCACCGCGTGCAGCACGCCGCGCTCGAGACGCACTGCGCCGTCGCGTCCCTCGACGACGACGGGCGCCTCGTCGTGCGGTCGTCCACGCAGGTCCCGTTCCTCGCGCGCCGCCACCTGGCGCGCGTCCTCGACCTCGACCCGGAGCGCGTGCGCGTGCACTGCGAGCGCGTGGGCGGCGGGTTCGGCGGCAAGCAGGAGGTGCTCACGGAGGACGTCGTCGCGCTCGCGACCCTGCGGCTCGGCCGGCCCGTGCAGCTCGAGCTCACGCGCCGCGAGCAGTTCGTCGGCACGACGACGCGCCACCCGTTCCGCATCCGCGTGCGCGCGGGCGCACGCCGCGACGGCACCCTCACGGCGCTGCACCTCGACGTCCTCAGCAACACCGGGGCGTACGGGAACCACGGCCCGGGCGTCATGTTCCACGGGTGCGGCGAGTCCCTCGCCGTCTACCGGTGCGACAACAAGAAGGTCGACGCCCACTGCGTCTACACGAACACCGTGCCCGCAGGCGCGTTCCGCGGGTACGGGCTGTCGCAGATGATCTTCGCGGTCGAGTCCGCGGTCGACGAGCTCGCGCGGCAGCTCGGGATGGACCCGGTCGAGCTGCGGCGCCGCAACGTCGTGCGCGACGGCGACCCCATGCTCTCCACGCACCCGACGCCCGAGGAGGACGTGCTCTACGGCAGCTACGGGCTCGACCAGTGCCTCGACCTGGCCGCCGACGCGCTCGCGCGCGGCCGGGCGCGCGACGTCGCCGCGTACGGCGCGGGCGCCGGGTCGGGTCCGGACGTGCTCCCGGACCTCGGCCCGGAGTGGGGCGTCGGGGAGGGGACGGCGCTGTCCATGATCGACACCGTCCCGCCCCGCGGGCACTACTCGCACGCGCGCGTGCGGCTGCGGCCGGACGGGGTCGTCGAGGCTGAGGTCGGGACCGCCGAGTTCGGCAACGGCACGACGACCGTCCACGCCCAGCTCGTCGCGAGCGCGCTCGGGCAGGACGCCGCCGACGTCGTCGTGCGGCAGTCCGACACCGACCTCGTCGAGCACGACACCGGGGCGTTCGGCTCCACCGGCACGGTCGTCGCGGGCAAGGCGTCGCTCGCCGCCGCGCAGGACCTGGCCGAGGCGGTGCTCAAGGTCGCGGCCGGGCTCGCGGGCGCCGCGCCCGGCGACTGCCGGCTCGTGCCCGGCGGCGTCGACTGCGCCGGGACGGTGCTGCCGCTGGCCGACGTCGCGCGCGCCGCCGACGACGCCGGGATCGCGCTCGTCGCCGAGGGCCGCTGGGGCGGCACCCCGCGCTCGGTCGCGTTCAACGTCCACGGCTTCCGCGTCGCGGTGCACCGCGGGACGGGGGAGATCCGCATCCTCCAGTCCGTCCAGGCTGCCGACGCCGGGGAGGTCGTCAACCCGCGCCAGTGCCGCGGCCAGGTCGAGGGCGGCATCGCGCAGGCCCTCGGCGCGGCGCTCTACGAGAACGTGGTGGTCGACGAGACGGGCCGCGTGACGACGGACATCTTCCGCCAGTACCACCTGCCCACGTTCGCGGACACCCCGCGCAGCGAGGTGTACTTCGCGCGGACGTCGGACACCGTGGGCCCGATGGGCGCGAAGTCGATGAGCGAGAGCCCGTTCAACCCCGTCGCGCCCGCGCTCGCCAACGCGATCCGCGCCGCGACGGGCGTGCGGTTCACCGAGCTCCCGCTCGCGCGCGACCGCGTCTACCTGGGCATCAAGGCCGCCACCCCCACCCGCTGAGTGCGGGGAGCATTCCCGTCCGACGCCGGTCGGCGCGACTGTTCCCGCACTCAGCGGGGGGCGGGGCCGTCCAAGAGGTCGAGGTCGGCCGCAGTGTCGAGGTCGCGGCCGTCGCCGGGGTGGTCGACGACGTCGACCAGGTCGGCGTGGGCACGCAGGAAGTCGCGTGCCCCGTGGTCGCCGCGGGCGCTCGCGGCGGCGGGCGCCGCGAGCGCGGCGTCGAGGACGAGCGGGTGCGCCCACCGAGGGCGGCCCGTCCCCGCAGCGTCTTCGGCAGCGTCCTCCGCGGCGCCCCCGGCGAGCCACCGCGATGCGGTCACGCGCCCGGGGCGGTGCGCGGCGAGGAGGCGCGCGACGTCGTCGGGCCCGACACCGGGCTGGTCCACGTGCGCGACGACGACCCGGGCGGGGGCGAGGCCGAGAGCGGCGGCGACGCCGACGCGCAGGGACGACGCCATCCCGGTGGCCCAGTCGGGGTTGTCGACGACGCGCACCCCGGGCTCGTCGAGAGACGACCCGGCCCGCACGCGCGCGGCCTCGGCGCCGAGCACCACGACGACGGCGTCGCACCCGCCCGCGAGCAGGGTCGTCGTCGCGTGCTCGACGAGCGTGCCGCCGCGGTGGGGGAGCAGCGCCTTGGGCCCGCGCCCGAGGCGCGTCCCGGCCCCGGCCGCGAGGAGGACGGCGACGGTGGGCGTCGCTGGCGCGGTCGTCGGCGGGGTCGGCACCCGGCCAGGATAGGTCGCCGCCGACCCGGGGGCGCTGGCCCGTGATCCGGCGGGACATCGAGCGCAGGTGAGGGTCAACGCGAACACGGGACAGGTGGTCGGGCGGCGCCCCTACAGCGTCGGCAAGATCGTGCTCGCGGTCGTCGCGGGCCTGCTCGTGGTCGCCGCGCTCGTCTGGTGGTACCTGCGCTCGCAGACGTGAGCTGGTCAGTCCCGGCGCGCGTCGTACGCGCGCTGGGACGCCGACACCTCGTCGACCGCGCCCTCGAGGACGTCGATGAGACCCGAGAGGCTGTCCGCGACGCGGCGCCCGAGGTCGGTGAGGGAGTACTCGACGTGGGGCGGGATGCTCGCCCGCACCTCGCGCACGACGATGCCGTCGCGCTCGAGGGACTGGAGGGTCTGCGCGAGCATCTTCTCGCTGACCCCGTCGATGCGGCGGCGGAGCGCGTTGAAGCGCACCGCGCCGTCGCGCAGGCCGGCGACCGTGAGCACGCCCCAGCGCCCGGTCACCGCCTCGAGCACGTGGCGCGAGGTGCAGCCGCGCTGGAAGACGTCGGCCACCATCGCGTCGGTGGGTCCGGTGTCCTCCGCGGGGCGGGCGTCGGTCGTCATCGCCCCAGGATACGGCGCGCTCGCGCGGAAAGCGCTGTGAGATAGAACGCACTCTCTATTGATATGCACTTACGAAAAGTAAGCGCATGCTGGTGGTCGTGCGGCCGACCGGCCGCGCACCCCGCACTCGAAGGAGCCCGCGCATGTCCATCGCCGTCACCGGAGCCAGCGGCCACCTCGGCCGCCTCGTCGTCGAGTCCCTCCTCGCCCGCGGGGCCGACGCGTCCCAGGTCGTCGCGCTCGCGCGCACGACCGCCAAGGTCGCGGACCTTGCTGACCGCGGCGTCGAGGTCCGCGAGGCCGACTACGCACGGCCCGAGACGCTCGCCCCGGCGCTCGCCGGGGTGGACGTCCTCGTGCTCGTCTCCGGCTCCGAGGTGGGGCAGCGCGTCGAGCAGCACCGCAACGTCGTCGACGCCGCGCGGGCCGCCGGGGTCGCGCGCGTCGTCTACACGAGCGCCCCGCACGCGACGACGTCCGCGCTCGTGCTCGCACCCGAGCACAAGGCGACCGAGGAGCTCCTCGCCGCCTCGGGCCTCGCCACGACGGTCCTGCGCAACAACTGGTACACCGAGAACTACGTCGGCGACGTGCTCGGCGCGCGCGAGTCCGGCGAGATCGTCGCGAGCGTGGGCGACGGCCGCGTCGCGAGCGCGAGCCGCGCGGACTTCGCCGAGGCGGCGGCCGTCGTCGCGCTCGCCGCGCACGAGGACGCGTCCGCGCACGCGGGCGCCGTGTACGAGCTGAGCGGCGACGTCGCGTGGACGTACGACGACCTGGCTGCTGCGGCCGCCGAGGTGCTCGGGCGCCCCGTCGTCTACCGGCGCGTGTCGCCCGACGAGCACCGCGCGCTCCTGCTGGGCGCCGGCCTGGACGAGGGGACGGCGGGGTTCGTCGTCGCGCTGGACGGCAACATCCGCGACGGCCTCCTCGCCGAGGTCACCGAGGACCTGCGCCGGCTCCTGGGCCGCCCGACGACGCC
This sequence comes from Cellulosimicrobium sp. MI9406, assembly GCF_040595865.1. Lineage (NCBI taxonomy): Bacteria > Bacillati > Actinomycetota > Actinomycetes > Micrococcales > Promicromonosporaceae > Cellulosimicrobium > Cellulosimicrobium sp. MI9406. The sequence goes on from NZ_JALIZI010000004.1 coordinate 296,266, forward strand.
GCTCGTCGACGGGCTGCGGGCCGCCGTCGCGCAGGGCTGAGCCGGGCAGCGCGGCCGTCCGGGCGACCGGGCGGCCGCGCGACGGCGTCCGTCAGTGGGACGCCTTGACGACGAGCACGGGGACGGGCGAGTCCAGCAGGACGCGCTGCGTGGTGCTGCCGAGCAGGAACTTGCCGACAGGCGAGCGCTTGCGCGCCCCCACGACGACGAGGTCGGGGGTCGTGCGCTCGGCCTCGTCGATGATCGCCTCGGCCGGGTCGCGGTGCTCGGGGCGGTACGACACCTCGGGGCGCGCGACCTGGGCGGGGAGCGTGTCGAGCAGGTGCGCGAGGCTCGCGGGGACGCCCGCGTCGGCGTCCTGCGGCGTGAGCACGAGGACGGCGAGCGCGGTCGAGCGGTGGACCGCCTCGGCGACGGCCGCCCGGAATGCGGTCTCGCCCTGCGGGGAGTCGTTGTACGCCACGAGGACGGTCATCGCGCGGGCCCTTCCGTCATTCCGTCGTGCTGCGGTTGAACTCTCTCACAGCGCGGCGTCCGTCGCCGGTCGGCGGGTCGCCCCGTCGCCGGAGCCGCGGAGCACGGCGTCGGGCACCGCCAGGGTCGGGGGCAGCAGGGGCGGCACGACCTCCCGCAGGACCGTCTCGATCTCCCGCCGCCGTCGCGGGCCGAGCCGCTCGGCAGGCGCCGTGACGCTGACGGCGGCGACCGGCTGCCCGGCGCGCAGGACCGGGACGGCGACGCAGCTGATGCCCGGCTCGTTCTCCTCCGTCTCCGTGGCGAACCCCGTCGCGCGCGTGGCCTCGCACGTCGCCCGGAGCGCGGCGGGCGTGACGGGGTGGTCCTCGGGCGCGGCGGCGGCGTACCAGGCGAGCGCGCCGTCGTCGAGGGTCCGCTGGGAGAGCAGCGCGCGCCCGAGCGCGGTGGTCGCCGCCGGGCGGCGGCGCCCGACGGCCGACCAGACGCGGACGGCGCGCGCCGGCTCGACCTTGTCGAGGTAGACGATCTCGGTCCCGGCGAGTGTGCCGAGGTGCACGAGCTCGTCGGTCGCGCGGCACACCGCGACGAGCACCGGGTGCAGGAGCGCGGGGAGGTTCTCCTCGCCGAGGTAGACCGTCGCGAGCGCCGTCGCCGCGGGGCCGAGGCGGTAGTCGCCGGTCGTGGCGTCCTGCTCGGCGTACCCGCGGAACCGCAGGGCCGCGAGCGTGCGGTGCAGCGACGCCTTGTGCAGCCCGAGCGAGCGCGCGAGGTCCCCGAGCGCGACGCCGTCGGGGCCGGCCGCGGCGAGCGCCTCGAGCGCGACGAGGGCCTTGTCGACGCTGCCGAGCGGGCTCTCGGCCGACCCCGGGGTGCCCGACGGCGCACGGCCGGCTTCCGCCATGGTGACTCCTTCGCCTAGAGTGCGTTCCGTAGTGAACAACACTTGTTCACCATAGCGAAACGGAGCCTGGATGTCACCCCTGGGACCCCTGGAGGGGATCGCCCGTGCCCGCGTCGTACCGGTCGTCGTGGTCGACGACGCGGCGCAGGGCGTCCTCGTCGCGAGCGCGCTGCGCGACGGCGGCCTGCCCGTCGCCGAGGTCACGTTCCGGACCGCCGGGGCGCGCGCGGCGATCGAGGCGGTCGCGCGCGAGGTGCCCGACGTGCTGGTCGGGGCGGGCACCGTCGTCACGGCCGCCCAGGTCGACGAGGCCGTCGACGCCGGGGCGCGGTTCCTCGTCTCGCCCGGCCTCTCCGCCGGGGTCGTGCGTCGCGCCCAGGAGCTCGGCGTGCCCGTCGTCCCCGGCGTCGCGACGCCGTCGGACGTCATCGCCGCGCTCGACCTCGGCCTCGACGTCGTCAAGCTGTTCCCCGCGAACGTCGTCGGCGGGCCGGCCGCGGTCAAGGCGTTCTCCGCGCCGTTCCCCGGCCTGCGGTTCGTGCCGACCGGCGGCGTGAGCGCCGCCAACCTGCTCGACTACCTCGCCCTGCCCGCCGTGCTCGCCGCCGGCGGCTCCTGGATGGTCGACGCCGCGCTCGTGCGCGCGGGCGACACCGCCGAGATCACCCGACGCACGCGCGAGGCCGTCGCACTCGCCGCGACCGCCCCCCACCCCGCCGAAGGAGCCTGACCCATGACCGACACGACCACCGCCCGCGCCCCGCTCGCCGTCCGCCCCGCGGCCGACTGCGCCTACGACGTCGTCGCGCTCGGCGAGGTCATGCTGCGCCTCGACCCGGGGGAGCGCCGCATCAAGACGGCCCGCAGCTTCGACGTGTGGGAGGGCGGCGGCGAGTACAACGTCGCGCGCGGCCTGCGCCGCGCGTTCGGCCTGCGCGGCGCGATCGTCACCGCGCTCGCGGACAACGAGGTCGGGCGCCTCGTCGAGGACCTCATGCTGACGGGCGGCCTCGACACGCGCTGGGTCCGGTGGCGCGAGGACGACGGCATCGGCCGCACGGTGCGCAACGGGCTCAACTTCACCGAGCGCGGCTTCGGGGTGCGCGGCGCGGTCGGCGTCTCCGACCGCGGCAACACCGCGATCGCCCAGCTCCGGCCCGACGACGTCGACTGGGACGCCGTGTTCGGCAGCGGCGTCCGGTGGTTCCACACCGGGGGCATCTTCGCCGCGCTGTCGGAGTCGTCCGCCGACGTCGCGGAGGCGGCGATGGCCGCCGCCCGCCGCCACGGCACGGTCGTCTCCTACGACCTCAACTACCGCCCCTCGCTGTGGAAGGGCATCGGCGGCGTCGAGCGCGCGCAGGAGGTGAACCGCCGCCTGGCGCGGTACGTCGACGTGATGATCGGCAACGAGGAGGACTTCACCGCGTCGCTCGGGTTCGAGGTCGAGGGCGTCGACGAGAACCTCACCGACCTCGACACGTCCGCGTTCCGCGCGATGATCACGCGCGCGGCCGAGGAGTACCCGAACTTCCAGGTCGTCGCGACGACGCTGCGCGGGGTGCGGACCGCGACGGTCAACGACTGGGGCGCGATCGCGTGGTCGCGCGTGCAGGGCTTCGCGGAGGCGACGCACCGCCCCGGCCTGGAGATCCTCGACCGCGTGGGCGGCGGCGACTCGTTCGCGTCGGGCCTCGCGTACGGGCTCATGGAGCTCGGCTCGATCCAGGAGGCCGTCGAGTACGGCGCGGCGCACGGGGCGCTCGCGATGACGACCCCCGGCGACACGTCGACGGCGTCCCTCGCCGAGGTCCGGAAGCTCGCGTCGGGCGGCAGCGCGCGCGTGCAGCGCTGACCCGTCGACCTCCCGTCTCCCGCCGTGCCGGGCCGCACGTCCAGGGTTAGTGTGGGCGCGCTGTCAGCGGGAGGCGGGAGGTACGGCGTGGCTGGTGGGGCCTTCGTGCCCGGGCTGCCCCGCCGCGGCGCCGAGGAACCGCCGGACCTGGGTCGAGCCCTGGAGCACGCGCGCATCCTCCGCGCGGCGGGAGACCCGGCCGGTGCCGCCCAGGTCCTGGACCGGGCCTTCGCTGCCGAGGGCGTGCGGACCCGCACCGTCGCCGAGCGCGTCCGGTTCCGCGCCCTGGTGCTCCGTGCCGACCTCGCGCTGGCCCTGCACGACGACGCGGCCGCCGCACGGTTCCTCGAGGGCGCGGAGTGGTTCCGCGCCGGGGCCGACTTCCTCCCGCGCGTGGCCGACGCGCTCGCCGCCCTCGACGACGAGGTGCACCTCGCCGACGAGCTGCGCGACCGCCTCGCGAGCGAGCGCCGCACGGGCTGAGCCGCACCGGCAGCCTGCCCGGCCGGGAACCGCTCGCGCCGGAGCCGCGTTGGACTGCGCAGTACCGGTGCGGGCGCCGACCGCGCCCGGCCCATCTCGCGAGGAGGCAGACATGCTGTGCCCCACCGACCAGACCGTGCTCGTCATGACCGAGCGCAAGGGCGTGGAGATCGACTACTGCCCCACGTGCCGCGGCGTGTGGCTCGACCGCGGCGAGCTGGACAAGATCATCGACCGCTCGGTGGAGGGCGAGATCGCCGCCGAGGCCGCGGGTCCGGCCGCCGCCGCGCCGCCCGCCCCTGCCGCGCCCGCCCCGACGTCGTACCCGCCGGCCGCCGCCGTGGACTACGGCAGCCCCGCCCCGCGCTCCGGGGAGCGGTACGGCGACCGCCGCGAGGACGACCGCGACCGCTACCGCGACGACCGGTACCGCGACGACCGGTACGACGAGCGCTCCCGCGACGACCGGTACCGCGACGACCGGGACCGCCGGTACGACGGCCGCGACGGCTACGACCCCCGCTACCGCAAGCGCAAGAAGAAGGAGTCCTGGCTCGAGGACCTCTTCGACTTCTGACGCGCCCCGTGGTCGACTGTCCCGCGTGACCGTCCTCGACTCGTTCTCGCTCGTCGGCCGCACGGCCCTGCTCACCGGCGGCAGCCGCGGCATCGGGCGCGCCGTCGCCCGTGCGCTCGGCGAGGCGGGGGCCCGCGTCGCGGTCACGGCGACCACCGCGGCGGCGGCCGACGAGGCCGCCGCCGCGCTCCGGGAGGCCGGCACCGACGCCCGCGGCTACGTGCTCGACGTCACCGACCGCTTGCAGGTGGACGACGTCGTCGTGCGCGCCGCCGCCGACCTCGGCACGGTCGACCTGCTCGTCAACAACGCGGGCGTGTCGATCGGCGGCGCGGCCCTCGAGATCGGCGACGACGTCTGGCACCGCACGCTCGCCACCAACCTCGACGGCGTCTGGTACTGCTCGCGCGCCGTCGCCCGGGAACTCGTCGCGCAGGGCCGGCCGGGGACGATCGTCAACGTCGGCTCGATGTCCGCGTCGATCGTCAACCGGCCCCGCTGGCAGCCCGCGTACCTCGCGTCCAAGGCGGCGGTGCACCAGCTCACCAAGGGCCTCGCCGCCGAGTGGGCACCGCACGGCATCCGCGTGAACGCGGTGGCGCCCGGGTACGTGCGCACCGAGGCGTCGCCGGTGGACCGGCCGGAGTACCACGACGACTGCGTCGCGCCCGCCGCGATGCAGCGCTGGGCGGAGCCGGAGGAGATCGGGCCGCCCGTCGTCTTCCTCGCGAGCGCGGCGTCGAGCTTCATGACGGGCGCCGTCATCACGGTCGACGGCGGCTACACGCTGTTCTGACCGGACGGGGCGGCCCGGTCCGGCGCTCCGGGCCGGGACGAGGGGCGCCTGCCGGGCGGGTGCCGTCCCGGGTCGTGCGCCGGGCTAGGCTCGGTCCCCGTGCGCGCAGTCCTGAGCAGGTGGGTCGACCCCTTCGTCGTGACGCTGCTCGTGGTGCTCGTGCTCGGGCTCGTCGTGCCCGTGGGGCCGGGCGCGCAGCGCGTGGTCGACGCCGCCGCGGACGTCGCGGTCACCGTCCTCTTCCTCGTCTACGGCATGCGCCTGTCCACGCGGGAGGTCTGGGCCGGGCTGCGCAACTGGCGCCTGCAGGGCGGGATCCTCGCCGCGACGTACGTCGTCTTCCCGGTGCTCGGGCTCGTCACGGCGTGGGCGATCGAGCCGCTCGTCGGGGCGCCGCTCGCCGCCGGCATGCTCTACCTCTCCCTGCTCCCGTCGACCGTACAGTCGTCCGTGGCGTTCACGTCCGTCGCGCGCGGCAACGTCGCCGGGGCGATCTGCGGCGCGACGGTGTCGAACGTCGCGGGCATGGTGATCACCCCGCTGCTCGTGCTGTGGCTCATGACGGGGACGGGCGGGGGAGCCGACGGGCCCACGGGCGGGCTCGGCGGGCTGCGCACCGTGCTGCTCCAGCTGCTGCTGCCGTTCGTCGTCGGGCAGCTCCTCCAGCCCTGGGCGGGGGACTGGGTCCGGGCGCGGCGCTGGCTCACGCTCGGCGTCGACCGCGGCACGATCCTCGTCGTGGTGTTCGGCGCGGTCGCGGCGGCGTCCTCGGCGGGCGTGTGGTCCAGCGTGTCCGGGTGGTCGATCATCGCGCTGCTCGTGGTCAGCGCGATCGTGCTCGCCGTGATGCTCGCGGCCACGTGGTGGGGCGGCGCGGCGCTGGGGCTCTCGACCGAGGACCGGGTCGCGCTGCTCATGTGCGGGTCGAAGAAGTCGCTCGCGACGGGCCTGCCCATGGCGAGCGTGCTGTTCCCCGTCGCGGTCGCCGGCGTCGTCGCCGTGCCGGTGATCGTCTTCCACCAGCTCCAGCTCGTCGTCTGCGCCGTCCTGGCGCGACGCCTGGCCCTCCGCGACTGACGCCCCTGACCCGACCGACGCCGACCATGCGGAGGTGTCCCGTCGCGGCGGCCGGGCGGGCGGCAACCGCATGTTCGGCGGGTCCGGGTGGGACTCCCGTCAGCCGCGGGCCGCTACCTGCTCCCGGACCTGGCGCTTGGCGCGCGTGAGCATGCCGTTCATGCCACCGATGCGCAGCGGGCTCACCGCGCGCGTCAGGCCGATCGACATCGGGAAGTCGTCGGGCACGTCGAGCACCTCCTGCACCGTCAGGCCCGAGAGGCCCTGCGCGAGGATCGACGCGAAGCCGCGCGTCGTCGGGGCCTCGGCCGGGGCGGTCGCGTAGAAGTGCACGACGCCCGCGTCGTCGACCTCCGCGAAGGCCCGCACCGGCGACTGGCACTCCTCGATCCGCTCCAGCAGACCGGGCGCGCTCGCGTAGCGCTCGGGGAGGTCGGGCAGCTCGTTCGCGAACTCGAGCAGCAGCTGGAGGCGCTCGCGCTCCGGCATCGCGAGGAAGTCCTCGCGGATCTCCGCGAGCGTCGCGGGCAGGTCGGGCGAAGCGTCGGAGGGGGAGCTCATGGGGGCGATCCTCGCATCGGGGCCGGGGCGGCGGGACGGCAGTCCCACCGTGCGGAACGCTCCGCGGACGCGTCGTATGCCCGCGGCACGCCGACGGCGCGCGGTCCGTCGTGGAGGACGGGCCGCGCGCCGTCGGGCACGCTCGCGCGGGACGCGGGTCAGTTGAGCGACGCCGGGGCCTCGCCGGGCTCCTCGCCCTTGACGATCGGCACGCGCACGGCGTTGCCCCACTCGGTCCACGAGCCGTCGTAGTTGCGGACCTTGTCGAAACCGAGCAGGTACGTGAGCGCGAACCACGTGTGGCTCGACCGCTCGCCGATGCGGCAGTACGTGACGACCTCGTCGTCCGTCGCGAGGCCGAGGCCGCCCTCCTGGTAGATCGCCTCGAGCTGCTCGCGCGACTTGTAGGTGCCGTCCTCCGCGACCGCCGTCGCCCACGGCACGTTGCGCGCCGTCGGGATGTGGCCGCCGCGCAGCACGCCCTCCTCCGGGTAGTCCGGGATGTGCAGGCGCTCGCCCGTGTACTCCTGCGGGGAGCGGATGTCGACGAGCGGCCCGTTGCCGATGTGGGCGAGGACATCCTCCTTGAACGCGCGGATCGTCACGTCGTCGCGCTCGACGACCGGGTACTCGACCGCGACCGGCTCGGGGACGTCGGTCGTGACCTCGCGGCCCTCGGCGATCCACTTGCCGCGGCCGCCGTCGAGCAGGCGCACGTCCTCGTGGCCGAACAGCGTGAAGACCCACGCCGCGTAGGCCGCCCACCAGTTGTTCTTGTCGCCGTAGACGACGATCGTCGTGTCGCGCGCGATGCCCTTGCTGCCGAGGAGCTGGGCGAAGCCCTTGCCGTCGATGTAGTCCCGGGTGTCGGGGTCGTTGAGGTCGGTGTGCCAGTCGATCTTCACCGCGCCGGGGATGTGCCCGGTCTCGTAGAGCAGCACGTCCTCGTCGGACTCGACGACGACGACGCCCGGCTCGCCCAGGTGCTCGGCGAGCCAGTCGGTGCTCACGAGGCGGTCGGGGTGGGCGTACTGCGTGATCTTCTCGCTGGTGTCGAGCGGTGCGGGCATGGTGTCCTCCGGGCGCGTGGTGGGCGTTCGCTCGTCAGGCTAGGTCGGCCGTCCGCATCACGGAAGGCGGACGACGCATGCTGAGACGGTGTAAACGCACGCTGCGGACGCTCGCTCCGGGAGCCACACTGGACGCGTGACCGCGACCGTCCCGGAGCGCGTGCGGCGCGCCGTCGAGCTGCTCGACCTCCGCGGCGACGAGGCCGTGCTCGAGATCGGACCCGGCCCGGGAGCCGCCGCCGAGCTCGTGCTCGCCACCCACCCCGGCGTGCGGTACGTCGCGCTCGACCGGTCCGCCACGGCGGTCGCCCGCACGACGGCGCGCAACCGGGTCGCTGTCGACGACGGCCGCCTCGTCGTGCGGCGCGGGGAGCTCGCGGCGACCGGCGGTCCGGACGTCCCCGGCGGCCCGTTCGACATCGCGTTCGCGGTGGACGTCAACGTCTTCTGGACGCGCGTGGCCCACGCCGAGGCGAGCGCCCTCGCCGCGCTGCTCGTCCCGGGCGGAGCGCTCTGGCTCGTCCATCAGACGCCCGACGGCGCCGACGACCGGGTCCTCGACGGCGTGCGCGCGTCGCTCGACGTCCGCGCGCTGGGCCCGGTGACGGTCGTGCGCGACGGGGTGCTCGCCGTCGGCGCGCGCCGGGTGGCCGACCCGCCCGGATGACGGGCGGTCAGCCCAGGAGCTCGCGCGTCGCGTCGCCGAGCGCCTGGTCGAGCAGCCCGAGACCGAGGTCGAGCTCGTCCTCGCTCACCGTCAGCGGCGGCGCGATGCGGAACACGCCGCCCATGCCGCGGAGCTGCACGACGTTCATGTGGAGCCCGAGCTCGAGCGCCCGCCGGGTGACGAGCGCGCCGAGCGCGTCGGCGCCCTCCTTCGTCTCGCGGTCGAGCACGAGCTCGATGCCCTGGAGCAGCCCGCGCCCGCGGACGTCGCCGATCGTCGCGTGGCGGTCCTGGAGGTCGAGCAGCCCGGCGCGCAGCCGGTCGCCCAGCACCCGGACGCGCGCGTCCATCCGCTCGGCCTGGAGCACGTCGAGCACGGTGGTGCCGACCGCCGCGACGAGCGGGTCCGAGACGTGCGTCGTGAAGAAGAGGAAGCCGCGCTCGTGCGCGCGGGCCTCGATCTCGGCGCTCGTGACGACCGCGGCGAGCGGGAGCCCGGCGCCGAGGGTCTTGGAGAGGGTGAGGATGTCCGGCACCACGGGCTCCTCGCCGTCGCGCCCTTCGAACGCGTACCAGGAACCCGTGCGGCACAGCGCCGTCTGCGCCTCGTCGAGGATCAGGAGCATCCCGCGCTCGTGGCACTTGTCGCGCAGCGCCGCGAGGTAGCCCGGTGGGAGCTCGACGATCCCGCCCGAGCTGAGGATCGGCTCGACGAGGCACGCCGCGAGGCTGCCCGTCGACTGCACGTCGACGAGGTCGAACGCGAGGTCGAGCTGGCGGCGCCAGTCGTGCGTGCCGTCGGGCGCGAGGTGGTCGGGCCGGTACGCGTTGGGCACGGGGATGACGAGGTTGCCGGGCGCCGTCGGGCCGTAGCCGCGGCGGCCCGCGCTGTACGTCGCGGCGGCCGCGGCGTGCGTCATGCCGTGCCACGACCCCGCGAGCGAGACGACCTCGTGCCGCCCCGTGACGAGCTTCGCCAGCCGGATCGCGGCCTCGTTCGACTCGGCCCCGGTCGTGAGCAGGAGCACCTTCTCGAGCGGGTCGGGCAGCGTGCCCGCGAGCCGGCGCGCGAGGTCGACGACCGGGCGCGACAGCATCCCGGAGAACAGGTGGTCGAGCGTCCCGACCTGGCGGCGCACCGTCTCGACGATCGCCGGGTGGCTGTGCCCGAGGATCGCGCTCATCTGCCCGGACGTGAAGTCGAGGACCCGGCGCCCGTCGGCCGTCGTGACGAAGCTGCCCGCCGCGCTCTCGACGATCTCCGGCGTGAACGGCCCGCCGTACCGCACGAGGTGACGGTCGGCGTCGGCCCAGAACCGCGCGGCGTCGTCCGCGGCGGCCCGGCCCCCGCCGGGGGACGGGGCGGACGGCGGTGCGGGCGCGGGGGAGGGCGGGAACGTCATGCTCGGAGCGTAGGGACGCGCCGCTGTGCGCGTACAGCGCGAGTCTGCGTACAGTCTGTGCGGAGAAGCCGCACAGAAAGGATGCGCACGTGCTCAACGCGGGACGCCTGCAGATCCTCGCGCGGCTCGAGAGCCTCGGGACCGTGCGCGCCGTCGGTGCCTCTCTCCACCTGAGCCCGTCCGCCGTCTCCGCGCAGCTCGCCGCGCTCGAGGCCGAGACCGGCGCGCGCCTCCTGGAGCGCACGGGCCGACGCGTCCGCCTCACGCCCGCCGGGCGCACGCTGGCCCGGCACGCGCGCGTCATCCTCGACCAGATGGCGCTCGCCGAGGCCGAGCTCGCCCACCCCGACGGCGAGCCGGGCGGCGTCGTGCGCGTCGCCGCGTTCTCGAGCGCGGTGCGCGCGCTCGTCATCCCGCTCGCGGCGCGGCTCGCCGTCGAGCACCCGCGCGTCGAGGTGGAGGTCGACGAGCTCGACCCGCGCGAGAGCGGGCCCGCGCTCCGGCGGGGGGACGTCGACGTCGCGGTGACCGCCGACCTGCTCGACGGCGCGCTGCTCGCCGGGCCCGACGTCGCGACCGTCCCGCTGCTCGAGGACCCGGTCGTGCTCGTCACGGCGCGCGGCGACCGGGCCCCCGGCGAGCCGGCCGACCTCGCGCGCCTCGCCGACGCGCCGTGGGCGGCCGACCTCCCCGGGCGCTACCTGTCCACGCTCGTCGAGAGCGCGTGCCGCGAGGCCGGCTTCGAGCCGCGCGTCGTCGCCCGGCTGCCCAGCTACGAGCTGCTGCTCGCGCACGTCGAGGCCGGGCTGTCCGTCGCGCTGCTGCCGGGCCTCGCCGTCGACCCGCGGTACGCCGTCGACGCGCGCCCGCTCCACGCGCCCCGCACCCGCCCGGTGTACGCGGCCGTGCGCCGCGGGGCCGCGCCGACCGCCGCGACCACCGTCGTGCTCGGCGCCCTGCGCCGCGTCGCGCGCGAGGTCGCCGGTCCCGCGGCGCCCGGCACCGGCTGACGCCCGCTCGCGCCGGATCCCGCGCGACCTACACTGGCCCCAGCACCGCACGACGACGTGGAGGTCCCGTGCCGCGCACTCCCGCACCGCCGCCCCGCTCCGAGGAGCACCCGCGCCGCCCCGACGCGCGCCGCGACCCGCGCTCCGTCCGCGCCGCCTACCGCTCGTTCCTCGACCACGGCGTCCTCCCGCGCGGCGTCCACCCGCTCGTCGCCGACTCGTGGCGCCGGTCCGTGCACAGCGGCGTCGACCCGGAGGCGCCCCGCACCGACTCGGGCCTCGCCCACGACGACCTCGTCGCCTACCGCGAGGCGCACCCGCTCGCGGGCGTCATGCCGGTCGTGCGCGAGCTCGTGGTCGACGCCGCCGCCGACGACGGCCTCGTCGTCGCCGTGTCCGACGACGCGGGCCGCCTCCTGTGGGTCGAGGGCGACCGGGCGCTGCGCGACGCCGTCGACCGCGTCGGGTTCGTCGAGGGGTCGGTCTGGCGCGAGGAACGGGTCGGGACGAACGCGCCCGGCACCGCGCTCGCGACGCGCAGCCCTGTCCAGGTCCTCGGCGCCGAGCACTTCTCCCGCCCCGTGCAGGCGTTCAGCTGCACGGCCGTGCCCGTCCACGACCCCGCGAGCGGGCGCGTCCTCGGGGTCCTCGACGTGACGGGGCGCCAGTCCGCCGCGTCGGGCGTCGTGCTGTCGCTCGTGCGCGCGACGGTGCTGAGCCTCGAGCGCGAGCTCGCCCAGCGCGCCGCGGCGACGGGGCCCGACGACGGCCCGGGCCGGCTCCCGGGACCGCCCCGCGACGGCGCGCCCGAGCTGCTCGTGCTCGGGACGGCGCCCGTGCTGCGCTCGCCGGACGGTCTCGACCACCGCCTCTCGCTGCGCCACGCCGAGATCCTCGTGCTCCTCGCGACGCACCCCCGCGGGCTGTCCGCCGACGAGCTCGCCGTCCTGCTGCACCCCGGCGAGCTCTCCGACGTGACCGTCCGCGCCGAGGTGTCGCGCCTGCGGCGCGTCGCGGGCGCGCTCCTCGCGGGGTCGCGCCCCTACCGGCTCGCCCGACCCCTGCGGACCGACGCCGACGTCGTGCGCGACCACCTCGCGGTGGGCGACGTCCGCGGCGCCGTCGCCGCCTACCGCGCGCCGCTCCTGCCGCGCTCGGGCGCGCCCGCCGTCGAGCACCTGCGCGCGGAGCTCGCGGCCGAGCTGCGCACCGCCGTCGTGGCCGCGGGCGGCGCCGACGTGCTCGACGCGTGGACGCGCACCGACGACGGCGCCGAGGACCACGCCGCGTGGACGCGGCTGCAGCGCGTCGCGGACCACGGCAGCCCGCTGTGGCTGCGCGCCCGCGCCCACCTCGACCTGCTCGACGACGAGCTCGACTGAGCTCGGGCGGGAGCCATCCGCTGCAACGGTCCTGCAACCCTGCGCCGCCTACCGTCGGCCCCACGGCGCGACGAGGCGCCGGGTCGCGCACCGCCGTCGGACGCTCCCCGCCCGACGGCGACCTCCCCCAGGGCGCGGCGAGGACCAGCACTGCGAGTCAGCACTGCGAGGAGGCAGACGATGACGGTCTACGCAGCCCCCGGCACGGACGGGGCGATCGCCGAGTACAAGGCCCGGTACGACCACTGGATCGGCGGCGAGTACGTCGCGCCGGCCGGCGGGCAGTACTTCGAGAACCCGAGCCCCGTGACGGGCCGGACCTTCACCGAGGTCGCGCGCGGCACCGCCGACGACATCGAGCGCGCGCTCGACGCCGCGCACGGCGCCGCCCGGTCGTGGGGCCGCACGAGCGCGACCGAGCGCGCCAACGTCCTCAACAAGATCGCCGACCGCATGGAGGAGAACCTCGAGCGGATCGCCGTCGCCGAGTCGTGGGAGAACGGCAAGCCCGTCCGCGAGACGCTCGCCGCCGACATCCCGCTCGCGATCGACCACTTCCGCTACTTCGCGGGCGCGATCCGCGCGCAGGAGGGGTCGATCTCCGAGATCGACGAGGACACCATCGCGTACCACTTCCACGAGCCGCTCGGCGTCGTCGGCCAGATCATCCCGTGGAACTTCCCGATCCTCATGGCCGTGTGGAAGCTCGCCCCGGCGCTCGCGGCGGGCAACTGCGTCGTGCTCAAGCCCGCCGAGCAGACGCCCGCGTCGATCCTCTTCCTCATGGACATCATCGGGGACCTGCTGCCGCCCGGGGTGGTGAACGTCGTGAACGGGTTCGGCGTCGAGGCGGGCAAGCCGCTCGCGTCCAGCCCGCGCATCCGCAAGATCGCGTTCACGGGCGAGACGACGACGGGCCGCCTGATCATGCAGTACGCGAGCCAGAACATCATCCCGGTCACGCTCGAGCTCGGCGGCAAGTCGCCGAACATCTTCTTCTCCGACGTGGCCGACGCGCGCGACGACTTCTACGACAAGGCGCTCGAGGGGTTCACGATGTTCGCCCTCAACCAGGGCGAGGTGTGCACGTGCCCGTCGCGCGCCCTCATCCAGTCGTCGATCTACGACACGTTCCTCGGCGACGCGATCGAGCGCACGAAGGCCGTGCGGCAGGGCAACCCGCTCGACACCGAGACGATGATCGGCGCGCAGGCGTCGAACGACCAGCTCGAGAAGATCCTGTCGTACATCGAGATCGGCAAGGCCGAGGGCGCGAAGGTCCTCACGGGCGGGTCGCGCGCCGAGCTCGGCGGCGACCTCGCGGGCGGGTACTACGTGACGCCCACGATCTTCGAGGGCAAGAACTCGATGCGGATCTTCCAGGAGGAGATCTTCGGGCCCGTCGTCGCGGTGACCGACTTCTCCGACTTCGACGACGCCATGACGATCGCCAACGACACCCTGTACGGGCTCGGGGCCGGCGTCTGGTCGCGGTCGGGCAACACCGCCTACCGCGCGGGCCGCACCATCGAGGCCGGACGCGTGTGGACGAACTGCTACCACGCGTACCCCGCCGCCGCCGCGTTCGGCGGGTACAAGGGCTCCGGCGTCGGGCGCGAGAACCACAAGATGATGCTCGACCACTACCAGCAGACGAAGAACCTCCTCGTCTCCTACTCGGCCCAGAAGCTGGGCTTCTTCTAGACCAACCCCACCCGCCCTGCCCGCCTACCGACCACGGGCTCGGCTCCCCCCGGCCGCCGAGCAGGTGGTCTTGGCTCGTCCGGCCGTCCGGACGGACCAGGACCACCGGCTCGCGGCGCCGGGATCGCCTGGTCGGCCGACACGTGGAGGGTCCCGTGGTCGACGACGTTCCCTCGGTCCGTCCGGTTGGCGCGACACCCGCGCGCGTCGCGCTCACCGACGACGCCGCGGCGCTGCTCGCGCGGCTGCGGACGGTCCACGGCGAGCTCATGTTCCACCAGTCGGGCGGGTGCTGCGACGGGTCGTCGCCCATGTGCTACCCGCAGGGCGACTTCCTGCTCGGCGACGCCGACGTGCACCTCGGCGACCTCGTCGTCGACGCGCCCGGCCCCGACGCGTCCGGTCTCGGCGCGGACGGTCCCGCCGTGGGCGGTCCCACCGGGGCGGACGGCGCGGCGGGCCGGTTCGTCGTGCCCGTCTGGATGAGCCGCGCACAGTTCGAGTACTGGAAGCACACCCACCTGACGATCGACGTCGTGCCCGGCCGCGGCGCCGGGTTCAGCGTGGAGGCGCCCGAGGGCGTGCGTTTCATCATCCGGTCGCGCCTGCTCACCGACGACGAGTGGGCGGCGCTCGACGTGGCCTAGGCTGACCTCACCGACGGGCTCCACGACGGGCCCGACGGCGGGCCCTACGGGGCCCCGACGGCCCGGAGAGGAGGCGGTGCGATGAACGACCTGCTCGTCGTGGCGCGCGACCTCGCCTCCGCGCTCACGCTCCTGCTCGGCACGTCGACCCTCACGGCCACGCTCTTCCTCCTCGGCGCCACCGCCCTCGTCGCGGCCGTGGCTGCCGTGGCCGCGCGCTGGGGCGCACCCCTCGCGCTCGGTGTGGCGGCTCGCCCCGCGGGCCGCCTGCGCGACACGGTCGACGTCGGTCCCGCCGTCACGCAGAGCGACCCGGACGCCCCGGGTCGTGCCCGACCCCGGGCTCCCGGCCGACTCCTCGGCTGATCACCCGGCCGAGGGACCCCACCCGCACCCGCGTCGCTGCGCGGCGTGCTGCTGCCTGCCCACCGCAGGGTGATCGGCGAACGCGTACCCCGCACGTTCGACCGAGGACACCACCATGAACCTGCTCGACCTCCCGCTCGTCTCCACCGTGCTCGACGCCGCGTACCGCGCGCTGATGGGCCTGTCCGACCTGCTCGAACCCCTCGCGGGCGGCGCCGCGGCCGCGGCGGCCGTCGTCCTGCTGACGCTCGCCGTGCGCGCCCTGCTCGTCCCCGTCGGCGTGTCGCAGGCGAAGGCGGAGCGCGACCGCGCGCGTCTCGCACCGCGGCTCGCCGAGCTCCAGCGTCGGCACCGGAACGACCCCGAGCGGCTGCGGCGCGCAACCGTGGAGCTCTACACCCGCGAGGGCACGACGCCGCTCGCGGGGTGCCTCCCGATGCTGGCCCAGGCGCCCGTGGTCGGGGTGGTCTACGCGCTGTTCCTGCACGCGGAGATCGCCGGCCACAGCAACGCGCTGCTCGGCCACACCCTGTTCGGCGCGCCCCTGGGCTCGAGCCTCGTCGGCGGGCTCGGGGCGGGTGGTGTGCCGACCGTGGTCGTGGCCGGCGTGGTCGTGCTCGCGATCGCCCTCGTCGGCGAGCTCACGCGCCGCGCCTCGCTGCCCGGCGGTCGGCTCGCGCTGCCCCGGACGACGCCCGGCGCCGACACCGGGCCGAGCATGTCCGGTGCGGCGGTGCTCTCCGGCCCGGGCCTGCAGAACGCGCTCGGTGCCCTGCAGTTCGTCACCGCCGTGATCGCCTGCTTCGTGCCCCTCGCCGCGGGTCTGTACCTGCTGGTGACGGTGACGTGGACCCTCGGGCAGCGCCTCGTCCTGCGCCGCCGGTACCCGCTCGTCGCGACGGCGTAGCGGAGGCCGCGGGGCTGTCCAGCGGACCGCCGGCCGCGCGAGAGTGTCGGGGTAGGGCCGATCTGTCGCCCTGTCGCGAGGCCGTCCGCGCGGTCCCCGCAGCCCCGCGGCGGCCTGGGGGCGGGCCGCGGCCCGCCCGCGGGTCACGGCGCCGCGAACCGGCCGACGGCGACGAACACCGCGAGGGCGAGCAGCACCACGTTCGCCGGGACGGCCTTGGCCTCGCCGAGGCGCACGTGCAGAGGGATCGCGCCGACCTGCGTGAGCGCGAGCCCGACCGCGGCGACGGGGGTGAGCACCGGCGCGACGCCGAGCGCCCAGGGCAGGATCACGCCGACGGCGCCGGCCACCTCGAGCCACCCGATGGCGCGCACGCCCGCCGCGCGCTCGGGCGTGACCCACCGCATCTGCTCCTGGAGCACGGGGATCGGGCGCAGGGCCTTCATGAGCCCGGCGCCGAGGAAGGCGGCGGCGAGCAGACCGGAGGCGATCCACAGGGCGACGTTCATGCGTGAGTCCTTCGAGAGGAGGCGGCGACGGCCCAGGGTGGCCGGTCACTCTTTGTGCCTGGGCACATGATGGGTAACCATGAGCACCGGTACAAAAGGCACACCGGTGTGCGTGAGGCACACGGAGCAGCACCCGGAGAAGACGGAGACCCCCATGACGACGACGCCCAGCACGGACGTGCCGGTGGTGCGCGAGCTCGCCGAGCGCCACGGCATCCCGGTCGACCGCGGCTGCGCCGCGGCGGAGGCGACGAGCGAGGTGCGCTCGGTCCTCGACCGGGTGGGCGACAAGTGGAGCGTCCTCATCCTGGGGATGCTCTCCGCCGGCCCGCAGCGCTTCACCGAGCTGCTCCACGGGATCGACGGCATCTCGCAGCGCATGCTCACCCTCAACCTGCGCCAGCTCGAGCGGGACGGCCTCGTGAGCCGCACCGTGCACGCCGTCGTGCCGCCGCGCGTCGACTACGCGCTCACAGGGCTCGGCGAGACGCTGCTGCCGCCCGTGCTCGCGCTGGTCGAGTGGGCGCTCGCCCACACGCGCACCATCCGCGAGAACCGCGACGTGTTCGACGCGCGGCGTCCCGCGGGCTGACGGGCCGTCCGGCCCGCGGGGGACCGAGCGGGTCGGACGCAGGGCGGTCAGCCCGCGAGCGGGCCGGCCGCGCGCAGGTACCAGGGCTCGTACCGCTCCAGCGAGAGCGTCCAGAGGCCGGGGGCGCCCGCCGGCACCGCGAGGCACACGTTGCCGGTCACGGTGTCGCCCGAGCCGATGAGGCCCGTGCTCACGAGCGCGTGCGGCACCGCGCCGCACCCGCTCTCGGCGTGGACGCCGTCGTCGCCGACGAACCCGACGTCGACCGCGCCCCACGCGGTCACCTGCGAGCTGGACCCGGTGTAGGTGGCGGTGACGGGCACGATCCAGTACTCGGTGCCGTCCGGCGGCGGGGCGTTGACGTCGTCGTGCGCGAGCACGTCCGCGGTCGCCTCGTACGGCTCCTCGAGGAGGACCTCCCACTCCTCGCCGCCGATCGTGTACCCGTCGAACAGCCACGGGTCGTCGCGCGTGCCCGTGCCCTCCCAGTCGCCCTCGGACCAGTCCTCGTCCGACCAGCCGTCGCCCGGCCACTCGTCGCCGTACGCGTCGTCGGTCGGGGCCGCGACCCACGCGGCGATCCGGGCGCCCGCGTCCGTCGCGACGCCCGCGGCGAACCCCGTCCCGCCGCCGACGACGAGGCACACGACCCCGACGAGCAGCCCGACGGCCGTCCGAGACAGACCACCACGCCCCGGTGCCGCGCGCGGCGGGGCCGGCTGGGGAGCGCCGGGGTACGGCGGCCCTGGGCGCGGTGCGAGGGGCTGCGGGGCGCCCGCGTGCGGAGGGCCGGGGTGCGCTGCGGACGGCGGCGCCGCGTACGGGTTCGGGTGCGCGGCCGGGCCGGGGGAGGAGGACGGCGGGCCGGGAGGGGGCGTCGGCGAGGACGGCGGCGTCACAGGGGTGCTCATGGTGCTCCGGTGTCGTGCGGGCGGGCGCCCGGACGACAGGTGCCACCGTGCGTGGCCGGATGCTCCCACACTGCGGTCCCCGCCGTCGAGGGCGATGGCGCGCGCCCGTGGGCACGCCCTCGGTGCCGCCGCCGGGTGGGCGACGGCACCGAGGCCGTGGAGGGCGGGAGACCGCGCTACGGCTGGTCCACCTCGGAGCCCACGAGGAACTGCGAGTACGCCCCGATGGTGAGGAACGTCGGGAAGTCCTCGGCGAGCGCGACGGCGCGGAACACGTGCGCCGCGTCGTCGATCCGGTTCCCCGGGGTGCGCGGCAGGTCGTCGACGATCTCCGCGAGCAGCGCCTCGACGCGCTCGCGCGTGATCGGCACGCCGTTCTCGGTGCGCGTGCCGGACGCGATCCACTGCCACACCTGCGACCGCGAGATCTCGGCCGTCGCGGCGTCCTCCATGAGGTGGTCGATCGCGGCGGCCCCGACGCCGCGCAGCCACGACTCGAGGTACCGCACCCCGACGGAGACGTTCGAGCGCAGGCCCGCCGCGGTGACGGTCGCCCCGGCCCGGCGGGCCGACCCGATGTCGAGCAGCTCGTGCTGGCCCACCCGGACGTCGTCGCGCTGCCGCGAGACCTGGTTCGGCGCGTCCCCCAGCACCGCGTCGAACTCGGTGCGCGCGACCTCGATGAGGTCGGGGTGCGCGACCCACGTGCCGTCGAACCCGTCCGTCGCCTCCCGGCGCTTGTCCGCGCGCACCTGCTCGAACGCGCGCTCGGTGACGTCCGGCCGACGGCGGTCCGGGATGAACGCGCTCATGCCGCCGATCGCGTGCGCGCCGCGCCGGTGGCACGTCTGCACGAGCAGCTCGGTGTACGCGCGCATGAAGGGCGCGGTCATGGTGACCTGCGCGCGGTCGGGCAGCACGTACGAGTCGCCGCGCGTGCGGAACGCCTTGATCACGGAGAACAGGTAGTCCCAGCGCCCGGCGTTCAGCCCGGCGCAGTGGTCGCGCAGCTCGTGGAGGATCTCCTCCATCTCGAACGCCGCGGGCAGCGTCTCGATGAGCACCGTGGCGCGGATCGTGCCCTGCGGCAGGCCGAGGTACTCCTGGGCGAGCACGAACACGTCGTTCCACAGCCGGGCCTCGCGGTGGCCCTCGAGCTTGGGCAGGTAGAAGTACGGCCCCCGCCCGCGCGCCACGAGCTCGTGCGCGTTGTGGAACAGGTACAGCCCGAAGTCCACGAGCGACGCCGACGCCGAGACGCTCACGCCCGCCCGGTCGACGTACCGCATGTGCTTCTCGATGAGGTGCCACCCGCGCGGGCGGAACACGATCGTGGGGAGATCGGTGAGCGTCGTCGAGCGCAGGCGGTACTCCTTGCGGTGGTCGCCCGAGCCGGCCGTGTGGGTCAGCGTCCCGCGGATCGCGTCGTGCAGCGCGAGCTGGCCCTCGATCACGTTGCGCCACGTCGGGCTGGAGGCGTCCTCGGCGTCCGCGAGCCACACCTTGGCGCCGGAGTTGAGGGCGTTGATCGTCATCTTCGGGTCGGTCGGGCCGGTGATCTCGACGCGGCGGTCCTCCAGGCCCGGCGCGCCGGCCGAGCCCGCGACGCGCCACGACGGGTCGTCGCGCACGGGCCGCGTCGACGGACGGAAGTCGGGGTCGATGCCGTCGGCGACGTCCTGCCGGCGCTGCTGGCGGTCCATGAGGAGCTCGTGGCGGCGTGCCACGAACCGGTCGTGCAGCAGCGTGAGGAAGTCGAGCGCCTCGGGCGTGAGGATCTCGCGGTAGCGCTCGCCGAGCGTGCCGGTGACGCGCAGGGTCCCGGTGACGCGAGGGCCGCTCGCGGGCGCGGGGGTCGACGGGGGAGAGGTGGTCGTGGTCAGCGTGGTCATGGCGTGCTCCGAAGGTCGATGTCGCGAGGTAGAGCTCTGGTCTGCCGAGGGAGAGCCCTGGTCCCGCGAGGTAGAGGCGTGGTCATGACCAGGCCTCTACCTCGCGGGACCGCTCCTCTACCTCGCGAGGGGCTTAGTGGAACTGGGCGGTCTCGGTGGACCCGGCGAGCGCGAGGGTGGCGGCGTCGGGGTTGAGAGCCGTGGCGACCCGGTCGAAGTAGCCGGTGCCGACCTCCCGCTGGTGGCGGGTGGCGGTGTAGCCGTCGGCCTCGGAGGCAAACTCGGCCTCCTGCAGCTCGACGTAGGCGGACATCGCGCGCTCGTTGTAGCCGCGCGCGAGCTCGAACATGGAGTGCGAGACGGCGTGGAAGCCGGCCAGCGTGATGAACTGGAACGCGTAGCCCATCGCGGCGAGCTCCTTCTGGAAGCTCGCGATCTGGGCGTCGTCGAGGTGCTTCTTCCAGTTGAACGACGGCGAGCAGTTGTAGGCGAGCTTCTTGCCCGGGTGCTGCGCGTGGATCGCCTCGGCGAACGTCCGCGCGAGCTCGAGGTCGGGCTCGCCCGTCTCGACCCAGATGAGGTCGGAGTACGGCGCGTACGCGAGGCCGCGCGCGACGACCGCGTCGAAGCCGGGGCGCACCCGGTAGAAGCCCTCGGACGTGCGCTCCCCGGTGAGGAACGGCTGGTCGCGCTCGTCGACGTCGGACGTGAGGAGGTCCGCGGCGAGCGCATCCGTGCGGGCGATGACGATCGACGGCACGCCCGCGACGTCGGCCGCGAGGCGCGCGGCGTTGAGCGTGCGGATGTGCTGGCTCGTGGGCACGAGCACCTTGCCGCCGAGGTGCCCGCACTTCTTCTCGGACGCGAGCTGGTCCTCCCAGTGCACGCCCGCCGCGCCCGCGGCGATCATCGAGTGCATGAGCTCGTAGGCGTTGAGCGGGCCGCCGAACCCGGCCTCGGCGTCGGCGACGATCGGGGCGAGCCAGTCGCGGTCGGGCCGCTGCCCGTCCGACGCCGCGCGCTCGGCCGCCTCGATCTGGTCGGCGCGCAAGAGCGCGTTGTTGATGCGGCGCACGACGGCGGGCACGGAGTTGGCGGGGTAGAGCGACTGGTCGGGGTACGTCTGGCCGGAGAGGTTGGCGTCGGCCGCGACCTGCCACCCGGACAGGTAGATCGCCTTGAGGCCTGCTCGCACCTGCTGCACGGCCTGGTTGCCGGTGAACGCGCCGAGCGCGGCGACCCACTCCTCGGTGTGGATGAGGTCCCACAGCGTCTCGGCGCCGCGGCGGGCGAGCGTGTGCTCCTCGCGCACGGAGCCGCGCAGCGCGACCACGTCCTCGGCGGTGTAGTCGCGCTGCAGGCCGGCCCAGCGCGGGTCGGTCGCCCACTGCTCGGCGAGCTCGGCGGCGCTCTGCGTCTGGTCGCCCGGACGGGCGGACGGGCGCGCGGCGTCGCCGGAGGTCGGGGCGGTGCCGGGGCCGGTGACCGTCGCCGTCGTCGCGACGGCGCCGAGCGGGCGGGCGCCGCCCGCGTACTCGGACGGGGAGCGGCGGCTGACGATGGTGGGCCTGTTCACGGGTGCCTCCTGGTGGTGCGCCGGCCCACGTGGTGCGGGCCGGCCGGGCCGGTCGGTGGACCTCGGCGAGGTCCGTGCTTCGACCTTCCTCCCGCCCGCAAGCCCTTCTCAAGCCAGATCGAACGAAAGAAACGCGGTTCTTCTCTTGTGCGCAAGGAGTGGCGCGTGTCACTCTCAGTCATGGCTATCCCGACGACGCGACCGGCCGGAATCGCGGAACATGCGGAAATCCCGCTCGAGAGCGAGCCCGACGCCCTGACGATCGGCCGCAGGATCCGGCACCTGCGCACCGCTCGCGGCATGACGCTCGACGAGCTCGGCGCCGCGATCGGCCGCGCGCCGTCGCAGGTGTCGCTCCTCGAGAACGGCAAGCGCGAGCCGAAGTTCGGCCAGCTCCAGGCGGTGGCGCGCGCGCTCGGCGCGAGCCTCGACGACCTGCTCTCGCCGGAGCCGCCGTCGCGCCGGGACGCGCTCGAGATCGAGCTGGAGCGCGCCCAGCGCGGCCCGCTCTTCGACGCGCTCGGCCTGCGGCCCGTGCGGGTGGGCAAGTCGCTGCCCACCGACGCGCTCGAGACCATCGTCGCGCTCGAGCGCGAGCTCCAGCGCCTGCACACCGAGCGCGCCGCGACGCCCGAGGAGGCGCGCCGCGCGAACGCGGAGCTGCGCGCGACCATGCGCGCGCAGGACAACTACTTCCCCGAGCTCGAGGACGCGGCGGCCGGGCTGCTCGACGGCGTCGGGCACGCGGGCGGGCCGATGCCGCAGCGCGTCGCGGCCGACCTCGCCGCCCACCTCGGCTTCACGCTGCACTACGTCGGCGACCTGCCGCACTCCACCCGGTCCGTGCTCGACCTGCGCCACCGCCGCGTGTACCTGCCGAGCAACGGGATGCGCGGGCGGTCCAACGCGACGTCGGCGCTGCTCCAGGCGCTCGCGCCGCACGTGCTCGGGCACGCGGAGCCGCGCGACTACCGCGAGTTCCTCCGCCAGCGCGTCGAGGCCAACTACCTCGCCGCGGCGCTCCTGCTCCCGGAGCGGCACGCGGTCAAGGCCCTGCGCGCCGCGAAGGACGCGCGCGAGATCTCCATCGAGGACCTCCGGGACGCGTTCGCGGTGTCGTACGAGACCGCCGCGCACCGGTTCACCAACCTCGCGACGAAGCACCTCGGCATCCCGGTGCACTTCATGAAGGTCCACGAGTCCGGGGTGATCCACAAGGCGTACGAGAACGACGGCGTGCGCTTCCCCGCCGACCCGCTCGGCGCGGTCGAGGGGCAGTACGTGTGCCGGAGCTGGACCGCGCGCACCGTGTTCGCCGTCGAGGACCGGCTCAGCCCGTTCAGCCAGTACACGGACACCCCGAGCGGCACCTACTGGTGCACGTCGCGCGTGCAGGCGTCGGCCGACGGCGAGTTCTCCGTGAGCGTCGGCGTCCCGTTCGCGCACGTCAAGTGGTTCCTCGGGCGCGACACGACCGAGCGGCTCGTGTCCCGCTGCCCCGACGGCGCGTGCTGCCGCCGCCCGCCCGACGACCTCGCCGACCGCTGGGCGGGCCACGCCTGGCCGAGCGCCCGTCCGCACGCGTCGATGCTCGCAGCGATGCCGACCGGCGCGTTCCCGGGCGTCGACCAGACCGAGGTCTTCTCGTTCCTCGAGGCCCACGCGCCGGGCTAGCCGGCCCGTGCCTGCGCGCGCTCCGCCCGGTCCGCACGGTCCGCGCGAGCCGCGAGCCGCGCGAGCCGGGTCGGCGGACGCCGGTCGGCCGTCAGCCGATCGAGCCGCCCTCGACGGGAGCGACCATCGCGTCCTTGAGGCGCGCGGTGTCGGCGTCGGTCCAGCCGTCGGGCGCGTGCAGCGCGGCGAAGCCGTCGGCGTACTCGAGCTGGTAGACGTGCCCGTGGCCCGGCGGGATGTCGGACGCGGCCGCGACGAAGAGGTCGCCCGTGAGCTGCCAGAACGTGACGAACGGGTACCAGCGCACGTCGCCGAGCACGTCGGGCCCGCGCGGCTCGCGGAGCCAGTCGGGCTCGGACCACAGCGTCTCCGGGCCCCACCAGGTGACGCCGTCGGACGCGTGCTGGAGGTACACGACGCGCGGCTCGTCCCAGCGCGGGCCGGGGCCCCAGAGGTCGGCGACGCCGGTCGCGACCGGGTCGCCCCAGCGGACCTGGCGGCCGTCGTCCACCACGGGGGCGTACTCGAGCGACCCGGGGTCGCGCGCGTCGGTGAGCTCGCGCCACATCGGCGTGAACCCGGGCGTCCCGGTGAACATGGCGCCGTCGGAGCGCGCCTCGACGTCCTGCACGCCGCTGAACGCGCCCTGCATCCCGAACGACCCGAGCGAGATGCCGAACGCGAGCAGGCGCGGGCGGTCGTCCTCGGGCAGGTCGGACCACCGCGCGTACACCGCCTCGAACAGCGCCTTGCCCGCGGCGGGCGGGGTCGAGCGGTCGCCGACGAAGCTGATCCAGCTCGGCAGGTAGGAGTACTGCATGCTGGCGATCGCGGTGTCGCCGCCGTGCATGAGCTCGAGCGCCTCGACCATGGCGGGGTCCACCCAGCCGGTCCCGGTCGTGGTCGCGACGACGAGGACGGACCGGTCCCAGGCGTCCGTCCGGTCGAGCTCGTCGACGACGCGGGCCGCCGTGGCGTCGAGGTCGCCCTCGGGGTCGAGGCCCGCGTACGCGTGGATCGGCTCGCGCACGTCCGCGGGGTCGACGACGTCGCCCGCCGCGGCGAACGCGCGCAGCTCGTCGAGGGTCGGGCCGGAGACGACGAACTTGCGCCCCTCCGCGCCGAGCGAGTCCCAGGGCTCGAGGGAGTCGGGGGAGCCGGACCGCTCGGGGAGCGTCGGGGGCGTGAGCCGAGGGCTGATCTCGGCGTTCGCCGCCGCGTAGACCGAGTTCAGCGCGCTGAGCGTGCCTGACCAGATGACGCCGTTGAACAGCAGGACCACGACGACGGCGACCGCGACGCCGCTGACGAACCGCGCCACGGGGGCGGGCACGACCTTGCCGACGAGGACGCTCAGCCATCGGGCGACGCGGCGCAGGCCGCGGCCCGCCTGGAGCACGAGCAGCGCGACGGCGAGCGCCGCGAGCAGCGTGACGACCTCGCGTCCGGGGACGTCCTCCGACATGCCGAACAGGTGCCGCAGCTCGATCTGGCGCCGCGCCCCGAGGATCAGCGCCAGCGGCACGAGCACGACGGTCGCCCCGGCGAGCACCCACCACGCGATCCGGCTCGCGCGCGCGGTCCACCGGATCCGCAGCCCGACCTTCACGGCGAACCACTCGACGAGCGCGCCGACGGCGTACCCGCCGACGGCGCTCACGCCCGAGATCACGGCCTGGTAGTACCAGGCGCGCGGGATGAGCGACGGCGTGAACGACAGGCAGAACCAGGCGAGCGCGACCACGAGCCCGGTGGCGGAGAACCGCCGGAGCCACCGCCCCCACGCGCCGTGCCGGGGGCGCTCCTCGTCGACGGGCTCGGGGGCGCGGGTCTCCGTCGCGGTGGGCTGCACCCCGCGATCGTAGGCGCGGCGCCCCGAGCCGTCCCCTCGAACGGCCGGGGCGCCGTCGGTCCACCGGACCCGGGCGAGCCCTACGCCTCGAGCAGCAGCGCCTCGCCCTGGCCCCCGCCGCCGCACAGCCCGACGGCGACGCGCCCGCCCCCGCGGCGCGCGAGCTCGTGCGCCGCGTGCACGGCGAGGCGGGCGCCGGAGGCGCCGATCGGGTGCCCGAGCGAGATGCCGCCGCCGTGCACGTTGACGACGTCCGGCGAGACGCCGAGCACGCGCGTGGAGACCGCGACGACGGTCGCGAAGGCCTCGTTGATCTCGACGAGGTCGAGGTCGTCGACCGTCCACCCGGCCCGGTCGAGGGCCTGCCGGATCGCGCGCGCGGGCTGGGAGTGCAGCGACGTGTCGGGGCCGGCGACCTGGCCCCACGTCCGCACGGTCGCCAGCAGCGGCGCACCCGCGGACTCGGCCCGGGCGCGGGTCGTGAGGACGAGCGCGGCGGCGCCGTCGGAGATCTGCGACGCGTTGCCCGCGGTGATGGTGCCCTCGGGGTCGAACGCGGGCCGCAGGCGCGCGAGGCCCTCGACCGTCGTGTCGGGGCGTACCCCCTCGTCGTCGCGCACCTCGACCGGCTCGCCCCGGCGCTGCGGGACGCTCACGGGGGCGAGCTCGGCGTCGAACAGGCCGTCCTTCGCCGCGGCCGCGGCGCGCTGGTGCGAGGCCGCCGCGACGGCGTCCTGCTCCTCGCGGGGGACGAACACGTCGCCCACGTTGGTGCGCTCGGTCGAGACGCCCATGGAGGCGTGGTCGAACGCGTCGGTGAGCCCGTCGCGCGCGACGGCGTCGACGAGCGTCGCGTCCCCGAACGCGAACCCGGCGCGCGACCCGAGGAGCAGGTGCGGCGCGTTGGTCATGGACTCCTGGCCGCCGACGAGCACGACCTCCGCCTCGCCGGAGCGGATCATCCGGGTGCCGTCGATGACGGCGGTGAGCCCCGAGAGGCACACCTTGTTCACCGTCACGGCGGGCACGTCCCAGCCCACGCCCGCGGCGGCGGCCGTCTGGCGCGCGGGGTTCTGGCCCGCCCCGGCCTGGAGCACCTGGCCGAGCACGACGGCGTCGACGGCGTCCGCGCCGAGGCCCGAGCGCTCGATCGCGGCGCGCGCGGCGACGGCGCCGAGCTCGACCGCGGTGAGCGCGGCGAGGGAGCCCTTGAGGCGGCCCTGCGGCGTGCGGGCGGCGGCGACGACCACGACGTCGTCGGGGGAGTGCGGGGTGGTGGTGCTCACGGCTGGACCTCCAGGGGTGCGGACGGCGGTGTCTGCGCGGGCGCCGGGGGTGTGGTGCCCGCTCGTGCGGCGGCGGCGTCGACGTCGGCAACGGCAGTGTCGACCAACCCGAGCAGGAGCCCGAGGAACACGTCCGGCTCCTCGAGGTGGGGGCTGTGCCCGACGCCGGGCCGCACCTCCTCACGGTACCGCCCGCCCGCGGCCGCGTAGGCGTCGAGGACGGCCCGGGTCTGGGCGACCATCGGCTGCGGCGGGTGCGTCTCGACCCCGGGCCAGCCAGGGACGGCGCCGAGCGCGCCGAGCTGCGCGAGGTCGAACAGCGACGTGTCCGAGACGATCGCGTCGGCGTCGCCGCGCACCCACAGCACGGGCGCGGTGGCGCCGGACGTCGCGAAGCCGGACAGGTCGCAGTACTTCGCGCTGATCGCGTTGTTCATGCCGCGCGTCCCGGGCGCCACGCCGGGCCACGTGCCCGACGCCGTCCGGTCGCCCGGGTAGCTGTCGTCGCCCGTGCGCGTGGAGAGCACGGAGTCGAGCAGGAGCTCCTCGAGCGCGCCGAGCGGCTCGCCGAGCGCGGCCGGGTCGGCGACGTAGAACCGGCGCAGCACGTCGCGGGGCGACCCGGCGTCCTCGCTGCGGTCGCCGGCGGCGAGCGCCGCGACGAACGCGGGGTTCGCCGTCCCGCCGCCCGAGCCCGCGAAGTCGGGGGAGAGCGGCGTCCCGGCGACGTCGCGCGTGCCGCCGAACCCGTACGGCGACATGGGCGCCTCGAGCAGGATGCCGTCGAACAGGTCGGGCCGGTCGGTCGCGAGCTGCAGCACGACGCCCGCCCCCGCCGAGTGCGCGACGGCGACGAGCGGGCGCGCGAGGTCGAGCGCGTCGAGGACGGCCGCGACGTCGTCGGCGAAGTCCCGCACGCCCCGGGTCGCGTCGACGGGCCGGGGCTCGGCGTCGCCGTACCCGCGCAGGTCGACGGCGACGCCGCGCACGTCGGCGGGGAGCGCGCGCAGCAGCGGGTCGAAGAACGCCGACGACGAGCAGTTGCCGTGCACGAGCAGGACCGTCGCGCGGGCCGCACCCTCGGCGGCGACCTCGCGCACGTGCTCCCGACCGCGCGGGGTCGGGACGTCGCGGCGCAGCACGTCGCGCGTCACGACGGCGTCCCCGCGGCCTGCGTGGACGGTCCCGGGCCGGCGTCGGCGACGTCGAGAGGGGCGTCGTCGAGCGCGACGGCGAGGTCGGGCTCGGTCGCGGCCCGCACGTCGTCGACGCTCACGCCGGGCGCGGTCTCGCGCAGCACGAGCCCGTCGGGCGTCACGTCGATCACCGCGAGGTCGGTGATGACCCGGTGCACGACCCCGCGCCCCGTGAGGGGCAGCGAGCACGAGCGGAGGATCTTGGGCGACCCGTCGCGCGCCACGTGCTCCATGAGCACGATCACGCGGCCCGCCCCGTGCACGAGGTCCATCGCGCCGCCAGGACCCTTGACCATCTTGCCGGGGATCATCCAGTTGGCGAGGTCGCCCGTCTCGGAGACCTGCATGCCGCCGAGGATCGCGGCGTCGATCTTGCCGCCGCGGATCATGCCGAAGCTCAGCGCGGAGTCGAAGAACGCGGCGCCCGGCAGGACGGTGACGGTCTCCTTGCCGGCGTTGATGAGGTCGGGGTCGACGGCGTCCTCGGTCGGGTACGGCCCGACGCCGAGGATCCCGTTCTCCGACTGGAGCACGAGGTGCTTGTCCTGGGGCACGTAGTTGGGCACGAGGGTCGGCAGGCCGATGCCGAGGTTGACGTACCAGCCGTCCTGGAGCTCGCGCGCGGCGCGCGCGGCCATCTCGTCGCGGGTGAGCGGCACGGCTCAGCCCTCCTTCACGGTGGTCGCGGTGCCCGACGGCGCGGGCTGGTCGGTCGCGGCGGGCGGGCGCACGGTGCGGCGCTCGATGCGCTTGGGGACGTCGGGTCCGACCTCGACGACGCGGTGCACGAACACGCCGGGCAGGTGCACGGCGTCGGGGTCGATCTCGCCGGGCTCGACGAGCTCCTCGACCTGCGCGACGCACACGCGGCCCGCCATCGCGGCCAGCGGGGAGAAGTTGCGGGCCGACCGGTGGAACACGAGGTTGCCGTGCCGGTCGCCGCGCAGCGCGTGCACGAGCGCGAAGTCCGTGGTGATCGCGTCCTCGAGCACGAACTCGGCCTCGTCGGCGAACGCGCCGTCGCGACCGCGCGGCCCGACGCCGAACGTGCGCACCTCCTTGGGTACGCTCGCCTGCGCGACGCCGCCCGCGCCGTCGTACCGCTGGGGGAGGCCGCCCTCGGCGACCTGCGTGCCGACGCCGGTGCGCGTCCAGAACCCGGCGATGCCCGCCCCGCCGGCGCGCAGCTTCTCGGCGAGCGTGCCCTGCGGGGTGAGGTCGAGCTCGAGCTCGCCCGAGAGGAACTGCCGCTCGAACTCCTTGTTCTCCCCGACGTACGAGCTCGTCATCTTCCGGATGCGGCCCGCCCCGAGCAGGACCCCGAGGCCCCAGTCGTCGACGCCGCAGTTGTTGCTCACGACCCACAGGTCGCGCGTGCCCTGGGCGAGCAGCGCCTCGATGAGCGCGATGGGGTTGCCGCACAGGCCGAACCCGCCGACGGCGAGCGACGCGCCGTCGGGCACGTCCGCGACGGCCTCGGCCGCGGACGCGACCACCTTGTCCAGCCCGGTCCCTCGTGGGGACGCGATCGTGGGGCTCATGCCGTGACCTCCTCGTCACTCGCCGGTCCGGGTCCGTCGCTCGTGACGGCGGCCAGGGCCCGCAGGGTCTCGCCCGCGACGGCCTCGACGCCGGGCGGGCTCATGATGATCGTGTAGTGATTGATACCCGCTACGTCGCGGGTGCGCAGCCCCGGCAGCCGCGCGCGCCACGCGGCGAGGTGCTCAGGGGAGTAGAGGGCCTCGGGCTCGTCGAGCAGGCCGCGCGGCGCGCGCAGCAGCACGAGGGGCACGTCGAGCGGGTGGTCGCCCGCGAGCGCGTCCGCGAGCGGTCCGCCCTCGTAGAGCTCGAGCGAGTCGGCGGAGACCGCCGCGCCCGACGACGCCGGCCGCAGCGCGGGCGCCTCCCCGACGAGGTCGTAGTCGACGTACCCCGCGACGACGTCGGCCCACGGCTCGTCCCACGCGCTCGCGAAGGCGGGGTGCGCGCGCCAGAAGCCGCGGTACTCCTCGTGGTCGGCGAACGTGCGCTCGAGGCGCTCGACGGCCGGGCCGAGCAGGGCGCGCAGGACCTCGTCGTGCGTCGCGTCGGGCGCGAGCCCGGTCGGCGGCGGGAGCGGGATGCCGCCGTCGACGAGCACGAGCCGGGAGACGCGGCCGGGGTGGCGGTGCGCGAGCACGACGGACACGAACGCGCCCATGGAGTGCCCGAGCGCGACGACGCGGTCGATCCCCAGCGCGTCGAGGACCGTCGCGAGGTCGTCCGCGTGCGCGCCCATGCCGTACGGGCCGGGCAGGCCGTTGCTGCGCCCGCGCCCCCGCAGGTCGGGCGCGACGACGCGCACGCCCGGCAGCGCCGCGACGACGGCCGGCCACGCGCGGTGCGACGCCGTGATGCCGTGCACGGCGAGGACGGTCGGGACGGCGTCGTGCGCGGGGGGCGCGCCGCCGTCGGGCCGGGCGCCGGGCTCGGGTGCGGGCGGGGCGACCGGGTCCCACACGCCGACGCGCAGCCTCCCGCCCGCGACGGGGGCGTCGAGCGTCGCGTAGGTGTGGGTCGCGGCGGTGACGTCGTCCGGCGCGGTCGTGGCCGCGGTCACCGGGCGCTCCAGCCGCCGTCGATCGTCCACGACGCGCCCGAGACCATCGACGCGTCCGGGCCGGTCAGCCAGCCGACGAGCGACGCGACCTCCTCCGGCTCCACGAGCCGCTTCACCGCGGACTCCGCGAGGAGCACGGTCGCGAGCACCTCGGACTCGGGGACGCCGTGCACGCGCGCCTGGTCCGCGATCTGCTTCTCGACGAGCGGCGTGCGGACGTAGCCGGGGTTGACGCACACGCTCGTCACGCCGTGCGGGCCGCCCTCGAGGGCCGTCACCTTGGACAGGCCCTCCAGCCCGTGCTTCGCGGACACGTACGCCGACTTGAACGGCGACGCCACGAGGCCGTGCACGGACGACACGTTGACGACGCGCCCGAACCCGCGCGCGTACATCCCCGGGAGCGCGGCCCGGACCAGCAGGAACGGCGCCTCGAGCATGATCGCGTGCAGCAGGCGGAAGTCGTCCGGGCGGAAGTCCTCGATGGGGCTCACGCGCTGGACGCCCGCGTTGTTGACGAGGACGTCGACGTCGAGCGAGAGGTCGTCGAGCGCGCGCGTGTCGGCGAGGTCGACGACCCACGCCTCGCCGCCGAGCTCGTCCGCGAGGCGCTGCGCGCCGTCGGGGTCGACGTCGGCGACGGTCACGTGCGCGCCACGCGCGGCGAGCTCGCGCGCGCACGCGGCGCCGATGCCGCTCGCGCCGCCCGTGACGAGCGCGCGCCGTCCGGCGAGGGTCGGGGCGGTGCCGGGGACGGTGGCGGGGACGGTCATCGCGCGTCTCCTTCGGTCTCGGTCGAGGTGGCGGGCCCGGTCCCGGTCGGCGGGGCGGTCCGCGGCGCGGCGAGCGCGCGCTCGATGAACTGCATGGTCTGCTCGAACACGTGCGGAGGGACCTCGGCGGCCGCGGTGTCGTACGACGGCGGCTCCGCGCCCTCGTCCCAGCGCCCGCCCCACAGGACCCAGCGCATCCCGACGATCTCGCCGATGCCCATGAGCGCCCACGCGGCGACCTCCGGGTCGACGTCGTGGCCGACCTCGCCGTTCGCGCGCGCCTTGTCCAGCCCGGTCATGTAGCCCTCGACGATGCGCGCGTAGTGGCGGCGCAGCGCCCCGGGGGAGACGAACTCGGCCTGCCGCACGATGCGGTAGAGCGCCGGGTGCTCGGCAGTGAAGCGGAAGAACGCCTCGAAGCCCGCGCGCTCGGCGGCCAGGCGCGTCGTCGCCTGCGAGCTCGCCTCGATCATCGCGTGCCGCACGCGGCGGTTGAGGTCGTCGACGAGCTCGTCGAACACGTCGATCTTCGACTCGAAGTACAGGTAGAACGTGCCCTGCCCGACGCCCGCGGACTCGGTGATCTTCACGATCGACGCGTCGTGGTACCCGACCTCGGCGAACACCTGCTCGGCCGCGGCGAGGATCTTCGCCCGGGTGCGGTTGCCGCGGGCGGTGCGGGGCTGGGTGCTCATGAGTCCTCCGGGACGGTCACGCGCTCGGCGAGCGAGCGGCGCGACACCTTGTGCAGCGACGTGCGGGGCAGGGACGGGACGAGGTCGAAGCGGCGCGGGACCTTGAAGTGCGCGAGCTCGCGGCGGCAGAACGCCTCCAGCTCCTCGGCGTCGGTGGGGTGGCCGGCGCGCGGGACGACGAACGCGGCCCCGACCTCGCCCCACCGGTCGTCGGGGACGCCCACCACCGCCACGTCCGCCACCGCGGGGTGGCGGCGGAGCACGGCCTCCACCTCGGACGGCGTGACGTTCTCGCCGCCGACGATGAAGACGTCCTTGAGGCGGTCGACCACGCGGTAGCACCCGTCGGCGTCGCGCTCGACGAGGTCGCCCGTGCGCAGCCAGCCGTCGCGCAGGACCGCGGCCGTGGCGGCCTCGTCGCGGAAGTAGCCCGCGAACACCCCCGGTCCGCGGACCAGCAGCTCGCCCGCCGCGGGCCCGTCGAGGTGGCGGCCCGTCACCGGGTCGGCGACGGCGACCTCGACGTGCGGGTACGGCGTGCCGGCCGAGCCGCTGCGCTCGCGGGCCTGGTCGTCGGGCAGGCACAGCACGTTGGGGCCCGCCTCCGTGAGCCCGTAGCCCTGCGAGAGGGCGACGCCGCGGCGGTGCCACGTGCGCAGCAGCGGCTCCGGCATGGGCGCGCCGCCCACGACGGCGTGCCGCAGCGACGACAGGTCGGCGTCCGCGAAGCCGGGGTGCTCCGCGAGGAGCAGGTAGTTGGTCGGGACGCCCATCATCGTCGTGACGCGGCGCTCGGCGACCAGCTGGAGCACGCGCTCGGGCTCGAACGTGCGCTCCAGGACGACCGTCGCGCCGGTCCACCACGCGAGCAGCGGCTGGATGTTCCACCCGCCCGCGTGGAACTGCGGCAGCACGCTCAGCACGACGTCGTGACTCGTCAGCTCGACCGTGCGCGAGAGCGACAGGTTCGTCCAGAAGCAGTTCGCGTGCGTGAGCAGCGCGCCCTTGGGCGTGCCCTGCGTGCCGGACGTGAACACGAGGAGGAGCGGGTCGTCGTCGCGCACGGGCCGGCGCTCCGGCGCGGGACCCCGCCGTGACGGCGGCGGGACGTGCGCCTCGACACCGCTGCGCCCGAGCTCCGCCCGCCGGGGCGGGCGGCCGGGCCGCTCCCCGTCGAGCCGGCGCAGCGGGTCGAGCCGGTCGAACGCCGAGTCCGCGAGGCCGGAGAACTCCTGCTCCACGAGCACCAGCGCGGGGTCGGCCTGCTCGACCTGGGCGGCGAGCTCGCCGGGCGACAGCCGCCACGACAGCGGCGCGAGGACCAGCCCGGCCTGCGCGCACGCGAAGAACAGCACGACCTGGTCGGCGCTGTTGCCCGTGACGGTCGCGACGCGGTCCCCGACGCCGTAGCCCGCCTCCCGGAACGCCGCCGCCAGGGCGCTCGCGCGCTCGTGCAGGTCGCGGTAGCGCAGGGTCACGCCGCGGTCGTCGACGGCGACGCGGTCGGGCGTCGCGAGCGCGCGGTCGCGCGTCCAGCGCCCGAGGGTGTGCAGGCCGTCCTGGGCGTCCTGGTGCTGCGTCGTCATGCCACCTCCTCCAGGCGCTCGCGGGCCTCCTCCCGATCCTCCCGCGGGCGGCGGCGCGCGGCGAGGCGCGACGCGGCGCCCGCGATGCCGCCGGGCAGGAACATCACGACGAGGATGAAGAGGGCCCCGAGCAGGAACAGCGGCTCGCTGAGCGGCACGCGCAGCACGGCCGGGAGGTCCGCGACGGCCGCGGAGCTCGCAAGCGTGCCGAGCCGCTGGTCGAGGATCGTGTAGAGCACGCCGCCGACGATCGCGCCCCACCGGGACCCGACGCCGCCGAGCACGACCATGACGAGCAGCGTGAGCGTGAAGTCGGCGGACGTCGCGCGCGGCACGGCGCCGGACTGGAGCAGCAGGTACGCCATGCCGACGACGGTCGCGAGCGTCGCCGCGAGGACGAACACGAGGAGCTTGACGAGGTAGGGGCGCCCGCCGATGACGCGCACGCGCATCTCGTTCTCGCGCGTCGCTGCCGCGACGTGCCCCGCGCGCGACCGCTCGACCCACAGCACCACGAGGTAGACGACGACGAGCACGGCGAGGGCGAGCCAGTAGAGGTTGCGCGTGTTGAGCACGCCCACGAACGCGTCGGGGACGTTCCGGGTCGCGAGCGCGAGGCCCTCCTCGCCGCCGGTCGTGCCCCCGGGGTTGCGGCGCACGAGCACGTTGCCCGCCTGGGCGAACGCGAGGGTGACCATGGCGAACGAGATGCCCGTGACCCGCAGCGAGACGGCGCCGACGACGTGCGCGAGGACGATCCCGCCGACGAGCACGAGCGCCGCGGCGGACAGGAGCGGGAT
This sequence comes from Cellulosimicrobium sp. MI9406, assembly GCF_040595865.1. Classification (NCBI taxonomy): domain Bacteria; kingdom Bacillati; phylum Actinomycetota; class Actinomycetes; order Micrococcales; family Promicromonosporaceae; genus Cellulosimicrobium; species Cellulosimicrobium sp. MI9406. Next base: position 330,089 of record NZ_JALIZI010000004.1, read on the forward strand.
CTCGGTCGTGTCGAGCACGATCGCGAGCCCGTACAGCCCTGCCGCGAAGTACAGCGCGTGGCCGAAGCTCAGCAGGCCCGCGACCCCGAACAGCAGGTGGTAGCTCAGCGCGAGGGCGCCGATGAGCCAGCACATCGCCATCATCTGGAGCGCGCCGGGCGTGTACGTCGGGCCGGGCAGGACGCCCGGCACGTGGAGCGCGAGCAGCGGGAGGCACGCGAGCACCGCGACGAGCGCGACGCCCGCGAGCGTGCGGACCAGCGTGCCCGACGGCGCCCGGCGGGCGGGTCGGTCGGCGCGCGGTGCGTCGTCGGCGGGGGCGGCCGGGGCCGGGGGAGCGGTCTGGGTGGTCATGCGGCTGCCCTCCCGAGGAGGCCGGTGGGACGGACGAGGAGCACGAGCGCGAGCAGGAGCACGACGAGCAGGTCGCCGTAGCCGAGGTAGTAGTTCGCGAACTGCTGCAGGACCGCGACGAGCACGGACGCGACCGCCGCGCCGGTCAGGGAGCCGAGCCCCCCGATGACGGTGACGATGAACGCGAAGATGAGCAGCGAACCGCCGAGGTGCGGGGAGACGTACCCGAAGTACTGCGAGGCGAGGACCCCGCCGAGCCCCGCGGCGGCGCCGCCGACCGCGAAGACGAGCGTGAACGCCTTGCGCACGTCGATGCCGAGCGCGGTGACCATGGACCGGTTCTCGACGCCCGCGCGGATGATGAGCCCGTAGCGGGTGCGCTGGAGGAAGAGCACGATCGCGCCGAGCACGAGCGCCGCGGCGCCGATCGCGACGAACCGGTCGTTGGGCACCGGCGCGCCCGCCAGGTCGGTCGTGCCCTTGAGCCATGCCGGGCCGGAGATGAACTCGGGGTCCGACCCCCACATGCCCTCGAACAGCGCGACGGACGCGAGCGAGAGCCCGACGGTGACGAGCACCTGCTCGATGTGCCGCTCGTAGAGCGGGCGGATGAGCAGGAGCTCGGTGAGCGCCGCGGCCCCCGCCCCGACGACGGCCCCGGCGAGCAGCGAGAGCCCGAAGACGCCCCACGAGTCCGCGCCGAGCGAGCGCGCGACGAACCAGCCGCCGAACGCGCCGAGCGTGAGGAACGAACCGTGCGCGAAGTTGAGGACGCCCATGAGCCCGTAGATGAGCGACAGGCCCGACGCGACGAGGAAGTACAGCGCCCCGAGGCCGAGCCCCGTGACGAGGAGGAGGACGATCGTGCTCACCGGGCCACCGCCCCTTCGGTTCCGTGGTGGTCGACCTCGGCGTGCACGCCGAGGAGCTGCTGGACGCGGTCGGGGTCGTCGAGGAGCTCGCGCGCGGGGCCGGTGTGCACGACGCGGCCCGCGTCGATCACGACGACGCGCTCGGCGAGCCGCTCGATGACCTCGAGGTTCTGCTCGACGAGCAGGATCGGGACCGTGCGGGCCGCCTCCGCGAGCGCGTCCGACACCTCGCCGACGATCCGGGGCGCGAGGCCCTTGGTGGGCTCGTCGACGAGGAGCAGGCGGTTGGCGTTGAGCAGGGCGCGCGCGAGCGACACCATCTGCTGCTGACCGCCCGAGAGGGTGCCCGCGCGCTGGGCGGCGCGCTGCACGAGGTCCGGGAAGAGCTCCGCGACGAGCTCGCGCCGCGGGTGGGCGTCGCGCTCGGCGAGCCTCAGGTTCTCCGCGACCGTGAGCCCGGCGAACACCTCCCGGTCCTCGGGCACGTACCCGACGCCGCGCCGCACGATCCGGTCCGTGCGCTCGCCGTCGACGCGCTCGCCGGCGAGCAGCACCTCGCCCCGGCGCTCGATCAGGCCGAGCACGGCCTTGAGGGTCGACGTCTTGCCGACGCCGTTGCGGCCCAGCACCGCGGTGACGCCCGTGGCCGGGACGGAGAACGTCACGTCCTCGACGACCTGCTGGCCCGCGATGCGCGCGGAGAGCCCGCGCACCTCGAGGACGGGCACGTCGCTCCTGACCGCGGGCTGGGCGGTGCTCCTGCTGCTGCCGCTCATGCTGCCTCTCCTGCCGTGACGCCGAGGTAGGCGCTCTGCACCGTCGGGTCCGCCATGACGGCGTCGGGGGTGTCGCACGCGAGCAGCTCGCCGTGGTGCATGACGGCGACGCGGTCCACGAGCCCCAGCACGACGTCCATGTGGTGCTCGACCATGAGCACCGTGCAGCCGGTCGCGTGCAGGTCGCGGATGACCTCGACGAGGCCGGGCACGTCGGCCGACGACACGCCCGCCATGGGCTCGTCGAGCAGCACGACGCGCGGCTCGGTCGCGAGGAGCACCGCGATCTCGAGCTTGCGCTTGTCGCCGTGCGACAGGTCGCCCGCGGCGACCTCGGCGCGGCGCACGAGCCCGACGGTCTCCAGGTGCCGGTCCGCCTCCCGCGTCGCGGCGTCGCCACGACGCGGGAAGCGCAGCACCGACAGGGCGCCGCCGAGGCGCCCCTGCGCGGCGAGCCGCACGTTCTCCCGGACGCTCAGGCGCGGGAACAGGCTCGACGTCTGGAACGTGCGGCCCAGGCCCGCGCGGGCGCGCGCGGCCACCGAGGTGGTCGTCACGTCCGCGCCCTCGAGGAGCACCGAACCGCTCGTCGGGCGGTGGATCCCCGAGACCAGGTTGAAGAGCGTCGTCTTGCCCGCGCCGTTCGGCCCGATCACGCCGAGCATCTCGCCCTGCCCGACGGCGAGGCTCACGCCCCGCAGGATCCGCGCGCCGCCGATCTGGAGCCCGAGGTCGCGGACCTCGAGCGCGGGAAGGGTGTGCGGCTCGCCCACGTCAGCCCGCCTCGGCCGGCGCGACGTCGTCGCCCGGCACCTCGGCGACGAGCTCGGGGACCCAGCCGTCGCCCTCGGCCACGAGCTTCACCTGGTACATCGGCTGGACGAGCGCGTGGTCCGACGCACGGACCGTCGTCGTGCCCTTGGGGCCGTCGAAGCTCCAGCCCTCGAGCGCGTCGACCATGGCGTCGACGTCGTCGCCGCCCTCGGCGATCGCGTGGACGATCATCTGCGCGGCGACGAAGCCGTCGGGCGTGAAGAGGTCGGCCTGCTTCCCGGCCTCCTCGACGGACGCGAGCATCGCGGCCTCGACCTCGGTGCCCGCGGCGCCGGGGAAGTAGTGGTTGAGGAAGTCGACCTTGCTCGCCGCGGCGCCGTACGCGCCGTAGGTCGCGACGTCGCCGAGCCCGGTGACGACCGTGGTCGCGTCGAGGACGCCCTGCTGGTCCAGGCCCTGCCACATCGCGCCCGACGTCGCCCCGGCCCACGCGACGAACACGAGGTCGGGCGCGGCGTCGACGATCTGGTGCGCGAACGGCGTGAACTCCGTCGCGTCCTCCGGCACGAGCACGCTCGTCACCTCGGCGCCCTGCGCGCCGAGGACGGCCTCGACCGCGGCGAGGTTGCCCTGGCCGAACGCGTTGTCCTGGGCGAACACGACGACCTTCGCACCGTCCGGGTCGACGAACGTGCCGGCGGTCGCCACGTCCTGGAGCGACTGGCGCCCCGAGCGGAACGTGTAGTCGTTGATGCCCGTGAGCGCGTCGACCGCGGCGGGCCCCGAGATGTAGAGCACCTTGTTCTGCTCGGCCTGCTCGGCGAGCTTGAGCGCCACGCCGGACACGACCGTGCCGCCGAGGATCTGGTAGCCCTTGCCGATGAGGTCCTTCGCCTGCCCGACGGCCTTGTCGGGGTCGCCGCCGTCGTCGTGGAACGTCACGTTGACGGGGCGGCCGTCGACCTCGCCCGTGCCGTCGGTCGCGTAGTCGAGACCGGCCTGGAAGCCCTCGTAGTAGGCCTCGCCGTAGGCCGCGAGCGGCCCGGTCTTGGAGTAGATGATGCCGACGTCGACCGGGTCGGCGCTCGTGCTGGTCTCGCCTCCGGCGCTGCCGCCGCCGCTCGCGTCGGTCGGCGCGCAGGCGGCGAGCGCGAGGCTCGCGGCCGCGAGCGCGGCGACGGCGAGCGCCGACCGCTGGGACTTCTTCGTCCGCATGACTTCGCCCTTCGTTGGGTGGTCCTGAGGGGGAGCGCCGCTCAAACATGAGAGGCGATTCAGGTTGCGGGAATCATGGATCCCCGGGCGGCGCGGTGTCAACCCGCGTCGGGAGGGACCGCCGCGCGCCCGGTGTCGCGAGCGCGCCGGTCGTGGCAGGTCTGATGTTGACAGGTGATTCAGGTCACACGTAACGTCCGGTTCGCCCGGGTCCGGCGCGCGACGGTGCGCGCCACGGCGCGCGAAGCGCCGACGGCGACCCGACCTCGACGTGGAGGTTCAGATGGTCAGGCACTCCCTCAGACAGCGCGCCCGCGCCCGCCGGAGCGCCGTCGCGCTCGCCCTCGGCGCGGCGCTCGCGGTCGTGCTCGCCCCGCTCGTCACCGCACCGGCCACGGCCGCCGGGTCGTGGTCCCAGCGCACCGCCGGCGGGATGACGGTCGAGCTCTACCGGCCGTCGACGGCGCCCGCGCTCCCCGGCGGTCGGGCGCTCATGATCTCCCTGCACGGGTGCGTCCAGACGTCGCAGGTGCTCAAGACCGGCGGCAACTGGACCGCGACCGCCGACGAGCACGGCATGGTCGTCGCGGTCCCCGCCGCGCCGAACGGCGGCGTCCTGCTCGGCTGCTGGGACTACTACGACACGAACCACAGCCGCACGAACCCCGCGCGGCACGACGACAACCTGCTCGACCTCGTCTCGACCCTGCTGGCAGACGCCTCGCTCGGCATCGACCCGGACCAGGTCTACGTGAGCGGCCTGTCGTCCGGCGGCGGCCAGGCGATGGTCATGGGCTGCCTCGCGCCCGACGTGTTCGCGGGCGTGGGGATCGCGGCGGGGCCGACGGTCGGGACGACGTCGGGCCAGATCGGGAGCGTCGCGACGACGCTCGCGCAGGCGCGCTCGACGTGCCGGACCTTCGCGGGGACGCACGCGGCGGGCTTCGGCTCGCAGGTGACGTCCGTCGTCTTCGGCAGCGCCGACACGACGGTCGCGACCGGGTACGGGACGCTCAACGCCCAGGTCATGGCCGACCTCTACGGGGCCGGGACCACGTCGTCGTTCTCGCTCGCCGGGCTCGCGGGCACGAACCGCGCGGGCACCGGATCGCTGTGGTCCGACGCCGCCGGCCCGCGCGTCTCGCTGGTCCAGAACACCGGTCTCGCGCACGCGTGGCCCGCGGGCGGCGGCCCCGGAGGGTCCTACGTGTCGACGAACAGCATCGACTACCCGGCCTACCTCACCGACTTCCTGTTCGCGAACAACCGGCGCGTCGACCGCGACCCGGGCCCGGACCCGGACCCGGACGTCACGGCGCCGACGGTCGCGATCACCGCGCCCGCCGCGGGCGCCGCCGTCTCGGGGACGGTCCGCGTGGAGGTCGCGGCGTCCGACGACCGCGCGGTCGACCGCGTCGAGCTGGGCGCCGACGGCGCGGCGCTCGCGACGCTGCGCACCGCCCCGTACGGGTTCGACTGGGACACGACGGCGCTCGCGGCCGGCTCCCACGTGCTCACGGCCCGCGCGGTCGACGCGGCGGGGAACGCGTCGACCGCGCAGGTCACGGTGACGGTGCAGGCGCCGACCGGGCCGTGGTGCGGCACCGCGACGAACGCGCAGCACCGGGCCGCGGGGCGCGCGATCTCCTACGGCGTGAACCCCTACAACCCGTACTACGCGGTCGGCTCGCTCGCGTACCTCGGCCAGGGCGACGCGACGGTCACGACGCTGCGCGAGGCCGCGCCCGGCCGGTTCGAGGTCGCCGCCGCCTGCTGAGCAGGGCGGGCCCGCTCGGGCTAGTGCTCCAGGCGGTCCTTCGGGTCACCGATGAAGTCGGTGACGTCGTCCGGGAGGTCGTCGCGGTTCATGTCGTTCGAGCGGGCCCGGCGGGCGTCCCAGCGCAGCGCGAGCGCGGCCAGCACCGCCGCGATCGTGGACGCCGCGAGGATCGCGATCTTCGCGCCGTCGGTGTGCTCGGCGTCGGGGAACGACAGCTCCGCGATGAGGAGCGAGACGGTGAAGCCGATGCCTGCGAGGAACCCGACCGGCAGGAGGTCGCGCACCCCGATGCCGGCCGCGAGCCGCAGCGGCGTGAAGCGCGTGACGAGCGCGGTGACCCCGAGCACGCCCACGAGCTTGCCGACGACGAGGCCGAGGACGATGGCGAGCACGACGGGCTGCGTCAGCACCTCCCCGACGGGCGTCTCGCCGCCCACGATCGAGACGCCGGCCGCGAAGAACGCGAACACCGGCAGCGCGACACCCTGCGAGAGCGGGCGCACCGTGTGCTCGAAGCGCTGCGTGCGCGACTCGCGCTCCCCGTGCACCGCGAGCGCGGGGACGGTGAAGCCGAGCAGGACGCCGGCGATCGTGGCGTGGACGCCCGACTCGTGCATGAACGCCCAGGCGACCACCGCGACGGGCAGCAGGAGCCACCAGCGGGTGCGGCGCGCGCGCACGAGGACGGCGTAGAGCGCGACGGCGAGCAGCGCGAGGCCGAGGGAGCCCCACCGCAGCTCCGCCGTGTAGAAGATCGCGATGACGACGATCGCGAGCAGGTCGTCGACGACCGCGAGCGTGAGCAGGAACGTGCGGATCGCGACGGGGAGCCCGCGGCCGAAGACGGCGAGCACGCCGAGCGCGAACGCGATGTCCGTCGCCGTGGGGATCGCCCACCCGTGCAGAGCGCCCGGGTCGCCCGTGGTCAGCAGGACGGCGACGAAGATCAGGGCCGGCACCGTCATGCCGCCCATCGCCGCGAGCACGGGGACGCCCGCCTGCCTCGGGTTGCGCAGGCTGCCCGCGACGAACTCCTGCTTGAGCTCGACGCCGACCACGAAGAAGAAGATCGCGAGCAGGCCGTCGGCCGCCCACGTCGACAGCGTCAGGTCGAGGTGCAGCGGGGAGGACGGGCCGACGACGGTGCTCGACAGGGCGAGGTAGGACTCGCGCCAGGGCGAGTTGGCCCAGAGCAGCGCGAGCAGCGCCGCGCCGATGAGGAGGGCGCCGCCCGTCGTCTCGCGCCCGACCCAGCGGCGCAGGCGTGCACCGGGGGAGGGGCGGTCGGTCGGCGGGGTGGCCGAGGGGCCGGAGGGCAGGGCGGCGTGGGTCATCGTGCTCCCGGGGTCGCTGTCGTGTCGCACGGCCGCGTCGCGGACCGTGGCCGACCAGACTTCCCGGCACACCGCCCACGATCCTACGGGGCGGCGCACCCCTCGCGGTCGACGTGTCCGGCTCGCGGTCCAGTCTCCTGGCGCTCGTCCCGCCGCGCGCGTCAGGGCGGGGTGTCCTCGGCGAGCGCGAGGAGGCGCGTCGTCGTTCTCCAGTTCCGGCCCGTCACCGGGGTCCCGGCCGCCTTCGCGAGGACGGCCGCCGTCAGCCTCGACCGACCGACGCCGTCGGGGTAGGCGACGTAGAGGACGCCGTTCGCGACGACGGCGCGCTCGGTCGTCAGGCGCGGCCCGAGCGTGGCGGCGGCGTCCGGGTCGACGGGCTCCTCGCCCACGTGGACCAGCAGCCCGGCCGGGCGCTCGGCGGCGTCGTCGGGCAGCGGGTTCCCGCGCACGATCTTCCGGAGGCGCTCGGTCGTGAGGACGGCCACGGCGGCGTCGACGCCGAACCGTTCGGCGACGCCGTCGTGCACGAGGCGCGCGACGTCCGCGGGCGACGACGCGCCGGACGACCCCGGCCCGACGACGAGGTTCCCGCTGTTCACGACCGTGCGGGCGTGCGCGAGGCCGAGCTCGCCCGCGAGGTCCCGCAGCGCGGTCGACGGGACCTTCCGCCCGCCCACGTTCACGGCGAAGAGCAGGCAGGCGTACGCCGTCACGACGACGTCCCCGGGCGACGGTGGGACCACGGCGCGGCCTCCTCGAGGCGCGCCGCGAGGGCCAGCAGCAGGGCGTCGTCCCCGTGGTCCGCGCCGAGCATGACCCCGACGGGGACGGTCGCGGACGACCCGTCGGGGTCGGTGACGCGCGCCTCGCCGAGCGGGAGGGAGACGGCGGGCCGCCCCGTGAGGTTCCAGACGCTCGTCCAGGGCGTGAACGCCGTCTGCGCGGCGAAGTCGGCGGCCGGGTCGTCGTCGACGCGCTGACTGCCGACGAGCGCGGGCGGCTGCGCGAGCGTGGGGGAGAGCACGACGTCGACGCCCGACCACGCGGCGGCGACCTCGCGCGTGAGCTGCTGCACCCCCGCGAGCGCCGTCGCGTACGCGAGCCCGCTCACCGCGCGCCCGCGCTCGCGCAGCCACCGCGTGAGCGGCACGAGCAGGTGCTCGCGCTCCGGCGGGACGGGTGCCTGGAGCGCCCCGACGGACCACAGCGCCGCGAACGCGTCCCAGCGCTCGGCCCCGAACGGGGGCGGGATCTCGACGACGTCGTGCCCGAGCCGGACGAGGAGCTCCGCCGCCGCGCGGGCGGCGTCGGCGCACGCCGGGTGCACGGGGGCGCCGGCGGCGATCACGGGCTCCAGCAGCAGCCCGACGCGGAGCCGCCGCCCGTCCGGCGGGGCGCCGAGCCGCGCGGTGAAGGTGTCGCCGGGCCAGGGGCGCGCGAGCACGTCGAGGAACGCGGCGGTGTCGCGGACCGACCGGGTGAGGACGCCGTGCGTCGCGAGCCCCGCGCCGTCGACCCCGTACGGGCCCGGGCTCACGAGCCCGCGCGACGGCTTGAGCCCGACGAGCCCGCACGCGCTCGCGGGGATGCGCAGCGAGCCGCCGCCGTCGCTCCCGTGCGCGACGGGGACGACGCGCGCCGCGACCGCGGCGGCCGCACCCCCGCTCGACCCGCCCGCGGACCGCGCGAGGTCCCACGGGGTGCGGGCGGTCGGGCCGACGTCGGGCTCCGTGTAGCAGGGGAGGCCGAGCTCCGGGGTCGAGGTCTTGCCGACCATCACCGTGCCGGCGCGCCGCAGGAGCGTCACGACGCCGTCGTCGTGCGGGGCGGGGAACGGGTCGATCGCGGCCGAGCCCGCGCGCATCGGCACGCCCTCGACCATCGTGAGGTCCTTGACGGGGCAGGGGACGCCGAGGAACGGCGGGAGGCCGTCGTGGGGACCGGCCCGGCCGTCGCGCCGCGCCGCCGCGAGCGCGTCCTGCGCGGCGAGGGCCTGCGTGCGCGCGAGGTCCGGGGTGAGCAGCGTGAAGGCACCGACGGTGGCACCGACCCCCGCGGCGGCGTCGAGCGTCGCGTCGAGGACCTCGACGGGGGAGACGTCGCCGGCGCGCAGGGCGCCGGCGAGCGCGGTCGCGTCGAGGTCCAGGAGCTCGGGGGCGCTCATGGCTCGCGAACCTACGCGCGCCGTCGCGCCCGCGCGACCCCGCCGTGCGACTCGCCCGCGTGACCCCGCGCGCGTGGCCTCGACGATGCCGTGTGCACCGCAGCCTCGGCGGTCGACACCGGCCGGGCGCAGGCGTATATTCCAACCGGAATATTCCAGCCGGGCCCGAGCTCCCCACCCGCCGGCCGGCCACCCCTCCACCCCGTCCCGGAGACTGCCGTGACCTCCCCGCGCCTCAGCCCCACGGCGACCCTCGTGCTCGCCGTGCTGCTCGAGCAGCCCATGCACCCGTACGAGATGCTCGTGCGCCTGCGCAAGCGGCGCGACGACCGCCTCGTGCGGCTCAACCCCGGCGCCGTCTACCACGCGGTGGACCGCCTCGAGCGGGACGGCCTCGTCGAGCGCGCGGGCGTCGACCGGGACGGCAACCGCCCCGAGCGCACGCTCTACGCCATCACCCCGGCCGGCGTGGCCGCGCACGACGCCCGCACGCGCGACCTCGTCCGCGAGACGCCGCGCGAGTACCCCGCCTTCCCTGTCGGGCTCGCGCTCGTGCACGACCTCCCGCGCGAGGACGCCCTCGCGCTGCTCCGCGAGCGTCGCGCGGCGCTCGCGGCCGCGATCGACGGGGTGCGCGAGCGCCTCGACGACGTGGTCGCGCGCGGCCTGCCCCGCCGCTACCTGCTCGACGCCCACTTCGAGCTCCACCAGACCCGGGCCGAGATCGCCTGGCTCGACGCGACCGTCGCGGACGTCACGTCCGGCGCGCTGAGCTGGACCGAGGAGCCCGGGCCCGCGTTCCGCCACTCCCGCACGACCTCACCTCAGGAGTCCTCGTGACCACTCCCGCCCCGGGCACCGGCCCGGCCCCGGCACCCGCCGAGGCCGGCTCGCGCGTCGTGCCCCTCGTCGACCTCCACGGCCGCAGCGCCTGGAGCATCCTGCCGCCGCTCATCCTCGGCTTCTTCATGATCATGGTGGACACCACGATCGTGAACATCGCGGTCCCCACGCTCCAGCGCGAGCTCGACGCGTCGCTGGTCGCGGTCGGCTGGGTCAACAGCGCCTACCTGCTCTCGTACGCGGTGCTGCTCCTGCTCGCGGGCCGCCTGGGCGACAGGTACGGGCCCAAGCCGGTGTTCGTCGTCGGCCTGGCGGTGTTCACGCTCGCGTCCGCGTGGTGCGGGCTGTCGGGCTCGATCGGGATGCTCATCGCCGCGCGCGTCGTCCAGGGCGTCGGAGCGGCGCTCATGACGCCGCAGACGATGGCCATGATCACGCGCGTGTTCCCGCCGCGGCAGCGCGGCGCGGCCATGGGGCTGTGGGGTGCGACGGCGGGCGTCGCGACGATCGCCGGCCCGCTGCTCGGCGGGCTGTTCGTCGAGTCGTGGGGCTGGGAGTGGATCTTCTTCGTCAACGTCCCGGTCGGGGTCGTCGCGCTCTGGCTCGCCCTGGTGCGGCTCCCGCGGCTCGCGACGAACAAGCGCTCGTTCGACGTGGTCGGCGTCGTGCTGTCCGTCGTCGGGCTCTTCGCGGTCGTCTTCGGGCTCCAGGAGGGCCAGACGTACGACTGGGGGACGATCATCGGGCCGGTCACGGTGTGGGGCGTGATCGGCGTCGGCCTGCTCGTGCTGGCCGCGTTCGTGCTGTGGCAGCGCCGGCTCGGCGACGACGCCCTCCTGCCGCTGCGGCTCTTCCGCTCGCGCAACTTCTCGCTCGCGAACGTCGCGGGCATGTCCGTGTCGTTCGCGATGATCGGCATCTTCTTCCCGCTGACGATCTTCCTCCAGTCGATCCTCGGGCTGTCGCCCCTGCACGCCGCGCTCGTGAACCTGCCGGGCTCGCTCGTGTCGGGGATCGTCGCGCCGCTCGCCGGGCGCCTGTCCGACCGCGTGCCCGCGAAGTGGGTCGTCGCGACGGGGTTCGGCGTCCTCGCGGTCGCGATCGGCTGGCTCGCGGCGGTCGTCGGGCCGGGCGTGTCGGTGGTGACGATCGTGCTCCCCATGACGCTGTTCGGCATCGGCACCGGGTGCGTCTTCTCGCCGCTCGCGAACCTCGCGACGTCGGGCCTCGACCACCGCACCGCCGGGGCGGGCGCGGGCGCCTTCAACACGACGCGCCAGGTGGGCGGCGTGATCGGGTCGGCGGCGATCGTCGCGACGCTCACCGCGCGCCTCGCGGTGACCCTCCCGGCGGCCGCGCGGGACGCGGCGGCCTCGCTCCCCGAGCAGTTCCGCCAGCAGTTCGTCGACGGGTTCGCGAACGCGGGGTCGCTCCAGGGGGGGCAGGGCGGGTCGTTCGACCTCCCGCCGGGGGTGCCCGACGACGTCGCGCGCCAGGTCACGGACGCCGCGACCACCGCGTTCCACCAGGGCTTCGCGACCGCCGTCGGGCAGACGCTCGCGGTCACGGCCGTGGTGCTCGTGCTCGGGTTCGTCGCCGCGATCGCGATGGCGCCGAAGCACGTCGAGCACTGACCTGTCCGGGATCGACCCGACCGTCACGACGCCGGCCCCCGGAGGGCCGGTCTCGGACGCTCGGGTCGATCTCGCGCGGCCCGCGGGTGCGGCCTCCGCGTGAACGGGGGGTTAAACCTCGCGCGGAGGCGTGTCGGGGGTGGTGACCCGAATCACACGGGCGTAGTTTCGAGGAGACGGACGGCACCTTCGCCGTCCTCCGGGAGGCCAGCCGATGGGGTTCACGCTCCGCTCAGGAGGGCCGGCACCGGCGCTGCTGAGCCGTGGCACCCACGGCCCGACGGCCGGTCGCCCGCCTCGCCCAGAGAGAGAACGGCGCGCGTGCGCCGGAGGGGAGCCCTCGTGGTCCATTCCTCACCCACCCCCGGTACCTCACCCACACCGCAGGACGGCGCACCGGACGGCGCGCGCCGCACGTTCGTCGTCGACACGTCGGTCCTGCTGAGCGACCCGCGCGCCATCGGGCGGTTCGCCGAGCACGACGTGGTCCTCCCGGTCGTCGTCATCACCGAGCTGGAGGCCAAGCGCCACCACGCCGAGCTCGGCTACTTCGCGCGCAGCGCGCTGCGCATGCTCGACGACCTGCGGGTCAACCACGGCCGGCTCGACGCCCCGATCCCCGTCGGCGACGTCGGCGGGACGCTGCGCGTGGAGCTCAACCACACCGACCCGGGCGTGCTGCCGGCCGGGTTCCGGCTGGGGGACAACGACACCCGGATCCTCTCCGTCGCGGCGAACCTCGCGGCCGAGGGCCACGACGTCACGGTCGTGTCGAAGGACCTGCCGATGCGGGTCAAGGCGTCGGCCGTGGGCCTGCGGGCCGAGGAGTACCGGCACGAGCTCGCCGTCGACTCGGGCTGGACCGGCATGGGCGAGATCTCGTTCACCGACGCGGAAGCGGCGGCGCTCTGGGAGCACGAGTCGGTCGAGCTCACGAGCCTGGACCCAGCGGTCGTCGAGGCGGCCGGCCCGCTGCACTGCCACACGGGTCTCGTCGTGCACTCGCCGCGCGGGTCCGCCCTCGGGCGCGTCACCGCGGACAAGCACGTGCAGCTCGTGCGCGGCGACCGCGAGGTGTTCGGGCTGCACGGGCGGTCCGCGGAGCAGCGCGTCGCGATCGACCTGCTGCTCGACGAGAGCGTGGGGATCGTCTCGCTCGGCGGGCGGGCCGGGACCGGCAAGTCGGCCCTCGCGCTGTGCGCCGGGCTGGAGGCCGTCATGGAGCGCCGGCAGCACCGCAAGGTCATGGTGTTCCGGCCGCTCTACGCCGTCGGGGGCCAGGAGCTCGGCTACCTGCCCGGCTCCGAGGCCGAGAAGATGAACCCGTGGGCGCAGGCCGTCTACGACACCCTCGGGGCGCTCGTCTCGCCGCAGGTGCTCGACGAGGTCATCGACCGCGAGATGCTCGAGGTGCTCCCGCTCACGCACATCCGCGGGCGCTCGCTGCACGACGCGTTCGTCATCGTCGACGAGGCGCAGTCGCTCGAGCGCAACGTCCTGCTCACGGTGCTGTCCCGCATCGGGCAGTCGTCGCGCGTCGTCCTCACGCACGACGTCGCGCAGCGCGACAACCTGCGCGTGGGCCGGCACGACGGCGTCGCCGCGGTCATCGAGGCGCTCAAGGGCCACCCGCTGTTCGCGCACGTCACGCTCACGCGCTCCGAGCGCTCGCCCGTGGCGGCGCTCGTCACGGAGATGCTGGAGTCGATCGAGGTCTGACCTGCCGCCGAGGTAGAGGCCTGGTCATGACCAGGCCTCTACCTCGCGGTGCCAGGCCTCTACCTCGGCGGACCGGGGGTCTCGCTCGCGCGGAGGCGGGTCCGCGGGTGGACGAGGACCACCGCGAGGACGCCGACGACGGCGCCCAGGACCGTGTCGAGCGCGCGGTCGAGCGCGAGCGCCGACGGGTCGGCGGGGTGCGCGAGCGAGGTCATGAGCAGCGCCATGGGCGTGATGGTGAGCATCGCGAGCCCGTAGTGGCGCCCCACGATCGTCTCGGTGACGGTCTGGAGCACGACGACGACGGCGGCCGTCCCCCAGAACCCGAGCGGCGCGGCGAGGAGCGGCCAGGCGAGGAGCGCGCCCGCGACCGTGCCGGCCCCGCGCTGCAGCGCCCGCACGACGGCGTGGCGCGTCGACTCGCCCTGGAGCACCGCGGTCGAGCCCATGGTCGCCCACGCCGCGTGCCCGAGGCCGGCGACGGCGGCGACCGCACCGGCGACGAGCCCGGCCGCGCCGACGCGCACGGTCGGGAGCCGCCAGGGTCCTGCGACCCGGGACCGTGCCTGGGCGCGCAGGGTCGTGCGGACCGCCGGGCCGGTGCCATCGCGCGGCACGCCGCTCGCGTCGAGCGCCTCCTCGACGGCGACGAGCTCCGCGGCGAGCGCGGGGACGGCGGGCCGGGTCCGCCACCAGGACGCGTCGTCCGCGAGGACGTCGCGCGCCCGGGCGACGGCACCGCGGGCAGCATGCGCGGCGTTCTGCGGGGCCCCGGGTCGTTCGGCGGCGCGCACGGCGTCGGCGGCGCGGCGGACGGCGAGGCGCGCGGGCGCCGTCGGGCGGACGAGCACGCCGGCCGTGCACACGAGCCCCGCGAGGAGCGCGCCGAACGCGGCCGCGAGCGCGCGCGGGGCGACGTCGGCGAGCGTCGGTGCGCCCGCGAGGCCCGCGCCCGCGGCGAAGACGACGATCGTCGCGCCGGGCGGGCCCGTGCGGACGAGGAGGCAGAAGGCCGTGGCCCCGGCGGCGAGGAGCGCGACGGCGGCGGTCGTGACGAGCGCGGGCGTGCCCGCCGCGGCGAGGAGCGTGAAGGCCGCGATCGTGCCGGTCATGAGCGTGCCGACGGTCGCGAGGAGCGTGGCCCGACGCCGGTACGGGTCGTACCGGCCGTAGAGCGACGTGAGCGCGCCGAGCGACGCGAACGCCGCGAGGTCCGGGCGCCCGAGCAGGCCCGGGACGGCGATCGCGAGCGCGACCGCGGCGCCGCAACGCAGCGCGGCGGCGAGCGTCGCGTCGGCGGGGCTCACGCGCAGGGCGGCGCGGAGGTGGGCGGGGTCGAGGACGTCCTGGGCGGCGGCGCGCACGGGCGCGAGCGCCGGGCGGGCGGGGGAGGAGAGGGGCATCGACGGACCAGCCTAGCGGTGATTCCTTGGTGTTTCACCAGTGAAAGAGTGTGAGGCGCGCCCTATCCTGGATCCGTGGACTACGTCGACCGCGTGCGCGCGGAGTGGGCTGAGCAGCGGCCGGACCTCGACACCGCGACGCCGGCGGTCGGGGCGCGGCTGCGTCGCGTCGCGGCGCTGCTCGAGGCGGCGCTGGAGCGCTCCGCGGCACGGCACGACGTCTCGCGCGCGGAGTTCGACGTGCTCGCGGCGCTGCGCCGCGCCGGGCGGCCGCTGCGCGCGGGCGAGGTCACGACGATGACCGGCGCCCCCGGCGCGTCGATCACCAAGCGCCTCGACCGGCTCGAGCGCGCCGGTCTCGTCGAGCGCACCGTCGCCGAGCGCGACCGGCGCGGCGTCCTCGTCGCGCTCACCGACGCCGGGACGACGCTCGTCGACGAGGTCTTCCCGCAGCAGCTCGACCGGGAGCGCGCGGCGCTCGTCGACCTCGACGAGGCCGAGCGCGCCGAGCTCGCGCGCCTGCTCGCCGTCGTGCTGCGCCGCCTCGACCCCGTCGACTACTGAGAGCGTGGCGCGGTGACCGACGTCACCGCTCTCGGGCGCGGCGGGCGCCGCCGCCGTCGGGCTAAGGTGGTCCGTCTGTCCGACCCCGCGGTTGGAGCGGCCGGGTCTCGCCGAGCGTGACCGGTCCGGGCTGGAAACCCCACGATCCCCTCCCGCGCAGAAGGTCGCCCATGCCTGCACGTCTCTCCCCGCCCTCCACCGACGTCGCACCCGTCCACGCCGCCCCGACCGACCCCGCACCGGGGGCCGCTGCGAAGCGTGCGCCGTCTGCCCGTCGCTGGTGGGTGCTCGTCGTCCTCGCCCTCACCCAGCTCCTCGTGGTGCTCGACGGCACGATCGTGAGCATCGCCCTCCCGCAGGCCCAGGCGGAGCTCGGGCTCTCCGACGTGCAGCGCCAGTGGGTCGTCACCGCGTACGCCCTCGCGTTCGGCGCGCTCCTGCTGCTCGGCGGACGGATCGCCGACTATGCGGGGCGCAAGCGGACGTTCCTCGTCGGGATGGCCGGCTTCGGGGTCGCCTCGCTGCTCGCGGGCTTCGCGCGCGACGGCGGTGAGCTCGTCGCGGCGCGCGGCCTCCAGGGCGTCTTCGCGGCGCTGCTCGCCCCGGCGGCGCTCGCGCTGCTGACCGTCACCTTCCCCGCCGGCCGTGAGCGCAACACCGCGTTCGCCGTCTTCGGGTCGATCGCGGGTGTCGGCGCGGCCTTCGGCCTCGTCCTCGGCGGGCTCCTCACCGAGCTCGCCGACTGGCGCTGGTGCCTGTGGGTCAACGTGCCCGTCGTCGTCGTCGGTCTCGTCGCGGGCAGCCTCCTGCTGCGCGAGAGCCGCGCCGACGGCGACAACCGCTACGACGTCCTCGGTGCGGTGCTCGTCGTGCTCGGTCTCGGTGCTCTCGTCTACGGGCTGACCCTCGCCGAGCACAGCTGGACGGCGCCCGGCACGCTCGCCTGCCTCGCGGTAGGGGTCGCCCTGCTCGTCGCGTTCGTCGTCGTGGAGTCCCGCACGGCGCAGCCGCTGCTCCCGCTGCGGATCGTGCGGGACCGGGTCCGCGCCGGCGCGTTCCTGCTCCAGGCCGTGGTAGGCACGCTGATGATCGGGGCGCTGCTGTACCTGTCGTTCCACCTGCAGGTCGTCATGGGGCTGCCGCCCCTGCGGGCGGGGCTGGGCTCGGTGCCGATGACGCTCGTCATCCTCGTGCTCGCGCCGGTCGTCACGAAGCTCCTGCCCCGGATCGGGCCGCGGCCGCTCATGGTCGCCGGGCCCGTGGTCGCGGCCGTCGGCCTGCTGCTCCTGAGCCGCGTCACGGTCGACGGCTCGTACGCCGCCGAGATCCTCCCGTCGCAGGTCGTGCTCGGCGTGGGCCTCGCTCTCGTCCTCGTGCCGCTGCAGAACGTGGCGCTGGCCGGCGTCGCACCGCACGACGCCGGAGCGGCGAGCGCGACCGTCAACGCGGCGATGCAGGTGGGCGGCTCGGTCGGCCTGTCCGTCTTCACGACGGTCTACGCGAACGCCCTGCCCGCCGGCGGAGCGCCCACGACCGCCGATCTCGTGGACGGCTACTCCGCGGTCTTCGTCGCCGCCGCGGTCACCATGCTCCTGGGCGCGGTCCTCGCGTTCGTCCTGGTGCGCGGCCCGAAGGGGCGGCTGCTGCCCGCGGGCGACGGGGTCGCCGTCCACCTCGGCTGAACGCCCGCCCGGCCGCGGACCACGGGCGGGCGGCGGTGGAACGACGAAAGCCGGGCGGAGCGGGTCGTCCCGCTCCGCCCGGCCTCCGTGGACCCGGGTCGCGGACGCTCAGGCCTGCGGCGGGCGCGTCATCGACAGGACGTCGAGCGCCTCGTCGAGCTGCGCCTCGGTGACCTCGCCGCGCTCGACGAAGCCCAGGTCGATCACGGCCTGGCGGACCGTGAGGCCCTCCTTGACGGAGTGCTTCGCGACCTTCGCCGCCGCCTCGTAGCCGATGACGCGGTTGAGCGGCGTGACGATCGACGGCGACGACTCGGCCAGCGCGAGGGCGCGCTCGACGTTCGCCGTGATGCCCGCGACGGTCTTGTCCGCGAGGACGCGCGACGCGTTCGCGAGGAGGCGGATCGACTCGAGGACGCCCTGCGCGATCACGGGGATCTGCACGTTGAGCTCGAACGAGCCCGACGCGCCGGCCCACGCGACGGTCGCGTCGTTGCCGATCACGCGCGCGGCGACCATGAGCACGGCCTCGGGCACGACGGGGTTGACCTTGCCGGGCATGATCGAGCTGCCCGGCTGCAGGTCCGGGATGAAGATCTCGCCGAGGCCCGTGTTCGGGCCCGAGCCCATCCAGCGCAGGTCGTTGCAGATCTTGGTGAGCGAGACGGCGATCGTGCGCAGCGCGCCCGAGAGCTCGACGAGGCCGTCGCGCGAGGACTGCGCCTCGAAGTGGTCGCGAGCCTCCGTGAGGGGCAGGCCCGTGTCCTCGACCAGCAGCGCGATGACGCGCTGGGGGAACCCGGCGGGCGTGTTGATGCCGGTGCCGACGGCGGTGCCGCCGAGCGGGACCTCCGCGGCGCGGGGGAGCGCCGACTCCAGGCGCTCGACGCCGTAGCGGATCGCGGCGGCGTACCCGCCGAACTCCTGACCGAGCGTCACGGGCGTGGCGTCCATGAGGTGCGTGCGGCCCGACTTGACGACCGTGGCGAACTCGGCGGACTTCGCCTCGAGGGCGTCGGCGAGGTGGCCCAGCGCGGGCACCAGGTCGCGCACGACCCCCGCCGTCGCGGCGACGTGCACCGACGTGGGGAACACGTCGTTCGACGACTGCGACGCGTTGACGTGGTCGTTCGGGTGCACGTCGCGTCCGAGCGAGCGCGTCGCGAGCGTCGCGAGGACCTCGTTCGTGTTCATGTTCGACGACGTCCCGGACCCCGTCTGGTAGACGTCCACCGGGAAGTGTGCGTCGTGCGCGCCCGACGCGACCTCGTCGGCCGCGGCGACGATGGCGGCGGCGACGTCCTCGTCGAGCACGCCGAGCTCCGCGTTCGCGCGGGCCGCGGCCTTCTTCACGCGGGCGAGCGCCTCGATGTGGCCGCGCTCGAGCGGGGTGCCCGAGATGGGGAAGTTCTCCACCGCGCGCTGCGTCTGCGCGCGGTAGAGGGCCTGCGCGGGGACGCGCACCTCGCCCATGGTGTCGTGCTCGATGCGGTACTCGGTCGTCGGTGCGGCCGCGCCGGCGGCGGCGCCGGGAGCCTCGGGAGATGCAGTCATGGGGCCATCCTGCCGCACCGCGCGCCGGCCCCCGCAACCCGCGTGAGCGAGGTCACGCGGGCTGCGGGGAGGGTCGCGCGCGGGTCGGCGGGCGCCGCCCGGGGACGACCGCGCCGGGACCGCCGGGCCAGCCCCGGCCGTGGGGTCAGGCGTCGGCGCGGGGCTGCTCGCCGACGTCGCCCACGACGTCGACCAGGTGCGCGCGCCCCTCGGCGAAGTCGTACTCGACGCCGACGATCGCGCAGCGGCCCTCGGCGACGGCCGCGGCGAGGCCGGCCGAGTAGGAGTGCAGCATGTCGACCGTGTTGCGCACGTGCTCGCGGCGCAGCACGGCGGGGTCGAGGTTCTCCAGCGTGCCGTTCCCGGCGCCGGTGATCTTCGCCACGGAGGGGATGACGCGGTCGACGACGGCCCGGACGAACCCGTTCGCCTGCGCGCCCGTCCGCAGGGTCTCGACCGCCGCGCCCACGGCGCCGCACGAGTCGTGCCCGAGCACCACGACGAGCGGCGCGGACAGCACCTCGACGCCGTACTCGATCGAGCCGAGCACCGTGGTGTCCACCACGTGCCCCGCCGTGCGGACGACGAACATGTCGCCCAGGCCCTGGTCGAAGATGATCTCCGCCGCGACGCGGGAGTCGGAGCAGCCGAACAGGACCGTGTGCGGGTGCTGCGCGGCCGACGTCTCGCGTCGTCGGTCCGCGCCCTGCGACGGGTGCAGCGGGGCGTCGGCGACGAAGCGGTCGTTCCCGGTCCGCAGCGTCGCCCACGCCTCGGCGGGGGTGAGCGAACGGACCGGCTGTGCGGGGGCGGGAGAGGTCATGGCTCCCATCATCGCGCAGGTCGGGGCGTGCCCCGCGTGCCCGTTCGCATGGCGGGCCGCGCCGGGGGGCGGTATCCATGGAGGGTGACACCCCCGGTACTCGGGGAAGCGCGACCGAGGGGAGCTGACGTGCGCCGACGCACCCGAGCGCTCGCCGTCCTGGTCGCCGCGGGGCTCGTGGCGCCGCTCGCCGCGTGCGGCCCGGGCGACGACGGGACGCCGGAGCTCACGTGGTACATCAACCCGGACAACGGGGGCCAGGCCGACATCGCGGCGGCCTGCACCGAGGCCGCCGGGGGCGCGTACCGCATCACGACCGAGCTGCTGCCGCGCGACGCCGCGTCGCAGCGCGAGCAGCTCGCCCGCCGCCTCGCGGCGAAGGACTCGTCGATCGACATCATGAGCCTCGACCCGGTGTTCATCGCGGAGTTCGCCGAGGCGGACTTCCTGGCTCCCGTGCCCGACGACGTCGCGCAGGCGACGACGCAGGACGTGGTGCAGGGCGCGATCGACGCCTCGACGTGGAAGGACGAGCTGGTCGCCATCCCGTTCTGGGCGAACACGCAGCTCCTCTGGTACCGCAAGTCCGTGGCCGAGGCCGCCGGGCTCGACATGTCGCAGCCCGTCACGTGGGAGCAGATCATGCAGGCGGCCCAGGACCAGGACAAGCTCCTGGCCGTCCAGGGCGCCAAGGCCGAGTCGCTCACGGTGTGGATCAATGCGCTCGTCGAGGGCGCGGGCGGCCACATCATCGACAACCCCGAGGCCCCGGCCGACGAGGTGAAGCTCGGTCTCGACACGGACGCGGGCAAGGCGGCCGCGGAGATCATCGGCGGCATCGGCACCTCGGGCGTCGGCGGGCCGGGCCTGCCGAGCGAGGACGAGCCGGCGTCGCTCACCAAGTTCCAGGGGGACCGCGGGTCGTTCATGGTGAACTGGCCGTTCGTCTGGTCGTCCACCCAGAGCGCCGTCGAGGCCGGGTCGCTCGACCAGGCGCTCCTCGACGACATCGGCTGGGCGCTGTACCCGCGCACGACGGAGGGCGAGGACGCCCGGCCGCCCTACGGCGGCATCTCGCTCGGCATCGGCGCGTTCGGCAAGCACACCGACCTCGCGTACGAGGCGGCCCAGTGCATCGTGAGCCCCGAGAACCAGGCCGAGTACTTCGTCACCAACGGCAACCCGGCCGCGAGCATCAAGGCCTACGACGACCCCGACGTCCAGAAGGCGTTCCCCATGTACGACGTCATCCGCGACTCGCTCGACCAGGCGGCGCCGAGGCCCCAGACGCCGTTCTACAACGAGGTCTCCACGGGCCTCCAGCAGACGTGGTACCCGCCCGCGTCGGTCGACCCCGACACGACGCCGCAGGAGTCCACCGAGTTCATCACCGCCGTCCTGCGAGGGGAGCGACTCCTGTGAACGCCGGACCCCCGACCGAGCCCGCACCTCGCGGCCGGCACGCCACCACGCCGTCGACGGCGGCCGACGACGCCCCGCCGCGCGGCGGGGCCGCTCCCCGGTCGGGGTCGCGCGGCGCGCCGGACGCCGCCGCCAATGCCGCGCGCAGCGACCGCTCGCGGGCCGAGGCCCGCCTCGGCTGGTACCTCGCCGGACCGGCGTTCGTCGTCATGCTCGCCGTGACGCTGTACCCGATCCTCCAGGCCGTCTACGACTCGCTCTTCAACTACAAGCTCACCGCGCCGGACGACCGGTCGTTCGTCGGGCTCAACAACTACGTCGTGATCCTCACGGACTCCGTGTGGTGGCGGGACCTCGGGGTCACGCTCTTCATCACGGTCGTCACGGTCGTCATCGAGCTGATCCTCGGCTTCGCCCTCGCGCTCGTCATGCACCGCGCGATCAAGCGCCTGCGCGGGCTCCTGCGCACCGCGATCCTCGTGCCCTACGGCATCATCACGGTCGTCTCGGCGTTCGCGTGGTTCTACGCGTTCGACATCACGTCCGGGTACGTCAACCACTGGTTCGACTGGGTGCCGGGCGTCGGGCCCGACCTCAACTGGTTCGCGCAGCAGGGCACGAGCCTGTTCGTCATCATCGCGTCCGAGGTCTGGAAGACGACGCCGTTCATCTCGCTCCTGCTCCTCGCCGGCCTCGCGCAGGTGCCGGGCGACCTGGAGGAGGCCGCGAAGGTCGACGGCGCGACCGCGTGGCAGCGGTTCACCCGCGTCATCGTGCCGAACATGAAGGCCGCGATCATGGTGGCCGTCCTGTTCCGCGCGCTCGACGCGTTCCGCATCTTCGACAACGTCTTCATCATGACGAACGGCGCGAACGGCACCGAGGTGCTGTCGCTGCTGGCCTACCGCACGTCGATCGGCCAGCTCCAGATCGGCATGGGCTCGGCGATCTCCGTGCTGCTGTTCCTGTGCGTCGTACTCATCTGCTTCATCGCGATCAAGCTCTTCAAGGTGGATCTCGCCGGCGCGAGGGGGGAGAAGTGATGGGCAGCGTCCTCAGCACCAAGGCCAAGATCTGGTGGGCCGTCATCACGGTCGTCGTGCTCGTCGGGGCGCTGTTCCCCGTGCTCTCGATCTTCATGACGAGCTTCAAGGGGCCCAGCGACATCAACTCCGGGACGTTCCTGCCGCCGCAGTGGAGCACCGCCAACTACGAGCAGATCCTCGCGTCCGGCGGCTCCGCGCAGGAGCTGTTCCTGTCCGCGCTGCGCAACTCGATCGGCATCTCGCTCATCGCGACGGTCATCGCCGTCGTGCTCGCCACGCTGTGCGCCTACGCGATCGCGCGCCTGAACTTCCCGGGCAAGCGCCTCATCCTCACCACGGCGCTCGGCGTCTCGATCTTCCCCGTCGTGTCGATCGTCACGCCGCTGTTCAACCTCTGGCGCAACATCGGCCTCTACGACACCTGGCTCGGCCTGATCATCCCGTACCTGTCGCTCACCCTCCCGATCTCCATCTGGACGCTCGCGGCGTTCTTCCGCCAGATCCCGTGGGAGCTCGAGCAGGCCGCCCAGGTCGACGGCGCGACGCCGTGGCAGGCGTTCCGCAAGGCGATCGTCCCGCTCGCCGCGCCGGGCGTGTTCACCACCGCGCTCATCGCGTTCTTCATCGCGTGGAACGACTTCGTCTACGGCATCTCGCTCACGTCGACGAGCGCGGCCCGACCGGTCCCGGCGGCGCTCGCGTTCTTCACCGGGGCGTCGTACTTCGAGGAGCCGACGGGCGCGATCTCCGCGGCCGCGGTCGTCGTGACCATCCCCGTGGTCATCCTCGTCGTGCTGTTCCAGCGCCAGATCGTCTCGGGCCTGACCCAGGGGGCGGTGAAGGGATGAGCACCGCGTCCCCGGCCCGCCCCGTCCACCACCGCACGCCCTCCCGGTCCGCCGGGCACCGTGCCGCACGCCGAACCCGAGGAGAGAGCTGATGGCGTCGATCACCCTCAAGGACATCGTCAAGCGCTACGGCGACGGCTTCCTCGCCGTGGACAACGTCAACCTCGACATCGCGGACGGCGAGTTCGTCATCCTCGTCGGGCCGTCCGGCTCCGGGAAGTCGACCGTCCTGCGCATGATCGTCGGGCTCGAGGACATCACGGCGGGCGAGCTCGAGATCGACGGCGTGCGCGTCAACGAGAAGGCGCCGCGCGAGCGCGACCTCGCGATGGTGTTCCAGAACTACGCGCTCTACCCGCACCTCACGGTCGCGGAGAACATCGCGTTCCCGCTGCGCCTCGCGAAGGGCAAGCACAGCGAGGAGGAGATCCGGGAGAAGGTCGAGCGCGCGGCCGACATGCTCGACCTGCGCGAGCACCTCGACCGCAAGCCGGCGAACCTCTCGGGCGGTCAGCGGCAGCGCGTCGCGATGGGTCGGGCGATCGTGCGCGACGCGAAGGCGTTCCTCTTCGACGAGCCGCTGTCGAACCTCGACGCCAAGCTGCGCGGGCAGACCCGCACCGAGATCGCGCGCCTGCAGCGCCGGCTCGGCACGACGACCGTCTACGTCACCCACGACCAGACCGAGGCCATGACGCTCGGCGACCGCGTCGCCGTCCTGCGCCGCGGCGTGCTCCAGCAGGTCGCGAGCCCGCGCGGCCTCTACGAGCAGCCGGTCAACCTGTTCGTCGCGGGCTTCATCGGCACGCCGCCCATGAACTTCCTGCCCGGCGAGGTCTCGGGCGGGAAGATCACGCTGCCGTTCGGCGAGTTCGACATGCCGGAGAGCATCGCGACGGCCGTCGGCGACCGGGGCCTGGTGATCGTCGGCCTGCGGCCCGAGCACTTCGAAGACGCGCGGCTCGTCGACCCGGCGAAGAAGGACCGGGGCCACACGTTCGAGGCGCAGATCGACGTCACCGAGTGGCTCGGTGCGGAGCTCTACGCCTACGTCCCGTTCGAGATGCACGAGTCCGTGAAGGGGCAGCTCGACGAGCTGGACCGCGAGCTCGACGGCGAGGGCGTGCGCACGCAGTTCGTCGTGGCGCTCGACTCGGCGTCGCGCGCGCGGGACGGCGACGTGACGGACCTGTGGTTCGACCCGACGAAGATGATGATCTTCGACCCGGAGACGAGCGAGAACCTCACGCGCGACACCGCGGAGGCCGAGCGCATCGAGCAGGAGAACGTCGAGGACCGCAAGCGCTCGCTGGAGCGGGCGCAGAAGCAGGACGCGCAGGTCTGACGCAGGTCTCGGCCGCCCGGGTTCGTGCCCGGGCGGCCGAGGCGTGCCCAGCCTCGTGGCCGCCTCGTGCCCAGGCTTGTGGCCGCGCTCGTGGGCGGGCTCGCGGGCACGGCCTCGGAGCGGTGACCGGGCTCAGGCGGGGGCTAGCTCCGCGCGTCGCGGCGGGTTGGCCCCGGCGCGCGAGACGGTGACGGCGGCGACCGCGACGCAGCGGCGCAGCACGTCGCCGAGCACGGTGGCGTCGATCGCGCGCAGCGCCTCGCGCCGGTCCGCGCCGAGCAGGCCGACCTCCCACAGCCCGTCCAGGAGCGCGCCCATGAACGAGTCGCCCGCGCCGACGGTGTCGACGACCTCGACGCGCGGGGCCGTGACGCGCTGCTCGCCCGCCGCGGTGACGGCGACCGCGCCCTCGCCGCCGAACGTCACGACGACGAGCGCCGGGCCGAGCGCGAGCCACTCGTGCGCGACCGCGACCGGGTCCTTGCCCGGCGCGAGCCACGCCACGTCCTCGTCGCTCACCTTGACCACGTCGGCGAGCGCGACGAGCGCCTCGATGCGGGTGCGCGCGTCGGCGGGGTCGCCCATGAGGGCGGGCCGGGCGTTCGGGTCGTAGGTGATCGTCGCGGTGTCGCGCGCTGCAGCCACGAGCGCGCGGACGTCGGACGCGCCGGGCTCCAGCACGGCGGCGATGGAGCCCGTGTGCACGGCGAGCGTGCCGGCGTCGGGAGCCGTGCCCGCGGGGACGCGCCACTCCAGGTCGAACTCGTACGTGGCCGCCCCGTGCGCGTCGAGGTGCGCGGTGGCGACGCTCGTCGTGGGGGCGTCGGTGCTGCCGGGCGTGAGGGTCACGGCGGAGTCGTCGAGCCACGCCCGCACCGCCTCGCCGTGCGCGTCGTTCCCGAGCCACGTGGCGAGCCGGGCGTCCCGCCCGAGGCGGCCGAGCGTGAGCGCGACGTTCGCGAGGCTGCCCCCGGGGTGCTCCGCGACGCTGCCGTCCGCGCGGTGCACGACGTCGACGAGCGCCTCGCCGACGACGAGGACGTGCCCGGTGGGCGCGGCGGCGGGCTGGGCGGGGTCCGTGCTCGTGCTCATGCGTCGTCTCCGGTCGGGTCGTCGGGGTCGGTCGTGCCGCGTGCCGTCGCGTCGTCCTGCGAGCGTGCCGCGTCGAGGCGGGCGCGCGCGCCGTCGAGCCACTCCTGGCAGCGCGCGGCGAGCGCCTCGCCGCGCTCCCAGAGCGCGAGCGAGTCCTCGAGGGGCTCGCCCCCGGCCTCCAGCCGGGCGACGACCTGCACGAGCTCGTCGCGCGCCTGCTCGTAGGAGAGCGTCGACACGTCGGACGTGACAGCGTTGTCAAAGGAAGTCACGGCAGTATTCAACCCCATCTGTGCGTCGTGGCCCGACCGGTCGTCGGGCGGGCGGTCCAGAACCGGCGCGGGCGCGTCACGACGCCTCCCGGCCGGGAGCGGGTCCGTCGTCGTGCGTGCCGGTGACCGCCGCGTCCAGCGC
The DNA here is from genome assembly GCF_040595865.1 of Cellulosimicrobium sp. MI9406. Taxonomy (NCBI): domain Bacteria; kingdom Bacillati; phylum Actinomycetota; class Actinomycetes; order Micrococcales; family Promicromonosporaceae; genus Cellulosimicrobium; species Cellulosimicrobium sp. MI9406. The sequence continues at coordinate 355,750 of NZ_JALIZI010000004.1, forward strand.
GCCGCGCGCGAGACGCACGCGCACCGCGTCGCCCGTCGCGACGTCGCCCGGGGAGCGGACCACGTGCCCGTCGGCCCGCTGCACGACGGCGTACCCCCGCTCGAGCGTCGAGGCCGGAGACAGGGCCCGCACCTGGGCCTCGAGCCGGCCGACCTCGCCCGCCGCGCGCACGAGCCGCGCGTCGAGCGCCCGGCGTGCCCGGTCCCGCAGCGCCCCGACCCGCTCCTGCCGGTCGGTGAGCATCCGCCCGGGGTCGGCGAGCACGGGCCGGGACCGCAGCGCGTCGAGCCCTGCCTGCTCGCGGGACACGCGCCCCGCGATCGCGCTGCGCAGGCGCTGACGGCTCTGCGCGACGCGGGCGCGCTCCTCCGTCACGTCAGGCACCACGCGCTTGGCCGCCGCCGTCGGGGTCGAGGCGCGGTAGTCCGCGACCAGGTCGAGCAGCGGGCAGTCGGTCTCGTGGCCGATCGCGCTCACGAGCGGCGTGCGGCACGCCGCCGCGACGCGCACCAGCGCCTCGTTCGAGAAGGGCAGGAGGTCCTCGACGGCGCCCCCGCCGCGCGCGACGACGATGACCTCCACCTCCGGGTCGGCGTCGAGCGCGCGGATCGCGTCGCCCACCTGCTGCACCGCGTGCGCGCCCTGGACGGCCACCTCGCGGATCTCGAACCGGACCTGGGGCCAGCGGGCGCGCGCGTTGACCACGACGTCGTGCTCCGCCTTGGACTCGCGCCCGCACACGAGCCCGACGACGGTCGGGAGGAACGGCAGCGGCCGCTTGCGGTCGGCGTCGAACAGGCCCTCCGCCGCGAGCACGCGCTTGAGGTGCTCGATCCGCGCGAGCAGCTCGCCCACGCCGACGGGACGGATCTCGCGCGCCTGGAGCTGGAGCGTGCCGCGCCGCGTCCAGAACACCGGCTTCGCGTGCACGACGACGTGCGCGCCCTCCTCCACCGGTGTGCCCTGGAGCACGCGGGACGCGGCCGACACCGGGAGCGACATGTCGAGGTCCGTGTCGCGCAGCGTGAGGAACGCCGTCGACGTGCCCGGGCGCCGGTTGAGCTGGACGATCTGGCCCTCGACCCAGACCGGCGCCATCCGCTCGACGTACTGCTCGATCTTGCGCGACAGGAGCCGGACCGGCCACGGGTGCTCCGCGCTCGTCTCGAGCGCGCGCGCCGGCAGGGGGCCGCGGGCCGCGGGACCGGCGGGCGCGGCACCCGGATGCGGGGCGTCGTCGGGCAGCGGGAGGGAGGCGGTCACGGGACCAGCCTGCCGCACCCCACCCACGCCCATCCAACGCGCCGCGGTACCGAGCGCGCCGACCGGCGCGCCGGCCGAGCGCTCAGGGCGCGAGCAGGTCGACGGTGACGAGCCGGTAGCCCTGCGCGCGCAGGTCGTCGACGATCCCGGGCACGGCGTCGACGGTCGAGGCGTGGATGTCGTGCATGAGCACCACGCTGCCCGGTCGCGCGCCCTCCACCGCGCGGCGACGCGTCTCCGCGGCGTCGCGCGTCTTCCAGTCGAGCGTGTCGAGGTTCCACAGCACCACCTGGAGACCGGAGCGGAGCGCGACCGACCGCACGCGGTCGTCGACGTCCCCGTACGGGGGCCGCAGGAGCGTCGGGGTGACCCCCGCGGCGCTCTCGATCGCGGCCTGGGTGCGCGCGAGCTCGTCGCGGACGGCGTCGTCGTCGAGCGTCGTGAGCTGCGGGTGGTCCCAGGTATGGTTCGCGAGCAGGTGGCCGGCGGCCGCCGTGTCGCGCACGACGTCGGGCCGCTTCTCGACGTTGCTCCCGACGAGGAAGAACGTGGCCGAGACGTGCTTCTCCGCGAGCACCTGCAGGAGCCGCTCGGTGTCGGGCCCGGGCCCGTCGTCGAACGTGAGCGCCACGCACCGCTCGACCGCGCAGTCCACGCCCGTCGCTCGCGCCTGGTCGCGCCGCTGGGCGAGCTGGAGCGCCAGCCGGTCCGACCAGACGGCCTCCGTCGCCGCGAGCACCGCGTCGCGCAGCGCCACGGTCTCGGCCACCGGGGCGCCGCCCGGGCCGGCGTCCAGCGTCGTCGTCGCCTGCGTGAGCAGCCCGTCGAGCGTCGTGCGCGTGCCCTCGTCCGTGACGAGGCCGGCCGACTCCGTGAGGACGGGCCGGCCCTCGGTCGCCGCCGCCTCGAGACCGTCGTACGCCCACTGCCGCTGCGCGGTCGCGACGGGCTCCGCCGCCTCGACGACGGCGGTGGCGGCCTCGTCCAGGGCGTCCGCCGTGGGCTCGGAGCCGGTCACGACCTCGACGTGGACGGCGGGGCGCGAGCCCGGGTGCAGCGGGTTCGGGCGGGACAGGGCGTCCACGGTGCGGTCCTCCTCCGGGTAGGTCACCGGGGTCGTGCGGAGCGCGGTGGCCTCCTGGAGCGCCGCGGCCAGGGGCTCGCGGACCGCCGGGTCGTCCACCTGGCCCTCGCTCGCGGCGAGCAGCGCCGCGCCCGCGACCTCCGCCGCGGTCGTCGGGACGAGCCGCGTGGGGTATGCCGCCTCGGCCTGCGCGCGCCCGTCCGTCGCGTCCTGCGTCACGCGCGCGACCTCGGCGTCGTAGCGCTCGACGGCGGCGACCCACGCGCGGTGCTCCAGCGTCCCGACGACCACGACCGCCGCCGTGACGACGACGAGCAGCAGCGGGACGAGCCACCACCACACGCGGCGGCGCCGTCGGGGCGCGTCGGGCACGGGTGACGTCGTGCCGCCCGGGTCGTCGCTCATGCCCTCGATCTTGGGGGGCGGCGGGACGGACGTCGACCCGGCGCGCCCGGCGGACGGGTGAGACCCGCGTGCATCACGCCGCGCGCGGAGGGTCTGTGTGCGCCTCGCGCGCGGGACGTGACGACGTCGGGCCAGGGCCGTGGGTGAGCGGGCTCACCGGGGTCGGGCGACCGCCGCTCGCCTAGACTCGGGAGCGTGAGCGTCCTCCCCGCCGGCTCGTCCGCGTCCCCGACCGACCGCCCCGTCGCGACCCCTGCCGTCGACGGGACCCGCAAGCGCGTCCTGCTGGCGGCACCGCGCGGCTACTGCGCGGGCGTCGACCGCGCCGTCGTCGCGGTCGAGAAGGCGCTCGAGCACTACGGCGCGCCGGTCTACGTGCGCAAGGAGATCGTGCACAACAAGTACGTCGTCGAGACGCTCAGCGAGCGCGGCGCGATCTTCGTCGACGAGACCGACGAGGTGCCCGAGGGTGCGCGCGTCGTGTTCTCCGCCCACGGCGTGTCACCCGCCGTGAAGGCGGCCGCAGCTGCGCGCAACCTCGACACGATCGACGCCACGTGCCCGCTCGTGACGAAGGTGCACAAGGAGGCCGTGCGCTTCGCGAAGGACGACTACGACATCCTGCTCATCGGCCACACGGGCCACGAGGAGGTCGAGGGCACCGCGGGGGAGGCCCCCGACCACGTGCAGGTCGTCGACTCGCCCGACCACGTGGACGACGTCGTGGTCCGCGACCCGGACAAGGTCGTGTGGATCTCCCAGACGACGCTCTCCGTCGACGAGACGATGGAGACGGTCCGCAGGCTGCGGGAGAAGTTCCCGACCCTCCAGGACCCGCCGAGCGACGACATCTGCTACGCGACGCAGAACCGCCAGGTCGCGGTGAAGAAGCTCGCTCCCGACGCGGACGTGGTCATCGTCGTCGGCTCGGCGAACTCGTCCAACTCCGTGCGCCTCGTCGAGGTCGCGCTCCAGGCGGGGGCCGGGGCGTCGTACCGCGTCGACCACGCGAAGGAGATCGACCCGGCCTGGCTCGACGGCGCGACGACCGTGGGCGTGACCTCGGGCGCGTCCGTGCCGGAGATCCTCGTGGACGACGTGCTCGCCTACCTCGCGGAGCGCGGGTTCGGCGCGGTCGAGGAGGTCCGCACGGCGACGGAGGACCTCATGTTCTCGCTGCCGCGCGAGCTGCGCGCCGACCTCAAGGGCTCGACGGCCGACGGCGGGCGCCCCACCCGCGGCGGCCGCACCTCGCTCTCCGTCCAGCCCGTCTGACGCCCGCGCCGGAGCCCTCCGCGGCCGTCGGCCCCGGGGGAGCGGTCAGGCGCTCGCCCCGCCGGCCGACGGCTCCCGCCGGGGCTCGTCGCGGTCGTCCGGGCGCTCGTCGATCGCGACCACGGACTCGTTGACGGACGCGAGCAGCTCGGGTGCGCTCACCGCGCTGAGCTGCGGGTTCACCGTCGGGGGCGTCGTCAGCTCGTCGTCGACGACGTGCAGGTCCGCGAACCGGCGCGCGCTGACGAGCACGCGCGTCTCGAGCGAGCCGACCGTCCGGTTGTAGGAGTCCGCGGCGCTCTGGAGCTGGCGCCCGAGCTTCGCCAGGTGCGACCCCATGACCGCGAGCCGCCCGTGGAGCTCCTTGCCGAGCGTGAGGACCTGCTGCGCGTTCGTGGCCAGGGCGTCCTGCCGCCACGCGTACGCGATCGTCCGCAGCATCGCGACCATCGTCATGGGCGTCGCGATGACGACGTTCTTCGACACCGCGTGCTCGAGGAGCGACGGGTCCTGCTCGACGGCGGCCGAGAGGAACGACTCCGCCGGGACGAACATGACGACGAACTCCGGTGCCGGGCCGAACTGGTCCCAGTAGCGCTTGGCGCCGAGGTCGTCGACGTGCTTGCGCATGTGGCGGGCGTGGGCGGCCAGGCGGTCCGCGCGCACGGCCGGGTCGGTGGCGCCCTGCGCGTCGAGGTAGCCGAGGAACGCGACCTTCGCGTCGACCACGACCTGCTTGCCGCCCGCGAGGCGGACGACCATGTCCGGACGCAGCGCGCCGTCGTCGGTCGCGACCTGGTCCTGCTCGACGAAGTCGACGTGGGGGAGCATGCCCGCCGCCTCGACGACGCGCCGGAGCTGGAGCTCGCCCCACGCGCCCCGCACCTGCGACGAGCGCAGGGCCGTCACGAGCTGCGACGTCTCGGCGCGCAGCAGCTCGGAGGCGTCGCGCACCCCGCGCACCTGCTCCGCGAGGCTCCCGTGCGCGGCGAGGCGGGCCCGCTCGGCCTCGGCGACCTCCGCGCGCACCTTCTCCAGCGCCCCGGCGAGCGGCTCGACCAGGTGGCGCACGGCCTCCTCGCGGCGCGCGAGCTCGGCCGCCCCCTGCTCCTGGCTGCGCCGCATGCGCTCCTCCGCCTGCACGAGGAACTGCTCCGTGCCCGCGGCGAGCACCTTGCGCGAGAGCGCCTCGAACTGGGCCTCGAGCCGTCGGTGGTCGCCCTGGATCTCCGCGACGCGGCGCTCGGCCGCGGCCCGCAGCTCCGCGAGCTGCTGCTCGTGGGTGGCCCGGGCGAGGTCGAGCCGCTCGTCCGCGCTGCGCTGGGCCGCGCCGAGCTGGCGCGCGAAGCCCTCGCGCTCCGCCTCGAGCCGTTCGGCGAGGCCCGCGCCGCGCGCCGCGTCCTGCTGCGCCTGGCCCAGGAGCTGGGTGAGACGGCGGACCTCCGCGCCCGCGGCGTCGGGCGAGGCGCGCCGCACCGCGAGCACGAGCGCGGCGCCGACCACCAGCCCCAGCACGAGTCCGACGGCGAAGAGCAACCATCCCGAGGAGTCCATGGCCGCACCCTCCCACGGGGCACCGACAGCACCGTCGGTCGGCGCGCGGGCGGGCGCCGTCGCGCAGGTCGTGACAAAAGGCACCGCCCCGCGGCCCGGGGCTCGGCTACCTTGGCGCCATGGTCGATCCCCACCCCGCCCCACCTGTCGCGCCCGCCGGCGCGCCCGTCCCCGGCAGCGTGCCGGGCGTCGCGCCCGACCCCCGGCCCACGGCTCCGCCGGGACAGCCCGCGCCCCCGGACCCCACCGCCGCGCTGTCCCTGCGCGCCCTGTGGAAGCGCTTCGGGGAGAAGATCGCGGTCGCCGGCATCGACCTCGACGTGCCGGCAGGCTCGTTCTACGGGCTCGTGGGCCCCAACGGCGCCGGCAAGACGACGACGCTCTCCATGGCGACGGGCCTCCTGCGGCCCGACGCCGGCTCCGCGCACGTCCACGGGACGGACCTGTGGGCCGACCCGGTCGCGGGCAAGCGCCAGCTCGGCGTCCTGCCCGACGGCGTCCGCCTCTTCGACCGCCTCACCGGAGCCCAGCTCGTGACCTACGCGGGCCTGCTGCGCGGCATGGACCGCGACACGGTGGCGGAGCGCACCACGGAGCTGCTCGCGGCCCTCGACCTCGCGAAGGACGCCAACACGTTCGTCGTCGACTACTCCGCGGGCATGACGAAGAAGATCGCGCTCGCGACCGCGCTCATCCACGCGCCGCGCACGCTCGTGCTCGACGAGCCGTTCGAGGCCGTCGACCCGGTCTCCGCGGCCAACATCCGCGACATCCTCGCCGGCTACGTCGCCAGCGGCGGGACGGTCGTGGTGTCGTCGCACGTCATGGACCTCGTCCAGCGCATGTGCGACCACGTGGCGGTCGTCGCGGGCGGGCACGTGCTCGCCGCGGGCACCGTGGACGCGGTGCGCGGCGACCAGAGCCTGGAGGACCGGTTCGTCGAGCTCGTGGGCGGTCGGCAGAGCACGGAGGGCCTCGCGTGGTTGCGCAGTTCGTAAGGCTCAAGCTCACGCTCATGGGGAACGCGTTCCGCCGGAGCGTGTGGCAGACCATCGGCTTCGTCGTGGGCGTCCTCTACGGGCTGTTCGTCGTCGGGATGCTCGTCGTCGGGATGGTCGTCCTCGGCACCGAGGACGCCGCGCTCGCCGGGTCGATCACGATCCTCGCCGGGGCGCTCGCCGTCCTCGGGTGGTGGGTGATCCCGCTCTTCGCGTTCGGTGTGGACGCGACCCTCGACCCGCAGCGCTTCGTGCTGTTCGGCATCCCGCAGCGTCGGCTGCTCGCCGGCCTCGCCGTCGCGGGCGTCGTCTCGATCCCGGGCATCGTCACAGCCCTCGCGGCGCTCGGCGCGTCGTTCGCGTGGTGGCGCACGCCCCTCGCGGTCCTCGCCGCGCTCGTGGGCGCCGTCGTCGCGGTCGCGCTGTGCGTCGTCGGCTCGCGCGCGACGACGACGGCGCTCGCGCCCCTGCTCGAGTCGCGGCGCTACCGCGAGGTCGTGACGATCGCCGCGTTCGTGCCGCTCGTCCTCATCGGGCCCGCGTTCGCGTGGCTGGGGTCCCAGCTGGGCGGGGGCCCGGTCGACGGCGACGCGGTGCGCGGCATGGTGACGCGCCTCGCTGACGTCGTGGCCTGGACGCCGTTCGGCGCGCCGTGGGGCCTCGGCGCCGCGGTGCACGACGGCGCGTGGGGCCTCGCGCTCGCGCGGCTCGTCGTGGCGCTGGCGACCCTCGCGGTCGCGTGGGTCGTGTGGGACAAGGCGCTCGCCCGCGCCCTCGTCACGCCGCCCACCTCCGGCGGGGGCGGCCGCGCCAAGGGCCTCGGCTTCTTCTCGCGCTTCCCGGCGACGCCCACGGGCGCCGTCGCCGCGCGCACCGCCACCTACTGGCTGCGCGACCCGCGCTACTCCGGGTCGATCGCGGTCGTGCCGCTCATCCCCGTCGTGCTGCTCGTCGTCGGCGGCGGCACCGGCTCGGAGATCTTCCTCGCGCTCGCGCCCTTCACGGCGTGGATCCTCGGCTTCTCCATCTCGGCAGACATCGCCTACGACCACACCGCGTTCGCGCTCCACGTGTCGTCGGGCGTCCCGGGGCGGGCGGACCGCTGGGGCCGGGCGCTCCCGGTGCTCGTCGCCGGCGGGGCCGTGACCCTCCTCTTCGCGCTGGTCTCCGTCGCGGTGGCCGGGCGCTGGGACGCGCTGCCCGCGCTGCTCGGTCTCACCGCGGGCACGCTGCTCACCTCGACGGGCATCTCGAGCGCGACGTCGGCGCGCCTGCTCTACCCGGTGCCCAAGCCGGGCGACAGCCCGTTCAAGCAGCCGCAGGGCGCCGCGATGGCCACCCTCGCCGCCCAGACGGTCGCGATGCTCCTCGTCCTGGCGCTGTCGCTCCCGTTCCTCGTCCCGGGTGTCATCGCGATCGTCGCCGACCTGCCCGTCCTCGGGTGGGTCACCCTCGCGGTCGGCGTGGTCGTGGGTGCCGTGGTGCTCGTGCTCGGCGTGCGGTGGGGTGCCCGCACGTACGACCGCCGGGCGCCCGAGCTGCTCCAGCGCGTGCTGTCGTACGCCTGACGCGCGGGCCGGGACCGCGCGCTGCGGTCCCGGCCCGTAGACTCGGCCGACGTGGCACTCACTATCGGCATCGTCGGCCTGCCCAACGTCGGCAAGTCCACCCTCTTCAACGCCCTGACGCGCAACCAGGTACTCGCCGCGAACTACCCGTTCGCGACGATCGACCCGAACGTCGGCGTCGTGTCCCTCCCGGACCCGCGCCTCGACAAGCTCGCCGAGATCTTCGGCAGCCAGCGCGTCCTGCCCGCCACGGTGTCGTTCGTCGACATCGCGGGCATCGTCAAGGGTGCGAGCGAGGGGGAGGGGCTCGGCAACAAGTTCCTCGCGAACATCCGCGAGGCCGACGCCATCTGCCAGGTGACGCGCGCGTTCTCCGACCCGGACGTCGTCCGCGTCGAGGGTTCGACGGACGCCGAGGGCGACATCGAGACGATCAGCACCGAGCTGATCCTCGCCGACCTCCAGACGCTCGAGAAGACGGTCCCGCGCCTCGAGAAGGAGGTCCGGATCAAGAAGGGCGACGCCGCCCTCCTCGACGCGGCCCAGAAGGCGCAGGCGGTCCTCGAGGCCGGCACGACCCTCTTCCAGGGCGCGGCCGCCGCGGGCCTCGAGCTCGCGGACGTCGCGAGCCTGCAGCTCCTCACGGCGAAGCCGTTCATCTACGTCTTCAACACCGACGACGCGGGCCTCGCCGACGAGGACCTCCAGGCGCGGCTGCGCGCGCTCGTCGCACCCGCCCAGGCGATCTTCCTCGACGCGAAGTTCGAGTCCGAGCTCGTCGAGCTCGAGCCCGACGAGGCGAAGGAGATGCTCGCGGAGTCGGGGCAGGCGGAGGCAGGCCTCGACCAGCTCGCGCGCGTCGGGTTCGACACGCTCGGCCTGCAGACGTACCTCACCGCCGGGCCCAAGGAGGCGCGCGCGTGGACCATCCACAAGGGGTGGACTGCTCCCCAGGCGGCCGGGGTCATCCACACCGACTTCGAGCGCGGCTTCATCAAGGCGGAGGTCGTCTCGTTCGAGGACCTCGTCGAGACCGGCTCCGTCGCCGCGGCGCGCGCCGCGGGCAAGGCGCGCGTGGAGGGCAAGGACTACGTCATGGCCGACGGCGACGTGGTGGAGTTCCGCTTCAACGTCTGAGACGCAGGTCACAGCCCTGGACGCCCGCCGCATCGTGAGACGCGGCGGGCGTCCGTGCGTCCGGGGCCGGAGGTTTCGCGCATGTTTCCCGGCCGTCGCGGCCCGGAAACGCGCCCGTACCGGCCAGTATCAACTCGGTAACGATCACCTGCCGCAACCGGGCAAGGGGGAGATCCTTCGCAACTTGCTGGGTAGCGTGGGCCCAAACCGTGGTGGGCATGCCCGTCCACGCGCGCCGGCCGCAGGGCGAGCGTGCGACGGACGGGGCGGCCGAGGGGCGATCGACGTCCGCTCGTCCGCGCCCACCATCCCTTGGAGGAGGAACATTGAAGATCAGGCGCACGAGTGCCGCCCTGGCCGTGACGGTCACGGGGGCGCTGCTGTTCTCGGCGTGCAGCGGCACGTCGGGTGAGGGCGAGACCGACGGCAGCGACGACGCGGGCATCAACACCGCGACCGCCGTCACCGTCGCGTGGGAGGCCCCGCTCAACGAGCTCAACCTGAGCTCCCAGAACGGCAACGCGACGCAGAACGCCGTCATCAACTACATGCTCAACTCGGGCTTCAGCTACTACGACGCCGACCTGAACATCGTCAAGGACGAGTCGTTCGGCACGTACGAGAAGCTCTCGGACGACCCGCTGACGGTGAAGTACACGTTCGGCGACGACACCAAGTGGTCGGACGGCACGCCGGTCGACGCGACGGAGATCCTGCTGGACTGGGCCGGTCAGTCCGGCAAGTTCAACACGGTCGAGGCCCAGACGGACGAAGAGGGCAACGTCACGAACCAGGCCGAGGTGGACGCCGGTGTCTACTTCGACGGCTCGGACCCGGGCGTCGCGCTCATCTCGCAGAACCCCGAGATCTCGGACGACAACAAGTCGATCACCGTCGTGTACGACAAGCCGTTCGGTGACTGGGAGCTCAGCTGGACGAACGAGTTCGTCCCGGCGCACGTCGTGGGCCAGAAGGCGCTCGAGATCGAGGACCCGGAGGAGGCCAAGGCCGCCGTCCGCGACGCGATCCTCAACAACGACACCGCGGCGCTGGCGAAGATCTCGAAGTTCTGGAACGAGGGCTTCGAGTTCACCTCGCTCCCCGAGGACCCCTCGCTCTACGTCTCCAACGGCGCATACACGCTCGAGGAGTACAAGGAGAACCAGTACCTCACGCTCAAGGCGAACCCGGACTTCAAGGGCAAGAACAAGGGCTCGGTCGAGACCATCACGGTCCGGTACATCGACGACCCGATGGCTCAGGTCCAGGCGCTCGAGAACGGTGAGGTCGACCTGATCGGCCCGCAGGCCTCCGCGGACGTCCGCACGGCGCTCGAGGGCCTCGACGGCGTCGAGACGCACTCGGGCATCGAGGGCACGTACGAGCACGTCGACCTGGTCTTCCAGAACGGCGGTCCGTTCGACGCCAACTCCTACGGTGGCGACGCCGAGAAGGCCAAGGCCGTGCGCCAGGCGTTCCTGCTGACGATCCCGCGCCAGACGATCGTCGACAACCTCATCAAGCCGCTGAACCCGGACGCCGAGGTGCGCAACTCGAACATCCTGCTCCCGGGCTCGCCGAACTACGACCAGATGGTCGCCGAGAACGGCTCGGACTTCTACCCGCCGGCCGGTGACATCGAGAAGGCGAAGCAGCTGCTCGCCGACGCCGGGGTCGCCACCCCGGTCCAGGTGCGCTTCGCGTACAACAACGAGAACACGCGTCGCGTGAACGAGCTCGCGCTCATCACCGACACGGCGGCGCAGGCCGGCTTCGAGATCGTCGACACGGGCCGCCCGGCCGCCGAGTGGGGCACGCTCCTCGCCACCGGCCAGGACCAGTACGACGCGTCGCTGTTCGGCTGGCAGTCGACCTCGACCGCGGTCACCGAGTCGGACGCGAACTTCCGTTGGGCACCGAACCCGGGCGTCAACAACTACGGCAAGTACAACAACCCCGCCGTGGACGCCGCGCTCGACAAGCTCCAGGTCTCGACCGACCCGGAGGAGCAGTTCCAGCTCCAGCTCGAGGTCGAGAAGAACCTCTGGGCCGATGGCTTCGGCGTGACGATCTTCCAGTTCCCCGCCATCCAGGGCTGGGACGAGAACCTGAAGGGCGTCGAGTCGATCACGATCAGCCCGACGATCTTCCACGGGTTCTGGAACTGGACGTTCGAGGGCTGAGTGCCCTGAGTCCCTGACGCGCCCTGCCGCCGCCCCGTGCGGTGGCAGGGCCGTCCAGGTGTGAGACCGGGGGTCCCGGCGGCTGTCCGCCCGGGGCCCCCGGTCCTCGCGTGCACCCGCCCCGACGCCCAGACCCGTGGCGTCCCGGGCCCTCGGTTCACGACCACGCGAGACCCGCGCGTAGAATCGACCGGCCCCTGACCCGGGGTCCCTACCGACCAGCGAGGTAAGACCTCCGATGTTCTCCTTCATCTCGCGGCGTGTGCTGGCAGGGTTGGCGACCCTCCTCGTGTCCACGTTCGCGATGTACCTGCTCGTCGACGCCGCGATCCGGCCGTACATCTTCGCGGATCTCGAGTCGAGCACGAAGCCCAACAAGGCCCAGCTGATCGCCCAGCGCACCGCCGACCTCGATCTCGACACCCCGTCGGTGATCCGCTACTTCAAGTGGCTCGGCGACTTCGTGACCGGTGACCTCGGCACGGCCTGGCAGAGTGGCCAGTCCGTCTCGACCCTGCTCCAGGGCGCGGTCATCTCGACGATCCAGCTCGTCGCCGCCGCGACCGTCCTCGCCGTGGTCTTCGGCGTCATGGTCGGCATCGTCAGCGCGCTGCGGCAGTACAGCACCTTCGACTACCTGACGATCTTCGTCTCGTTCGTGCTGTACTCCCTCCCGGCCTTCTGGGTCGCCGTCCTGCTCAAGCAGTGGGGCGCGATCGGCTTCAACGACTTCCTCCGCGACCCGAACCTCTCGATCCTCGTGATCGTCGGCATCGGCGCGATCTCCGGCCTGCTGTGGTCCCTCGCCTTCGGCGGGACCGCGCGGCGGCGGCTCACAGTCTTCGGCCTGGGCTTCGCGGCGAGCGCGCTCGCGCTGCTCTACCTGCAGCTCTCCGGCTGGTGGGAGAAGCCGAACCTCGGCCCGGTCATCATCGTCGTCACGGGTGCCGCGCTGGCCTTCGCCATCACCGCGCTCGTCTCGGGGCTGAAGAACCGCCGCGCGCTCTATGCGTCGCTCACCACCGTCCTGATCGGGGTCGTCGTCTACTTCCCGATCCAGTCGGTCCTCAAGCAGGTCGACAACTGGTGGATCGTGCTGGTGCTCGCCGTGGTCACCGTCGGCGTCGGCATCGGGGTCGGGTACGCGTGGGGCGGTCCCGACAAGGGCGTGTCCGCGCGTGCCGCCGCCATCACCGCGTTCCTCGTCGGGTCCATGGTCTTCGTCGACAAGGTGATGTCGGTCTGGCCCGCGTACTTCGGCGCACCGGCGATCAACGGCCGGCCCATCCCGACGATCGGCAACAGCACGCCGAACCTCGGCGGCAACTTCTGGGTACAGGTCCTCGACCAGTACACCCACCTGCTGCTCCCGACGATCGCGCTCGTGCTCATCCAGTTCGCCGGGTACACCCGCTACTCGCGCGCGAGCATGCTCGAGGTGATGAGCCAGGACTACATCCGCACGGCTCGGGCGAAGGGCCTGCCGGAGCGGACCGTCGTCATGCGCCACGGGTTCCGCAACACGCTGATCCCGCTCGCGACGATCGTCCCGATCGACGTCATCACGCTCCTGGGCGGCGCGATCATCACCGAGAAGGTGTTCGCCCGGCCCGGCATGGGCCTGCTCTTCCTCAACGCGCTGCAACGCGGCGAGATCGACCCCGTCATGGCGTACCTCGTCATCGTCGCGGCCCTCGCCATCATCGCCAACATCGTGGCTGACCTCATCTACGCAGCCCTCGACCCGCGGATCCGGGTGAACGCATGACCAACACACCGAACGACGCGTCGCAGAGCGGCGCGGTCGAGAACCAGATCGAGCTGCGCGAGGTCGAGGGCCTGTCCCAGGGCCAGATCGTCCGCCGTCGCTTCTTCCACCACAAGGGCGCCGTGGTCGCGCTCGTCGTGCTGATCGGCATCGTCGCGCTCGCGATCACCTCGATCGGCATCGGCGGCTGGCAGGGCTGGTACGCCTACAAGCCGTCCGGGCAGGGGTCCACGTACCCCCTGGTCAACGGCGGTGCACCGTCCGAGGCGCACATCTTCGGCCAGGACGAGGCGGGCCGCGACGTGTTCGCCCGCGTCATGCAGGGCACCCAGACCTCCTTGCTCGTCGTGCTCTCCGTCGGCGTCATCGCGACGATCGCGGGCGTCCTCGTCGGGGCGCTCTCCGGGTACTACCGCGGTCGTACCGACTCGTGGCTGATGCGGTTCACGGACCTCATCATCACGATGCCGGTCATCGTCATCGGTGCGGTGCTGGCCCTGCTCTCGGGCGGCAGCAACGCGCTCATCCTCGGGGCGTTCCTCGGGCTCGTGCTGTGGCCGCCGCTCGCGCGCCTCGTGCGCGGCGAGTTCCTCTCGCTGCGCGAGCGCGAGTTCGTCGACGCCGCCCGGGTCGCGGGCGCGAGCGACACGCGGATCATCTTCAAGCACATGCTGCCGAACGCGGTCGGTGTGATCATCGTCAACGTCACGCTGCTCATGAGCTCGGCGATCCTGCTGGAGACCGCGCTGAGCTACCTCGGCGTCGGTATCCAGGCGCCGGCGACCTCGCTCGGCAAGCTCATCAGCGACTACCAGGAGGCGTTCGCGACGCGTCCGTGGCTGTTCTGGTGGCCGGGTCTGTTCATCGTGGCGATCGCGCTGTGCGTCAACTTCATCGGTGACGGCCTGCGCGACGCGTTCGACCCCCGTCAGAAGCGCATCCCCTCCGAGCGCAAGATGGCCCGCGCGAAGCGCGTCGCCCGCCCGACGGCCGCCACGGCGCCGAGCGCGACCGGCGAGGCCGGGGCCAGCTGATGACCGCCGTCGTCGCCGCCCGCCCGGGAGGTCGTGGACCTCTCGGGCGGCGCGGCGCGCCGCGGTCAGACGGTGAGCGCCACGACCGTCCCCACCGCGAGCGCGCCCAGCACGGCGAGCTGCACGACGTGCCACGTCGTGCGGGCACCGGGGGCGCCCTGGACCGCCCGGTCGAGGTGGCCGGCCGCCGCGAGCATCGCGTGGCGCTGCGTCACGGCGTCGGCCACGGCCTCGGCGCTCGCGCCGGTGACCACCTGGTCCTGGCCGACGGCGCGCCGTCGCGAGCTGCGCAGCCAGCGCGCCGTGCCGCTCGAGCGGGGCGCGGACCACGCGGTCACGCGTCCGCCGGCGTAGCGCACCTCGAGCGAGTAGCGGGTGTCGACGCCCTCGTACGCCGTCCACGGCACGTGCACGGTGCGCGTGACGTTGCGGACCTCGACCCCGCCGTCGGACACCTCGACGGCGGGACGCCAGAACAGCATCCAGACGAGGTACGTCACGAGCGCGGCGGGCACCAGTGCGCCGACGACCGCGCCGACGTCGCCCGTCAGGGCCGTGCTCACACCGAGGGCGACGGCGACGACGCCCGTCGCCACCGTGAGAACTCGGCCGTACGTCGAACGGAAGACCAGCGTGGGACCCATGCGCCCATGCTCGCAGAGTCGCGGCGCCACGAGCGCCGGCTCCAGCAGGAAGGACACTGATCAGCGTGGCCATCGAGACGTCTCCCGCGGCCCCGGCCGCGCGCCAGGGCAGCCCCGTGCTGACCGTGCGCAACCTCGGCGTGGACTTCTACGTCGACAAGGCCTGGTACCCCGCGGCCGCGGACGTGAGCTACGACCTCCACTCCGGTGAGGTCCTCGCGATCGTCGGCGAGTCCGGCTCGGGCAAGTCCCAGTCGTCGCTCGCGCTGCTGGGCCTGCTCCCGCCGAACGGCCGCGCCAGCGGCTCGGCGAAGCTCGGCGACCGCGAGCTCATCGGCATGTCGCACGGCTCGCTGCGGCACGTCCGCGGCAAGGAGATCTCCATGATCTTCCAGGAGCCGATGACGGCGCTGAACCCCGTCTACACGGTGGGCTTCCAGATCGTCGAGACCATCCGGACGCACTTCAACGTCGGCCCCGCCGACGCGAAGAAGCGCGCGATCGAGCTCCTGCGGCTCGTCGAGATCCCCGAGCCCGAGCGCCGGTTCGACGCGTACCCGCACCAGCTCTCCGGCGGGCAGCGCCAGCGCGCGATGATCGCGCAGGCCCTCGCATGCGACCCGAAGCTCCTCGTCGCCGACGAGCCCACCACGGCGCTCGACGTCACGGTCCAGGCGGAGATCCTCAAGCTCCTGCGCGACCTGCGCTACCGCGTCGACGCGGCGATCATCCTCATCACGCACGACATGGGTGTGGTCGCCGACATGGCGGACTCGATCATGGTCATGAAGGACGGCCAGGTCGTCGAGCGCGGCACGTCGGCCGAGATCTTCGGCAACCCGCAGCACCCGTACACGGTGCGCCTCCTCGAGGCCGTGCCGCACCTCGGCTCCAAGCGCGGCACGACGACCGCCACGGACCGCGTGCCCGCGGGCGCCCCGGTCCCGGAGCGGCCGCTCGTGCTCGACGCGCAGGACATGGTCATCGAGTACCCGGGCCGCGGCCGGCAGGCGGCGTTCCGGGCGGTCGACGAGGTCTCGCTCCAGATCCACCAGGGCGAGGTCGTCGGCCTGGTCGGCGAGTCGGGCTCCGGCAAGACGACGATCGGCCGCGCGGCCGTCGGGCTGCTGCCCGTCACGGGCGGCTCGCTGAAGATCGTCGGGACGGACATGGTGGGTGCCCGGCCCAAGGACCTCAGGCCGCTGCGCACCGAGGTCGGCATCGTGTTCCAGGACCCGGGGTCGTCGCTCAACCCGCGTCTGCCCATCGGCGAGTCGATCGGCGAGCCGCTCATGCTGCACAAGGGCGTCAAGGGCAAGGAGCTCAGCCGTGAGGTCGAGCGCCTGCTCGACCAGGTCGAGCTTCCCCGGGCGATGCGCAACCGCTACCCGCACGAGCTCTCCGGCGGTCAGCGCCAGCGCGTCGGCATCGCGCGGGCGCTCTCGCTCGAGCCGAAGCTGCTCGTCGCGGACGAGCCGACGTCGGCCCTCGACGTGTCGGTCCAGGCGAGGGTCCTCGACCTGTTCACCGACCTGCAGCGCGAGCACGGGTTCGCGTGCCTGTTCATCTCGCACGACCTCGCGGTCGTGGAGCTGCTGTCCGACCGCATCGCCGTGATGCACAAGGGCAAGCTCGTCGAGGTGGGCGACACGTCGCAGATCGTGCACGAGCCGAAGCACGCGTACACGCAGCGCCTGCTCGCCGCCGTCCCCGTCCCGGACCCGGCCGCGCAGCGCGAGCGCCGTGCCGCGCGCGACGCCCTCCTCGAGGCCGCCGCCCGCGACATCGCGAACGACGAGGTGTCCTCGCTGGCGGACGAGGAGCGCGCCCTCGCGGCGGCGCGCGAGGACGTGGACCACGAGCGCAGCGCCCCGCCCACCGCCGGCGCCGGCTTCTGATCGCACGCTCCACGGCTCGCTGAGCCCTCACGACGCCCCGGGGGCGGCCGCGCACGCGGCCGCCCCCGGGGCGTCCCGGCTGTCACGACGGGTGTCCCGGCTGTCACGACGGGTGTCCCGGCTGTCACGACGGGTGTACCGGCTGCCCGGGCGGGCGTTCCGGTTGCCGGGGCCCGCGCGTCCGACAAGCCTTGAGGCCATGAACGCCCCGCACCACGAGACGCCCCGCGAGCCAGCACGTGACGAGGAGGCCGCACCGGCGCCCGACGGGGGAGGGGCCGAGGCGCCCCGCGACGAGGGCGCCGTGACGACCGACGCCGCGACGACCGAGGCCGCGACGACCGACGCCGTGGCGACGGACGCCGTCGGGCCGGGCACCGGCTCCGCGCCGGTCGTGTCCTCGCACGATCCGGACGCCCCGCGGACGGGCCGGCCAGACCCGCGCGTCTTCTACCCGGCGGCGGGGATCATCCTGGTCTTCGTCCTGCTCACGGTGCTCTTCACGGACACCGTCACGGCGGTGCTGGACACGCTCCAGACCGACGTCATCGGCGCCTTCGGCTGGTACTACGTGATCGTCGTCGCGGGCTTCGTGGTCTTCTCGCTGTGGATGGGCCTGAGCCGGTTCGGCGACATCGTGCTCGGCAAGGACGAGGAGACGCCGCTCTTCCGGCTGCCCGTGTGGTTCGCGATGCTGTTCGCCACCGGGATGGGCATCGGCCTCGTCTACTGGGGCGTCGCCGAGCCGCTCTCGCACTACGTGAGCCCCAAGCCCGGCGTCGAGGGGAGCGACGCGTCGCTCGCGCAGGCCGCGATGGGGCAGAGCTACCTGCACTGGGGCATCCATGCGTGGGCGATCTACGTCGTCGCCGGGCTCGCGCTCGCGTACGCGATCCACCGCAAGGGCCGCCCCGTCTCGATCCGGTGGGCGCTCGAGCCGTTGTTCGGCGAGCGCGTGAAGGGGCGCCTCGGCGACGTCATCGACGTCGTCGCGATCATCGGCACCGTCTTCGGCGTCGCGACGTCCCTCGGGTTCGGCGTGCTCCAGATCTCCGCCGGGCTCGGCTACCTCGACGTGGTCGAGCCGAGCACCGCGCTGCAGATCGGGCTCATCGTGGCGATCTCGGCGCTCGCGACGCTCTCGGTCGTGTCCGGTCTGGGCAAGGGCATCAAGTGGCTGTCGAACGGCAACATGATCCTGGCCGGTGTGGTCCTGGCGCTCGTGCTGGTCCTCGGCCCCACGCTGTTCCTCCTGCGCGAGTGGGTCCAGTCGCTCGGCTACTACCTGCAGAACGTCGTGCGCCTCACGTTCGACACCACCGCCTTCCAGGGCCAGGCCGGCCTCGAGTGGCAGTCGCAGTGGACGATCTTCTACTGGGGCTGGTGGATCTCCTGGGCCCCCTTCGTCGGGGTGTTCATCGCCCGGATCTCGCGCGGTCGCACGGTCCGCGAGTTCGTCCTCGGCACCCTGCTCGTCCCGACGATCGTCACGACGCTCTGGTTCTCCGTGTTCGGTGGGTCGGCGCTGTACCGCGAGCTCATGGAGCCCGGCAGCATGCTCGTGGACGGCGAGGTCGACACGGACACCGCGCTCTTCCAGCTGTTCGACGGCATGCCCCTCGGGAACGTCCTCGCCGTGGTGGGGATCGTGCTCATCGTCATCTTCTTCGTGACGTCGTCGGACTCCGGCTCGCTCGTCGTCGACATGCTCGCGAGCGGGGGCAACCCGAACCCGCCCACCTGGAGCCGCATCTTCTGGGCGGGCACCTCCGGCCTGCTGGCCATCGCGCTCCTGCTCGCGGGCGGTCTCCAGGCGCTGCAGACGGCGGCGATCCTCATCGCGCTTCCGTTCTCCGTGGTGATGATCGGGATGGCCGTCTCCACGGTGCGTGCGCTCCGGGTCGAGCACGCCGCGATCCTGCGCGCCGAGCGGCGCGCCGCGCGCGCCGCGCTCACGGAGCACGTGACGACGCGCGTCTCGGAGTCGATCTCCGAGCAGTGGGAGGAGCTCTACCCCGACCGCCCGGACCGATGGCGCGCGCTCGTCCGTCGGCCGCGGCGCAAGACACCCTCCGGAGGAGGCACCTCCTGAGGAGGCGCCTCCGAACGGTGCACGACGGCGGGCATGGTGTCCCGAGCGCGGACCCGGTAGGATAGCCGGGCCCGGGTGACGGCCCGTGCTCCGTGATGCTGCGGCGGGCCGAGCCCGCCGTCGTGCGCGCTGAGGTGGCCGGCCGTCGTCGCCCCTCGTACCCCACGAAATGAGAACCGTAGATGTCTGTGCGCTCCGACCTGCGCAACGTGGCGATCGTCGCCCACGTCGACCACGGCAAGACCACGCTCGTCGACGCGATGCTGCGCCAGTCCGGCGCCTTCTCCGCGCACCAGCACGTGGACGAGCGCGTCATGGACTCCGGTGACCTCGAGCGCGAGAAGGGCATCACCATCCTCGCGAAGAACACCGCGGTGCGGTACGCCGGCCCGGCGGCCGCCGCGGTGGGCGAGCCCGACGGCATCACGATCAACGTCATCGACACCCCGGGCCACGCCGACTTCGGCGGCGAGGTCGAGCGCGGCCTGTCCATGGTCGACGGCGTCGTGCTGCTCGTGGACGCGAGCGAGGGCCCGCTCCCGCAGACCCGGTTCGTGCTCCGCAAGGCGCTCGCCGCGAAGCTCCCGGTGATCATCGTCGTCAACAAGGTCGACCGGCCCGACTCGCGCATCACCGAGGTCGTCGCCGAGGCGACGGACCTGCTGCTGGGCCTCGCGTCCGACCTCGCGGACGACGTGCCGGACCTCGACCTCGACGCGATCCTCGACGTCCCGGTCGTCTACGCGTCCGCGAAGGCCGGCCGCGCGTCGCTCGACCAGCCGCTGGACGGCCAGCTCCCCTCGAACGAGGACCTCGAGCCGCTGTTCACGACGATCCTCGAGAAGATCCCCGCCCCGACGTACGACGAGGGCGCGCCGCTCCAGGCGCACGTGACGAACCTCGACGCGTCGCCGTTCCTCGGCCGCCTCGCGCTGCTGCGCATCTTCAACGGCGAGCTCCGCAAGGGCCAGGTCGTCGCGTGGGCGCGCCACGACGGCACGCTCCAGAGCGTGAAGATCACCGAGCTGCTGGAGACGAAGGCGCTCGACCGCGTCCCCACGGACAAGGCCCGGCCCGGCGACATCGTCGCCGTCGCGGGTATCGCGGACATCACGATCGGCGAGACGCTCACCGACCCCGACGACCCGCGCCCCCTGCCGCTCATCACGGTCGACGACCCGGCCATCTCGATGACCATCGGCATCAACACCTCGCCGCTCGCGGGCAAGGGCGGCAAGGGCCACAAGGTCACGGCCCGCCAGGTCAAGGACCGCCTCGACTCCGAGCTCGTCGGCAACGTGTCGCTGCGCGTGCTCCCGACCGACCGCCCCGACGCGTGGGAGGTCCAGGGCCGCGGCGAGCTCGCGCTGGCGATCCTCGTCGAGCAGATGCGCCGCGAGGGCTTCGAGCTCACGGTCGGCAAGCCGCAGGTCGTCACGCGCACGATCGACGGCAAGACGCACGAGCCGATGGAGCGCATGACGATCGACGTCCCCGAGGAGTACCTCGGCGCGGTCACCCAGCTCCTCGCCCAGCGCAAGGGCCGCATGGAGACCATGTCGAACCACGGCACGGGCTGGATCCGCATGGAGTTCATGGTCCCGGCGCGCGGCCTCATCGGCTTCCGCACGCGGTTCCTCACCGAGACGCGCGGCACCGGCATCGCGTCGTCGATCTCCGAGGGCTACGAGCCGTGGGCCGGCGCGATCGAGACCCGCACGACGGGCTCGCTCGTCGCGGACCGCGCGGGCAAGGTGACGCCGTTCGCGATGATCAACCTCCAGGAGCGCGGCTCGTTCTTCGTCGACCCCACGCAGGAGGTCTACGAGGGCATGATCGTCGGCGAGAACTCGCGCAACGAGGACATGGACGTGAACATCACCAAGGAGAAGAAGCTCACGAACATGCGGTCCTCGACGGCCGACAACTTCGAGAACCTCGTCCCGCCGCGCCACCTCACGCTCGAGGAGTCGCTGGAGTTCGCGCGCGAGGACGAGTGCGTCGAGGTCACCCCCGAGGTCGTCCGCATCCGCAAGGTCGTCCTCGACCAGACCGAGCGCGCCCGCGCGGTCTCGCGCGCGAAGCGCGCCTGACGCCACCCCCGGGGTGACCGTCCCGCAGAGCCCGCAGGCCGCCATCGTGCCCGACGGCGGCCTGCTGGCCGTCCATGCCCATCCCGACGACGAGACTCTGGCGACGGGCGCGCTGCTCGCGACCTGGGCCCGCGCGGGCGAGCCGGTCACCGTCGTGACGTGCACGCGGGGCGAGCGGGGCGAGGTGATCGACACCCCTGGGCACCCGACGGGCGTCGGGCACCTCGAGGGCGACGGGCCCGCGCTCGCGGCGTTCCGCGAGACCGAGCTCGCCCGCGCGCTCGCCGCGCTGGGTGTGCGGGACCACGTCTTCCTCGACACCGTCACGAGCCCGGTCGAGCCGTCGGACGGCGGCGCGACCGGGCGGTTCGAGGACTCGGGCATGGCCTGGGTCGCGCCGGGCGTGGCCGGCGGCGTCGCGACCGAGCAGCTCCCGCCGCGCGCGTTCGTCGGCGTCCCGCTCGACGAGGCCGCCGCCCGCCTGGCGGCGGTGGTCCGGGACCGGCGTCCCGCCGTCGTGGCGACGTACGAGGCGGGCGGCGGCTACGGCCACCCCGACCACGTCCGGGCCCACGACGTCACCGTCCGCGCGCTCGAGCTCCTCGCCGCGGACGGCGAGCCGCTGCCCGCGCTGTGGCAGGTCGTCGCACCCGAGACCACGGTGCGCGCGGCGCGCCGCGCCCTCGCCGAGCACCCCGGCGCGCGCGAGCTGCTCGCGGCCGACGCGCGGCTCACGCTCCCGGACCCGGACGAGGCGCTGCCCCCGCTCGCGCGTCCCGACGCGTCGCTGCCCGCGCTCGTGGGCGTGCCGGTGGGTCCCGTGCTCGACGACGTGCTCGGCGCGATGCGCGCGCACGCGACGCAGGTCCAGCACGTGACGGCCGCCGCGGGGAGCGAGCCGGTGCTGCTCGGGTGGTACGCCCTGAGCAACGACGTGCTGGCGCCCGTCCCTTCACACGAGTTCTACGCTCCCTCCGGCCCTGCTCTCCCGGGCGACCAGGTCCCGCCCGGTCCCACGCGTTAGCCTGGGGCCCGTGGAGACCGGTATGGGGCGCCTCGTGGGCCGCGGGGTGGCGTGCGCGCTCGTGGGCGCGCTCGTCGGGCTCGTCGGCACGGTCGCGCACCGGGCGCACCTCCTGGGAGTCGACCTCCCGGGCGGGGCCGGGCTCGGCATCGTGCTCGCCCTGCTCACCGTCCTCGCGGCGGCCACCCTGGCCCGCGCCTGGGGCGGGATGGCGGGTCTCCTGGGCTTCGGCATCGGGTGGGTCGTCGTCGTGCAGCTCCTTTCGCTCGAGGGGCCGGGGGGCGACGTGCTCGTCCCGAGCGAGGCCGTCGGGTACGTCTGGATCTACGGCGGCATGCTCGTGGTCGCCGCGGCGGCCTTCCTGCCCCGGTCGTGGTTCAGCGACCGCCCGGTCCGCACGGCCCAGCACGGGCGTCCCACCAGGCACGACGGACCCGAGAACCCCCTCGCGTCCCGCTAGTATTCGCCGTGCGGATCCCCGCACACCCCTCGTCGTCGCGCGGACCGCCGCGCGCCTTTCGTCACGGAGACAGTGGATGGGTCAGCCGACCGACCGAGACGCCGATCTCGACTCCCCTCAGGACGCCGTGCCGGAGCCCGCCGAGACGGTCGAGCCCGCGGCTCCCGAGACGGCGTCCGGCCCCGACGCGCAGCGTGCCGACGCTTCCGGCGACGTCGGCCCGGGCGCTCCCACGCCGACGGACGAGTCCACGAGCGCGTCGACGGACGAACCGACGGGCGCGCCGACGGACACCGCCCCGGACGGCCCCGCCCCCGCCGCGCCTGCGGACCCCGGTCCCGAGGGTGCCGGCTCGGCCGAGCCCGGCCCCGCACCCGGCGCGACCCCGGCGGGCGACGCGCCGACCTCCGTGGAGCCGTCGGCCGACGCCTCGGCCACCGGTACAGCCACCGCCGACGCGCCCGAGGCCGGCTCTCCCGCCGCGGAGAGCCGCCCGGAGGTCGCCGCCTCGGAGCCGGTCTCCGCTGCGGAGCCGCTCACCTCCGCGGAGCAGCTCGTCACCTCGGAGTCTGTCGCGGTCCCCGAGCAGACGGCCGCGACCCCCGAACAGACGGCCGCGCAGCCCACCGCCGTCCCGGAGCAGGGCTCCGCGGTGCCGGACGACGCGAGCCCGGCACCCGCCGCGTCGTCGGACGCCGCGGACGCGAGCCCGGCCACCCACGCCACGCCCGCAGCTCCGGCGGACGAGGCACCCGCCGAGACCCGCACGACGACCGGGACGGACGCGGACGCCGGTGCTCCGGCGAGCGCCGCCCTCGAGCCCGACGCCCAGGACGCCCCGGTCGAGAGCGGTCCCGACGCGTCCGTCGCGGAGTCGCCCGTCGCGGACGCGTCCGCGCCGGGCGGGTCGACGGCCGACCCGACCGAGGCGAGCGGCGAGCCGACGTCGACCACCCCCGACGCGCCGGTCGCCGGCGCTGCCGCAAGCCCGGCCCCTGTCGGCACCGCGGATGGCGGCACCACGGCCGAGAGCAGCCCGCGGACGGTCGGCGTTCCCGTCGGGAGCAACGCAGACGAGGGCGACGAGGAGCCGTACGTCCCGCGCGTGTTCGCGTTCGACCCGGACGTCCCGGCGGTGCTCGTTCCCGCCCCGGGTGCCCAGGCTGACTCCCCGGCCGCCCCGGCCGCGGGCACCGCCGACCGGGAGGCCCCGGCACCCGTGGCCCACACCTCGGTCATCCCGGACCCCACGACCTCGAACGACACGGGCTCGGACGACACGGCCTCCGTCGCGACGGCCGCGGACGCCCCGTCCGCGAGCAGCGCGACACCGGACGACCCGACGTCGGCCGACCGGCCTGCCGCCGCGACCGGGGGAGACCCGGCCGACGAGCGCGCGGCCGAGCGGACCGCCGTCGGGCCCGTGGTGCCGACGCCGGCGGACGGCCCGGCTCGTCCCGCGGGCGAGGAGAGCGACGCCGCGCCCGACGCGACGCAGGTGATCCCGCCCGTCGACCCGTGGTCGCGGCCCGCGCCCGTCGTGCGCACGTCGATCCTGTCGCCCGCGTCCCCCGACGAGCCGGCGAGCCCGGCGCCGGACGCTGCTAGCGCGAGCGTTCCGGCGGAGGCCACCGCGGGGGCCCCGGCCGAGGGCTCCGGTGCGACGGCGCCGACGGCTGCCGCGGGGGCCGCCGCACCGAGCGCGTTCACGCCGGTCCCGCCGGACGACTCGCGCGAGGCCTCGCCCTTCGAGGGCTTCGACGAGGACGGGCCGCGGCGCGGCTGGGCCCGCGGGCTGCTGTGGACGGGGATCGCCGTCCTGGTCCTGGGCGGCCTGTACACCGGCGCCCAGTGGTTCTACTCCGACAAGGTCCCGAGCGGGACGAGCGTCGCCGGCGTCGACGTCGGTGGCCTGTCCCGGACGGCGGCCGAGGACCGGCTCGAGTCGGAGCTCGGGCCGCGCGCGGCCGAGCCGATCACGCTCGCCGCGGGCGAGGCGAGCACGACGCTCGACCCGGCGACGGCGGGGCTGACCTTCGACGCCGCGGGGACGGCCGAGGAGCTCACGTCGTTCTCGATGAACCCGGCGCGCCTGTGGCAGCACCTGTTCGGCGGCAAGGACGCGGAGCCGCTGGTCACGGTCGACGACGCGGCCCTCGACGCCCAGGTCGAGGCGCTGCGCGGCAGCCTGGAGATCGAGCCCGTGGACGGGGCCGTGCAGTTCGTCGACGGCGCGCCCACGAGCACGCCGGCCGCGGACGGCTCGGCGCTCGTCACGGACGAGGTGCCCGCCACCATCACGGAGAGCTGGCTCGTCACCGACGGGCCGGTCGAGCTGCCCACCGAGCCCGTCGAGCCCACGATCACGCAGGACGAGACGGACGCCGCGCTCGCCCTGGCGGAGAAGGTCGTGTCCGCGCCCGTCGTCGTCTCCGTCGGCGGCCAGTCGCCGGAGCTGCCCCCCGAGGCGCTCGCAGCGGCCGCCTCCTTCGCGGCGACGGACGGCGTCCTCACGCTGACCTTCGACGGCCCGGCGCTCGTGCAGTCCGTGGTCGACCGGACGAACGACCTGCTCACCGCGGCCGACGACGCGCACTTCGTCTTCCGGGACGGCGCGCCGGTGATCGAGGGCGGCCAGCCCGGCACGACGATCGACCCGGCGGCCATCGCGACGGCCGTCACGACGGCCGCCTCGGGCGACGAGCGCACGGCGACGGTCGAGCTCGTCGAGTCGGACCCGGAGCAGTCGGTCGCGGCGCTCGAGGCGCTGGGGATCAAGGAGAAGGTGTCGGAGTTCTCGACGCCCGTCCCCAACGTCCCCGTCCGCACCGCGAACCTGCAGCGCGGGGCGGAGAAGGTGAACGGGACGCTCGTCAAGCCGGGGGAGACCTTCTCGCTCGTCGACACGCTCTCGCCCATCACGCTCGAGGGCGGCTACTACGCGGCCGGCATCGTCGAGAGCGGGCGCCACACCGAGGGCGTCGGCGGCGGCCTGTCGCAGATGGCCACGACCACGTACAACGCGGGCTTCTTCGCGGGGCTCGAGGACGTCGAGCACCGCCCGCACAGCTACTGGTTCGAGCGCTACCCCGCGGGCCGCGAGGCGACGATCTTCGTGGGCTCGATCGACATGAAGTTCAAGAACGACACCCCGTACGGCGTCCTCATGCAGTCCTGGGTCGGCGGCGGACAGCTGCACGTCGCGGTCTGGAGCACCAAGTACTACGACGTCGAGACGTCGTCGAGCGGCAAGTCGAACGTGGTCCAGCCGACGACCGTCACGCACTCGGGCGCCGACTGCGCCCCGACGCCCGCGGGCAGCCCCGGCTTCTCCATCACGAACTACCGCAAGGTCTATCGCGAGGGCGAGCTCGTCAAGGACGAGTCCTACCGGTGGACCTACAAGCCGGACAACGCGGTCGTCTGCGAGTAGACCCGGTCCACCCACGAACCACGGAGGTCCCATGCTCGGACGCAGCGAACGGGAGTCGGGAGCGCAGGCGCTGCTCGCGGCCACGGCGGCGGGATG
Source organism: Cellulosimicrobium sp. MI9406 (assembly GCF_040595865.1). NCBI lineage: Bacteria > Bacillati > Actinomycetota > Actinomycetes > Micrococcales > Promicromonosporaceae > Cellulosimicrobium > Cellulosimicrobium sp. MI9406. Next base: position 381,759 of record NZ_JALIZI010000004.1, read on the forward strand.
GGTCGACGGCGACCCGACGGAGGCGCTGCTCGACCTCGGGTCGACGACGGCGACGCTGTCGACCGTCGCGAGCATCGACGCGCTGGCCGCCGTCGTGCACCTGGGCCACCCGGCACAGCCGTCGCACGAGCTCGAGCGCGCGCTGCTCGCGGCGCCGCCGTCGCTCGTGCTGACCGGCGCGTCGGCGGTGCCGTCGCAGTGGGTCTGGGTCGGCCGGTCGACGGCGGCCCGCGACCTGACGGGGCACGTGGTGGTCGACGAGGCGGGTATGCGCGACCGGCGCCACGTGCTGCGCACGATGGGCGTCAGCCCGTCGCTCGTCCCGACCCGCACCACGCTCGAGGAGCGGGTCGCGCTCGCCGGCGCCGACGGCAGCCTCGTCGTGGAGCGCTCGGTGGCCCACGGGCCGCTCGCCGCGCTCGGCTACGCCGAGCTCCCGGGGAGCGAGCTCCTCGGCGAGGGCGCGCCCGTCTGGTACGGGCTGCTGGAGAGCCGCGACGCGGCGCCGCGGGCGGAGGGCGTCGCCCAGGTGTGGCTCGCGTTCGGGCCCCGGGACGACCACCGCGGCTCGCTCCAGGAGACGCTCGCGCTCGTCGCCGCCGCCGGGATCGACCTGCAGCACCTGCGCAGCCACCGCTCGCAGGCGGGCCCGCACATCTTCTTCTGCGCGTTCTCGTGCCCCGACGCGACGACGCTCGACGGCCTCGTCACGGGGTTCGGGGAGCGGGGCGTCGCGCACCGGGTGCTCGCGGTCCTGCCCGGTCAGGAGTTCGTGCCCGGCCCGGACGCGCTCGAGCCGCGCTGGGCGACCGCCCCCGACCCCGTCCACGCGTGAGCGTCGGGTACCTCGGCCCCGAGGGGTCGTTCACCCACCAGGCGGCGGCCGCGTGGTCGGCCGAGCACGGCCCGGTGGGTGCCGGGCTCGCGGCCCGCGAGACCGTCGCGGACGTCTTCGCGGGCGTGGCCGCGGGCGAGCACGAGCGGGGCGTCGTCGCGATCGAGAACACGGTCGAGGGGTACGTCGTGCCCTCGCTCGACGCGATCGTCGGGAGCGCGAGCGTCGTCGCGGTCGACGAGGTCGTGCTCGACATCTCGTTCGACGCGTTCGCGCGCCCGGGCCACGGCGACCTCACCGAGGTGACGGCGCACCCGCACGGCCTCGCGCAGTGCCAGGGCTTCGTGCGCCGGACGGGCCTCGTCCCGGTCGCGGCGTCGTCGAACGCCGCGGCGTGCCGCGACGCCGGGCCGCACCAGGTCGCCCTCGGCCCGACGATCTGCGGTGAGCTCTACGGCCTGGAGACGGTCGAGCGCGCGGTCGAGGACTTCGCGGGCGCGCGCACCCGGTTCCTCGTGCTGGCGCCGCGCGCGGAGGCTGCTGCGGCGCTGGGCCGGGCGCGCAGCACCGGCGAGACGACGTGGCGCACGATGCTCGCGGTGACGCCCGTCGTCACAGGCCCCGGGGTGCTCGCCCGCATCACCCAGTCCTTCGGCGCACGGCGCGTCAACCTGTCGAGCCTCATCACCCGACCGCTCAAGGCCGTCGCGGGCACCTACGCGTTCGTCCTCGTGGTCGACGGCGCGCCCTGGGACGCGCCGGTGCGCGCGGTCCTGGAGGACCTCGTCGGGGCCGGGGACGCGCTCAAGACGCTCGGGGTCGTCCCGGCGCGCGGCGAGCTCGACGGGGCGGTGCGCGCCGACGTCGACGCCGCGCACGTCCCGGTCGGGAGCGTCGACGCGTCGACCGGCGCGGCGGGCCTCGCGTCGGGGCTGCTGTGGTGACCGCCGCGGGCGCCACGCCGGAACCGGGTGCGCCCCGCGCGGTGGTCCGGGTCGGCGTCGTCGGCCTCGGCCTCGTCGGCGGCTCGGCCGCACGGCTCCTGCACGAGCGGGGCGTCGAGGTGACCGGCTACGACGCCACGGCGACCACGCGCGCGGCGGCGCGCGCCGCCGGTCTGCGCGTGGTCGGCGACGTCGCGGAGGTCTGCGCCGACGAGCCGGACGTCCTCGTGCTCGCCGTGCCGCTGCGCGCCATGCGGGCGGTGGCGGCCGACGTCGCCCGGCACGTGCGGGGCGCGACGGTCGTGACGGACGTCGGGAGCGTCAAGGGCGCGGTGCGCGACGCCGTCCGGTCCGCCGGGCTCGACGCCCGGTACGTCGGGGCGCACCCCATGGCCGGGACCGAGCACTCGGGCTTCGAGGCGTCGGACCCCGCGATGCTCGCGGGCGCGCGCTGGGCCGTGACGGTGGACGCGACCACGCGACCGGACGCGTTCACGACCGTGCTGCGGCTCGTCACGGGTCCGCTCGGCGGCGCGGTGCACGTGCTCACCGACGACGTCCACGACGAGTCCACCGCGCTGGTCAGCCACGTCCCGCACGTCCTGGCCACCGAGCTCCTGGGTGTCGTCGCCGACGCGCCCGTGCGCGACGTCGCGCTGGGCCTCGCCGCGGGCAGCTTCCGCGACGCGACGCGCGTGGGGCGCACCGACCCGCGCCGGACCGAGGCCATGGTCACGGACAACGCCGCGTGGGTGGCGTCCGCGCTGCGCGTCGTCGTGCGCGACCTCGAGCAGCTCGTGCGCGCGCTGGAGACCAACGCGCCCGTGGGGGAGTTCTTCGACAGGCCCGACCCGGTGCGCGCCGCGACGGGCGGCACCGGCGAGCCCGTGCGCGTCGACCTCGACGACGCGGGCACCTGGCGCGAGACGCTCACCGCCGCGGGGGCCCGCGGCGCCGTCGTCGTGGACGTCGAGGACCGGGCGGTCGTCGTCGCCTGAGGTGCGACCGCGGTCCCGGCGTCGCCCGGGGTGGGTCACGTCGTCGCCGGGCCCCGTCGAGAGGCCCCGTCGACCGGTCGTCCGTCGGGCCCGGTCGTCAGTCCGGGCGCGACGCGGGCCGTCGCGGTGGCCGCGGCGGGACCGGCTTGCCGGCCACGATCGCGTCGAGCGGCACGGAGACCAGGGGAGGGGCGTCGTCGCGCGGGCCGTGGCCGCGGTGCGGCGGGGCGCTGCCGCCCGCGTCCTCGCGCAGCACGAGCGTGGTCGCGGTGGTCTCCACGACCACCCCGATCACGTCGGTGAGGGGCTTGCCCGCGGCGGCCGCGTCGTCGGGCGAGAGCCTGCGGCGGACGACGACCCGCGTCCCCGGCGCCCACGTCGTCCAGGGCGAGTCGGGCACGCGGCGGCTCCTCGGGTCGTGTGACGTTCGTCCACGGGCTGGTCAGAGAGGGTCGGGCACCGCCCGACCTGAGCGATACTAGTCGTGCATGTCCCTGTCATGACCTCGCCCCTCGCCGGGCCGGGTCCGGACGAACCCAGAAAGGTACTCGGTCGTGACTTACGTGATCGCCCAGCCGTGCGTGGACGTCAAGGACAAGGCGTGCATCGAGGAATGTCCTGTCGACTGCATCTACGAGGGCAAGCGGTCGCTCTACATCCACCCGGACGAGTGCGTCGACTGCGGCGCGTGCGAGCCGGTCTGCCCCGTCGAGGCGATCTACTACGAGGACGACGTGCCGACGGAGTGGAGCGACTACTACCGCGCCAACGTCGAGTTCTTCGACGACCTCGGCTCGCCCGGCGGCGCCGCGAAGATGGGTCTCATCGAGAAGGACGACCCGATGATCGCCGCCCTGCCGCCGCAGGCCTGAGCCCTCGGCGCCGGCGCTCGTGGGACTCGCCGACCTCTCCGGTCTCGCCTATCCCTGGGACACGCTGACCCCGTACGCGGAGCGCGCGCGAGCGCACCCCCGCGGCGTGGTCGACCTCTCCATCGGCACCCCGGTGGACCCGACCCCCGCCGTGGTGCGCGACGCGCTCGCCGCCGCGTCCGACGCGCACGGCTACCCGACGACGCACGGGACCCCCGCCCTGCGCGAGGCGGTCTCCGCGTGGTTCGCCCGCCGTCGCGGCGTCCCCGGCCTCGACCCCGACGCCGTGCTCCCCACCGTCGGGAGCAAGGAGCTCGTCGGGCTGCTGCCCTCGCTCCTGCGGCTCGGGCCGGGCGACGTCGTCGTGCACCCGCGGACGGCGTACCCCACCTACGACGTCGGCGCCCGCCTCGCGGGCGCGACGCCCCTCGCGACGGACGACGTCGACGCGTGGGCCGGGCGCGACGACGTGCGGCTGGTCTGGGTCAACTCGCCGAGCAACCCGACGGGCCGGGTGCTCGATGCCGCGCACCTCGCGCGCGTCGTCGCCGCGGCCCGCGAGATCGGCGCGGTCGTCGCGAGCGACGAGTGCTACGCGGAGCTCGCGTGGACCGGGCCCTTCACGACGACCGGTGTCCCGAGCCTGCTCGACCCGGCGGTGTGCGGCGGGTCGCACGACGGCCTGCTCGTCACCTACTCGCTCTCCAAGCAGTCGAGCATGGCGGGCTACCGCGCGGCGTTCGTCGCAGGTGACGCGGCGCTCGTCGCGGACCTGCTCGCGACGCGCAAGCACCTCGGCATGATCGTCCCCGCGCCGGTCCAGGCAGCGATGGTCGCGGCCCTGTCCGACGACGCGCACGTCGCCGCGCAGCGGGACGTCTACGCGCGCCGCCGCGAGGTGCTCGTCGACGCCCTCACCGGCGCGGGCCTCGTGATCGACCACTCCGAGGCGGGCCTGTACCTGTGGACGCGGCCCGCCGACGAGGCGGCCGGCGACTGCTGGCTGACGGTCTCCGCCCTCGCGGACCGGGGCATCCTCGTCGGGCCCGGGGCGTTCTACGGGACGGACGGCGCGGGGCACGTGCGCGTCGCCCTCACCGCGACCGACGAGCGGGTCCACGAGGCCGCGGCTCGACTCTCCGGAGGCCTCCCGCTGGCGTGACCTGGATCACAGCGGGTGTGGTGTTCTCGTGACGGTTCCTGATTGGTCACGTGCGGGTGAGGCGGGGTACGGTCGACCGCGCGGCAACGGCGCGAGCAGCAGCAGGAAGGGAACCATGACCACCACTCAGCAGGCGAAGGTCCGCCTCCTCGTCGACGACCAGGCGCAGGACCTGCCCGTGGTCGCGGCGACCGAGGGCAACGACGGCATCGTCGTGTCCTCCTTGCTCAAGTCGACCGGCCTCGTGACCGTCGACCCCGGCTTCATGAACACCGCGTCGTGCGAGTCGAGCATCACGTACATCGACGGCGAGGCCGGCATCCTCCGGTACCGCGGGTACCCGATCGAGCAGCTCGCCGAGCGGTCGAGCTTCCTCGAGGTCGCGTACCTCCTCATCCACGGCGAGCTCCCCGACGCCGCGACCCTCGACGCGTTCGTCGAGCGCGTCAACCGGCACACGCTCGTGCACGAGGACTTCCGCACGTTCATGGGCACGTTCCCGCGCAACGCGCACCCCATGGCGGTGCTGTCGTCCGCGATCAACGCGCTGTCCACGTTCTACCCCGAGTCGCTCGACCCGTTCGACGACGAGACGGTCGAGCTCGCGACGGTCCTGCTCCTCGCGAAGTCGCGCACCATCACGTCGTACCTGCACCGCCGCCGCGTCGGTGAGCCGCTGCTCTACCCGGACTACTCGCGCGGGTACGTCGACGACTTCCTGCGCATGACGTTCGCGACGCCGTACCAGCAGTACGAGGCCGACCCGGTCGTGGTCGACGCGCTCGACAAGCTGCTCATCCTGCACGCCGACCACGAGCAGAACTGCTCGACCTCGACGGTCCGCGTCGTCGGGTCCTCGCACGCGAACCTCTACGCGTCCGTCGCGGCCGGGGTCAACGCGCTCTCGGGCCCGCTGCACGGTGGCGCGAACGAGTCGGTGCTCACCATGCTCGACAAGATCGCGGGCGCGGAGTACGACGTCGACACCTTCATGAAGAAGGTGAAGAACAAGGAGGACGGCGTCCGCCTCATGGGCTTCGGCCACCGGGTCTACAAGAACTACGACCCGCGCGCGGCGATCGTCAAGAAGTCGGCCGACGCCGTGCTCTCCACCCTCGGCAAGAAGGACCAGCTCCTCGACATCGCCATGGGCCTCGAGGAGATCGCGCTCAACGACGACTACTTCATCGAGCGCAAGCTCTACCCCAACGTGGACTTCTACACGGGCCTCATCTACAAGGCCATGGGCTTCTCGCCCGCCATGTTCACGCCGCTCTTCGCGCTGGGCCGCATGCCCGGCTGGATCGCGCAGTGGCGCGAGATGATGAAGGACCCGCAGACCAAGATCGGCCGCCCGCGCCAGGTCTACGTCGGCGAGACCGAGCGCGACTACGTCGCCGTCTCCGACCGCTGACGCCCGTTCACCGAGACGCCGCGCCGCTCACCCCACGGTGAGCGGCGCGGCGTCTCGTCGTCCGCCCGGCGGCTACCCCCGGGACGAGACGCGAGACGGGGCCCCGACGCGGGGTGCGTGAGGGCCGCTTCTCCCGTCTCGGCGGGGCCCGTCCGCGACACCGCGCCGGCGCGGGCCGACGGCGGTCGGTCAGGACGCGTCGGGGACGGCGACGTGGACGCGCAGGGTGCCCGGGTCGAGCGGGGCGAGGTCGGCCGGGTCGGGGGTGGTCCACGTCGCGCCGTCGCGCGACCAGCGGCGGTCGCCGACCTCGACGGCGACGACGTTCGTGGCGTCCGCCGTCGCGACGGCCCACTGGGCGACGGCCCACGCCGACCGCTCGACGCCGCCGTCCTCCGCGGCGCCGGGGAGCGCGGACGCGTCGACCACGTCCAGGCCCCCGTCCCCGCCGTCCGACGGCGCGACGCGGACGGCGTCGCCGAGGTCGCGCGCGACGCGCTCCCGGAACGGCTCGGCCGGGTCGCCGTCGGCCGGGACCTCCTCCGCCGGGACCGCCGCGAGGTCGCACGTGAGCGACGCGGGCGACCAGCCGGTCAGCGCGGAGGCCCACGCGCGCGAGCGGGGCTCGTGCTGCGCGTACGCGTCGGGGAACGCGGACCGCTGGACGGTCTGCGCGGCGACGGTGACCTCCATGCCCTCGTACCCCTCGACCGTCTCGAGCGCGTCGTAGAACCTGTTGGTCGAGTAGACCGGGTCCATGATCTCCGCGACGGTGCCCCACCCCTGCGAGGGGCGCTGCTGGAAGAGGCCGACGGAGTCGCGGTCGCCGTAGTCGATGTTGACGAGCCGCGACTCCTGCAGCGCGGTCGCGAGCCCGATGGTGGCGGCGCGGGCGGGCAGCCCGCGCCGCACCGCGGCCCCGGTGATCAGCGCCGCGTTGTCCGCCTGCGTCACGGAGAGGTACCACGTGCGGCCGTCGGCGGTCGCGGCGCAGCGCTCCGCGACGGGCGTCGCCTCGTCGAGCCGGTTGAGCGCGACCACGACCGCGCCGACCCCCACCGCGGCCACCGTGACGAGGGTGACGGCGGTGCGCAGGGGGCGTCGGCGCGACCGGACGCGCCCCGGCGCCGGTGCGTTCGGGGAGCGCGGGGGCGGCGTCGTCGTCATCGTCGAGGCGGGGCGTGCACGCGAGGGCCGGTCAGTTCGCGTGCAGCGCGGCGTTGAGCTCGACGCCCGCGCCGGTCCGCGAGACCGCCTCGACCCCGCCGGTCAGCGAGTTGCGCCGGAAGAGGATGCCGGACCGGCCGGCGAGGTCGCGCGCCTTGACGACGAGCGGCTCGCCCGTGGCGTCCTGCTGCCCGACGACCGTCACCTTGGTCCCGGCGGTGACGTACAGGCCGGACTCCACGACGCAGTCGTCGCCGAGCGGGATGCCGAGGCCTGCGTTCGCGCCGAGCAGGGAACGCTGCCCGACCGAGATGATCTCGCGGCCGCCGCCGGACAGCGTGCCCATGATCGACGCGCCGCCGCCCACGTCGGAGCCGTCGCCGACGACGACGCCCGCCGAGATGCGACCCTCGACCATCGACGTGCCGAGCGTGCCCGCGTTGAAGTTCACGAAGCCCTCGTGCATCACGGTCGTGCCGGCCGCGAGGTGCGCCCCGAGGCGCACGCGGTCCGCGTCGGCGATCCGGACGCCCGAGGGGACGACGTAGTCCACCATGCGGGGGAACTTGTCGACGCCGAGCACGGCCACGGGCTGGCCGGTCGCGCGCAGGCGCAGGCGCGTCTCCTCGAAGCCGTCGACGGCGCACGGGCCGTGGTTCGTCCACACGACGTTCGTCAGCACGCCGAAGAGGCCGTCGAGGTTCAGGCCGTGCGGCACGACGAGGCGGTGGGAGAGCAGGTGCAGGCGCAGGTAGGCGTCGGCGGTGTCGGCAGGGGCGGCGTCGAGGTCGATCTCGGTCCGCACCACGACGACGTCCACGCCGCGCAGCTCGTCGCGCTCGGCGAGCGCGTCGAGGGACGCGGGGACGGCGGCGTCCGCCGGGGCGGCGCCGAGCTCCGGCGCGGGGTACCAGACGTCGAGGGTCGTGCCGTCGTCGGTGACGGTCGCCAGGCCGTAGCCCCACGCCGTACGCGGCTCGGACGCGCCCGCCGAGGGGGCGGGCGCGGGGGTCGCAGAAGTCATGCGCCCCACCCTATCCGGCGCCGGTAGGGTGCTGGCGTGACGTCTCCCACCCCTGTTCCCGGACCCGTGCTCGACCTCCGCGGCGACCTCGTCGCCCTGTTCCGCGCGGTGTGCGACGTGCCGTCCGTGAGCGGGGACGAGCGCGCGCTCGCGGACGCGGTCGAGGCCGCGCTGCGCACGGTCGCGCACCTGGAGGTCGTCCGCGACGGCGACACGGTCGTCGCGCGCACGGCGCTCGGCCGGGAGCGGCGCGTCGTGGTCGCGGGCCACCTCGACACGGTGCCGCTCACGGTCCCGCCGAACCTGCCGACGCGCGTCGTCGGGGAGGGCGCGCACGCCGAGGTCTGGGGCCGCGGCACGGTCGACATGAAGGGCGGCGTCGCCGTCGCGCTCGCGCTCGCCGCGGAGCTCGACGCCCCGGCGCAGGACGTCACGTGGGTCTTCTACGACAACGAGGAGGTCGCGGCGGACCTCAACGGGCTCGGGCGCCTCGCGCGCAACCGCCCGGACCTGCTGGAGGCGGACTTCGCGGTGCTCGGGGAGCCCACGTCCGCCGGCCTCGAGGGCGGGTGCAACGGGACGCTGCGCGCCGAGGTGCGCGTGCCGGGCGTCGCGGCCCACTCCGCGCGCTCCTGGACGGGGACCAACGCGATCCACGCCGCGCACGAGGTGCTGGACCGCCTGGCCGCGTACGTCCCCCAGGAGATCGAGGTCGACGGCCTCGTGTACCGGGAGGGGATGAACGCCGTCGGCATCACGGGGGGCATCGCGGGCAACGTCGTGCCCGACGAGTGCGTCGTCACGGTGAACTTCCGGTTCGCCCCCTCCCGCAGCGTGGCCGAGGCCGAGCAGCACGTCCGCGACCTCTTCACCGGGTTCGCGGTCACGCTCACCGACGCGGCGCCGGGCGCGCGGCCCGGCCTCGACGACCCGCTCGCGGCGGACTTCGCGGCGGCCGTCCTCGGCGTGACCGGCGGGGCACCGGCCCCGAAGTACGGCTGGACCGACGTCGCGCGCTTCGCCGAGCTCGGCGTCCCGGCGGTGAACTTCGGCCCCGGGGACCCGCTGCTCGCCCACAAGGACGACGAGCGGTGCCCCGTCGGGCAGCTCGCGCTGTGCCGCGACGCGCTCCGTGCGTGGCTGACGGCCACCCCTGCGGCATAGGCTCGTGACCATGAGCGACACGGTGCGTGACCAGCCAGGTTCCGACGACGGCGTGCCCCAGACGGGCAGCGGGTACCGCAAGGGGCCGGTGCTGCTGCGCGGGGACCAGATCCCGGGCCAGACGACGGACCAGCGCCTCCTCGACTCGCGGGGGAGCGCGGACTGGGTGCACTCCGACCCGTGGCGCGTGATGCGGATCCAGAGCGAGTTCGTCGAGGGCTTCGGGGCGCTCGCGGAGGTCGGCCCGGCCGTCTCCGTGTTCGGCTCGGCGCGCACCAAGCCGGACCACCCGGACTACGCGCTCGCCGAGGAGGTCGGGCGCCTCCTCGTCGACGAGGGCTTCGCCGTCATCACCGGTGGCGGCCCCGGCATCATGGAGGCGGCGAACAAGGGCGCGTCCGACGCCGGCGGCCTGTCGATCGGGCTCGGGATCGAGCTGCCGTTCGAGCAGGGCATGAACCGCTACGTCAACCTCGGCGTGAACTTCCGCTACTTCTTCGCCCGCAAGACGATGTTCGTCAAGTACGCGCAGGGCTTCGTGGTGCTGCCGGGCGGGTTCGGCACGTTCGACGAGCTGTTCGAGGCGCTCACGCTCGTCCAGACGCACAAGATCACCGAGTTCCCCGTCGCGCTCGTCGGGACGGACTACTGGACCGGCCTGCTCGACTGGGCGCGGACCGCCGTCGTGGGGCGCGGCATGATCAGCGAGCACGACCTCGACCTGGTCCACCTGTGCGACGACCCGGCCGAGGCCGTCGAGTACGTGTGCGACCGCGGCGCCGAGCTGCGCGCGGAGGAGCGCGAGGCGACCGAGGAGCTCGTCCGGGCGCAGGCCGGCGACGCGAGCTGACGGGCGCGGCACGATGACCGCAGGTCCCGGCGCGCCCGGCGCCGGCGCGGGCGAGCCGGGGACGCGCCCGTCCGAGGGCGCGCCCGTCCCGCTGCCGCCGCTCGGGGTGCCGCCGCGCGGCACGACGCTCGTGCTGCGCGGGCGCGAGCTCGACCGGCCCGCCGTGATGGCCATCGTCAACCGCACCGACGACTCGTTCTACGCCGGGGCGCGCCAGCTCGACGACCGCCAGGCGCTCGCCGCCGTCGAGCGCGCGGTCCGCGAGGGCGCCGAGATCCTCGACGTGGGCGGCGTGCGCGCGGGGGTAGGCCCGGAGGTCACCCCGGCGGAGGAGATCCGCCGCGTCGTCCCGTTCGTGGCCCGCGTGCGGTCGGAGTTCCCGGAGCTCCTGGTCAGCGTGGACACGTGGCGGGCCGACGTCGCGCACGAGGCGGCGCTCGCGGGCGCGGACCTCGTCAACGACACGTGGGCCGGGCACGACCCGCGGCTCGTCGAGGTGGCCGGGCAGCACGGGATCGGGGTGGTGTGCTCCCACACCGGGGGAGCGCGGCCGCGCACGGACCCCGTCCGCGTCGACTACCCGGCCCGCCCCGGAGCGGCCGACCCGCGCGACGGCGTCGTGCAGGACGTCGTGACGACGCTGCGGGCCGCGGCCGAGCGGGCGGTGTCGTGCGGCGTCCCGCGCGCGTCGGTGCTCGTCGACCCGACCCACGACTTCGGCAAGAACACGTGGCACTCGCTGCACCTGCTCCGCCGCACCGAGGTGCTCGCGGGTCTCGGCTTCCCGCTCCTCATGGCCCTGTCGCGCAAGGACTTCGTGGGGGAGACGCTCGACCTCCCGGCCGACGAGCGACTCGAGGGCACGCTCGCGGCGACGGCGGTCGCCGCGTGGCTCGGCGCGCGCGTCTTCCGCGCGCACGACGTCGCGGCGACGCGCCGCGTCCTCGACCTGGTCTCCGCCGTCCGCGACGAGACGGCCCCGGCAGCGGCCCTGCGGGGCCTGGCGTGACGACGCCGCGCACGGCCGCCCTTCCCGCGGCGCGGGCGCGGCTGCTGCGGCCCGCCACCTGGCGGTGGTGGGTCCAGGTGCTCGTGGTGTACGCCCTGGCCCGGGCGGTGAGCGCCGTCGTCCTGCTCGTGGCCGCGCGGTCCCAGGAGCACAACCTGTGGACCGACGCCGCGCCCTCGTACCTCGCCTACGTCGGCCGGATGTGGGACGCGAGCTGGTACGAGCAGATCTACGCCTCCGGCTACCCGGACACGCTCCCCGTGGGCCCCGACGGCGCCGTGCAGCAGAACGTGTGGGCCTTCTTCCCGCTCTTCCCCGCGCTCGTCCGCGCGCTCGACGCGGTCACCGGGCTCGGCTGGGAGGTGCTCGCACCGACCGTCGCGCTCGCGTGCGGGGCGGGCGCGGCGCTCGTCGTCCATCGGCTCGTCGCGACGGCCGGGGCGGCCGCCGTCGAGCGCCGCCCGGGTCTCCCGCTCGCGACGGTGCTGCTCGTGAGCGTCTTCCCCTCCAGCCCGGTCCTCCAGGTCGCCTACACCGAGTCGCTCGGCCTGCTCCTCGTGGCCGGTGCGCTGCTCCTGCTCGCGCGCCGCCGCTACGCCGGGGCGGCGCTCCTCGTCGTGCTCCTCGGCTTCTGCCGCGCGGTCGCGCTGCCGATGGCGGCGGTCGTGCTGTGGCACGGGTTCGCGCGGTGGCGCCGGGGGGACCTGCGCGGGCCCGACGCCGCCCGGCTGGGCGGGCTGCTGGTCGTCGCCCTCGGGAGCGGGCTCGTGTGGCCCTGGCTGTGCGGCGCGGTGACGGGCGTGCACCAGGCGTACTTCCGCACCCAGGAGGCCTGGCGCGGCGGCGCGGAGGTCGTGCCGTTCGTGCCCTGGGTGGACGTCTCGCGGTGGCTCGCGGGCGACGCCGGCCCATGGCTCCTCGCGCTCGTCCTCGTGGTGACCGCCGCGCTCGTGCTCAACCCGGTGGCGGCGCGTCTCGGCCCGGAGATGCACGCGTGGTCCGGGGCGTACCTGGCGTACCTCGTGGCGACGGTCCAGCCGGGCACGTCGCTCGTGCGCTTCCTCCTGCTCGCGTTCCCGCTCGGCGCGGTGACGGCCGGGTGGACGCGGTCGCGGGCGTGGCTCGCGGCGGTGACCGTCGCGTGCGTCGCGGGCCAGGTGTGGTGGGTGTGGTCGCTGTGGCGGCTGGTCCCGCCGTCGGGCTGGCCGCCGTGACCGGGACGCCCGGGATGTCGGCACGCGTGAACTAGACTGTCCCCCGGGCGTCGTCCGAGGTCGGACGCCCCTCCTCGCGCGTGCGGGGTGGACTCGGGACAAACGGAAATGGAGTGCCATCGATGGCTGCGATGAAGCCGCGGACGGGTGACGGACCGCTGGAGGTCACCAAGGAAGGGCGAGGCATCGTCATGCGGGTCCCGCTCGAGGGTGGCGGGCGTCTGGTGGTCGAGCTCAACGCGACCGAGGCCAGCGAGCTGGGTGAGGCGCTCCAGGCCGTGGTGGGCTGATTGCCCGCACGTGAGCGCCGGGTCTCCGGAACCTCGGAGATCCCGCGCGCGCTGCCGGAGGTGGTCGGTGCACGGGGCGCGCTGAGCGACGCCCCGCTCGTCGACGAGGCACAGGCCGACGCGGTCGTGGTCGCCGTCGCGCCGCCGCGCGAGGCGGAGGACGGGCTGCAGCCGCGCGCCGGCACGGTCGACGCGACCCTGCGGTACGGGGTCGACCTCGCCGAGCTGGCCGAGCGCGCGGGTGGCCCGGGCTTCCGCGGCGCGGCCGGCGAGCTCGTGCGCGTGGACCTGCCGCGCGCGCACGTCGGGTCCACGACCCGGCTCCCGTGGGCGGGCCTGCCGCCCCGCCTCCTGCTGCTCGGCGTGGGCGCAGGCACCGCGACGGACCTGCGCCGCGCCGGGGCTGCGCTGTCCCGTGCGTCCCGGGGCCTCGAGCGGGTCGTGAGCGCCGTGACCGCCGACGCCGGGGCGGTCGAGGTCCGCGCCTACGTCGAGGGCTACCTGCTCGCCGCGTACGCCCAGCCGCGCCGGGGCGACGCGTCCGCCGGCGCGCAGGACGCCGCCGCGCAGCTCGTGCTGCTCACGCCGCCCGACCGTCCCGACGTGGCGGCACCGATCGAGGCGGCGACCCGCGCGGCCGCCGCGACGTGGCTCGTGCGCGACCTCGCGAACACGCCGTCCGACGTCAAGGACCCGGCCTGGTTCGCCGACCGCGCGCTCGCGCTGGCCGACGGGCTCGGGCTCGACACCACCGTCCGTGGCCCCGCCGAGCTCGCTGGGGAGGGTTTCGGCGCGCTCCTCGCCGTGGGCGCCGGCTCGGCGCGCGGGCCCCGGCTCGTCACGGTCACGTACGACCCCGCGGACCACGGCGTCACCCCGCCGACGGACCGCTCCGCGCCGCGGCACGTGGTCGTCGTCGGCAAGGGCATCACCTACGACACGGGCGGCCTGTCCATCAAGCCGCGCGAGGCGATGGTGCCCATGAAGACCGACATGGCGGGCGCCGCCGTCGCGCTCGCCGTCGTGCTCGGGGCCGCCCGGGCGCGGTCGGACCGGCGCGTCACCGCGGTGCTGCCGCTCGCGGAGAACCACGTCGGCGCGGCGTCGTACCGGCCCGGTGACGTGCTGCGCACGTGGTCGGGGCGCACGGTCGAGGTCGCGAACACGGACGCCGAGGGCCGCCTCGTCCTGGCCGACGCCGTCGGGTACGCGGTGCAGGAGCTCGCCCCGGACGTGCTCGTCGACGTCGCGACGCTCACCGGCGCGGCCAGCGTGGGCCTGGGTCGTGGTCACGGCGCGTTGTTCGCGACCGACGACGCTGTCGCCGACGCGCTCGAGGACGCCGCCCGCACGACGGGCGAGCGGGTGTGGCGCATGCCGCTCGTCGAGGACTACGCGGGTGCCCTGCGCTCCGACGTCGCCGACCTGCGGCACGTCCCGGTCGAGAGCCCCGGCGGCGGGGCCATCACGGCCGCGCTGTTCCTCCGGGAGTTCGTGGGCGACGTGCCCTGGGCCCACCTCGACGTCGCGGGGCCGGCCCGCGCGACGGCCGACCGGCACGAGGTCGTGGCCGGGGCGACGGGATTCGGCGCCCGGCTGCTGCTCGAGGCGCTCGACCGGCTCTGACCTGGCCGGTCAGCGGCGGACGGCGAGCAGGAGGCCGTCGCCGCTGGGCAGCAGCGCCGGCAGCACGCGCTCGTCGGACCGGAGCGACCGGCCGACCTCGCGCACGATCGTCGTGACCTCGTCGCGCCGCGCGGGGTCGGCGACGCGGTCGTGCGAGAGCGCGCCGTCGACCGCCAGCACGCCGCCCGGCCGCAGGAGGCGCAGCCCCTGCTCGACGTACTCGGGGTAGCTGTGCTTGTCGGCCCCGACGAGGACGAGGTCGTAGGCGCCGTCGGTGAGGCGGGGGAGCACGTCGCTCGCGCGGCCCGGGATCGTGCGCGTGCGGGACGCGGGCACGCCCTCCTCCGCGAACGCCGCCTTCGCCGCGCGCTGGTGCTCGACCTCGACGTCGATGGTCGTCAGCACGCCGTCGGCGGGCATGCCGCGCAGGAGCCAGATCGAGGCGACGCCCGTGCCGGTGCCGATCTCGACGACCGCGCGGGCCGCGAGGGATGCGGCGAGGACCTGGAGCACCGCCCCGACGCCCGGGAGGACCGCGGGGCAGCCGAGCTCGGCCGCGCGGTCGCGCGCCCGCAGGAGGACCTCGTCCTCGGGGACGAACTCCTCGCTGTACACCCAGCTCGCCGCCTTGGCGCTGCGGTGGGTGCCGACGTCGCTGGTGATCAGGTCCTCCTGGTGGTCCGTCGTCCGGCCCCGGGGGCCGGGCCGGCACTGTCTCGGATCGTACCCGCCCCCTCCCACGCCGGCCCGTTCCCGCGCCGCGCGCGTGTGCACGGGCCGTGGACGTCGCGCGCACGTCCCGCGGGAGCCGGGAACACGCGCCGGGGGCGGGACGTTCTTCTGGGACGATGGACCACGTGGACGACGCACGACCGAGGACCAGCACGCACGGCCAGCAGGACGCGGGCACGTGGGTGCCGCCGTCGTGGGACTCGATCGTGCGCGAGCACTCGGCGCGGGTCTATCGGCTCGCCTACCGCCTCACCGGCAACCGCCAGGACGCGGAGGACCTCACGCAGGAGACGTTCGTCCGGGTGTTCCGCTCGCTGTCGAGCTACACCCCGGGCACGTTCGAGGGCTGGCTCCACCGGATCACGACGAACCTGTTCCTCGACCAGGTGCGGCGCAAGCAGCGCATCCGGATGGAGGCCATGGGCGACGACGACGGGCACTACCCGGCACGCGCCGAGGCCCAGCCGGAGCGCGGGTTCGAGCACGCGAACCTCGACCACGACGTGCAGCGCGCGCTCGACGCGCTCTCGCCCGAGTACCGGGCCGCCGTCGTGCTGTGCGACATCGAGGGCCTCTCCTACGAGGAGATCGCCGTCACGCTCGGCATCAAGCTCGGCACGGTCCGCTCGCGGATCCACCGCGCGCGCTCCCAACTCCGCGCCGCCCTGCCGCACCGCGACCCCGCCGAGCGTCCGGCGTCGGACGACGCTCCGACCGCCGTGGGCGCCCGGGGGGCGGCGTGACCCATCTCGGCTCGCGGCTCTCCGCGCTCGTCGACGGGCAGCTGTCGCCCGCGGAGGCGGAGCGCGCCCTGGAGCACGTGGCCTGCTGCCCGCGGTGCGCGGCGGAGCTCTCCGCGGCCCGGGCGGCCCGGCGGGCGCTGAGCGCGGCCGGGCCGGTGGAGCCGGCGCCGGACCTCGCCGCGCGCCTGCTCGCGCTGTCCGCCCAGATCCCGCCGACGGACGGCGACCCGCTGCGCGCGGCGCCCGCGCCGAGCGACCCCTGGGCCGTTCCCGCGACGCTCCCGCGCGGCGCGTGGAGCGGCGAGGTGCGCCGCGGCTCGCTCCGGCGGCGCGTGGTGGGCCTCGTCGTCGGCGGCGTCGGCGTCGCGGCGGTCGGCCTCTTCGCGCTCGGGGAGAGCCCGCTCGTCACGCCGGACCTGCACCGCAGCGACCCGCTCACCGTGCTCGCGCAGGCCGCACCCCGGGCCACGGGCGCGCTCGTCGTCGGCGGCGCGCGGACCGACGCTCCGGACGGCGGGTCGGGCGGGGGGACGGTCGCCGACGGCGGCGCGTCCGCCCTCGCGGCGCTCGCCGCGCAGGGCTGGACCTGCCCGACGCCGCTCCCCGAGGGCTTCCGCGTGGCCGACGTGCGGGACGACGCGAGGCGCGGCGTGCCGGAGATCGACCTCGAGGCGCCGGGCGGGGAGGCGGTCGTGCGCGAGCAGACCGGCCTGCTGGACACGTCGGCGCTCGCGGGCGGCGAGACGTGGGACGTCGACGGGCGCCGCGTGCACGTGCTGTCGCAGGAGCCGTGGCACGTCGTGTGGCAGTCGGGCGACACGGTGATCGACGTCGTCGCCGACACCGAGCAGGAGACGGTCGCCGCCCTCGTGGCGGCGTTCCCGGCCCGTGACTACGATGCCGGGGTCCCGGCGCGCATCTCCCGGGGCTGGACGACCATGACAGGAGCGCTCGGCACCTCATGACCGACCCCCAGACCGGACCGGAGCAGCCCGGTCCGCGCGACGCCGCGCCGAACCCGTTCGCGCCGCCGTCGGCCTACCGCAGCGTGCCCGTCCCGCCGTCCGCCGAGGCGCCACGGCCCGCCGAGGGAGCTGCGTCGGGCCACGCCGTGCCCGCGTACGGTCCGGGACCGGTCCCGCCGCCGCCCGCGGTGCCCGCGCCCGCGGAACCCTCGAGCGCGGGGCCCACGGACCCCTGGGAGCGGCTGAGCGCGTTCGGCCAGCCCGAGGCGCCGACGCGCCCGGGCGGGTCCGTCGACCCGACCCTCGTGGGCGTGCCCCGCGGCGCCGTCGGCACCGCCCCGCGACGCGGCCTGCGCCCGGCCGCGGTGGCGGGCGTCGCGGTGCTCGCGCTCGTCGCGGGCGCCGTCGGCGGCGTCGCGGCCGACCGCCTCGCCGACCCGCAGCCCTCCGGCTCGTCCGTCTCGGCGCTGCCGCCCGCGAGCGTCGAGCCCGGCGCGGACCGCCCCGACGGCTCGGTGGCGGACATCGCCGCGACCGTGCTGCCCAGCGTCGTCTCGCTCCAGGTCCGCGGGGCCGACGGCGTCGCGACCGGATCGGGCTTCGTGCTGCGGGAGGACGGCTTCATCCTCACGAACAACCACGTCGTCGCGTCGGCCGCCGACGGCGGCGACATCGTCGTGCTCTTCTCCGACGGGCACGAGAGCCCGGCGGAGCTCGTCGGGCGGACGGTCGACTACGACCTCGCGGTCGTCAAGGTGGAGGACTCCGGCCTCACGCCGCTCGCTCTCGGTGACTCCGACGAGGTGGTCGTCGGGGACCCGGTGGTGGCCATCGGTGCGCCGCTCGGGCTCAACGGGACCGTGACCACGGGGATCATCAGCGCGCTCAACCGCCCGGTCCAGGCGGGTGCCGCGGCGGAGACGGCGTTCATCAACGCGATCCAGACGGACGCCGCGATCAACCCCGGCAACTCCGGCGGCCCGCTCGTCGACGGCCGGGGCCAGGTGGTGGGCATCAACTCGGCCATCGCGCAGCCACCGGGGAGCGGCGAGGCCACGGGCAGCATCGGGCTCGGGTTCGCCATCCCGTCGAACCAGGCCCGCCGGACCGCCGAGCAGCTCATCGCCGACGGCGTCGCGACGTACCCCGTGATCGGCGTGCTCCTCGACCAGCGCTACCAGGGCGAGGGCGTGCAGGTCTCGACCGACGCGCAGTCCGGGACGCCCGCGGTGACGCCCGACGGCCCGGCGGACGCCGCCGGGATCCGGCCGGGAGACGTGATCCTGTCCATCGACGGCCGGCCCGTCACCGAGTCGGACGAGCTCATCGTCGCGATCCGGGCGAAGGCGCCGGGGGACGCGGTGACCCTGCGCGTGCGGACCGGCGACCAGGAGCGTGACGTGCGCGTCGTCCTCGACGAGGCCACGAGCGAGTAGTCTGTCGGCGTGTTCGGGATCAACGGAGCCGAGTTCGTCGTGCTCCTCATCGTGGCGGTCGTCGTCATCGGTCCCGAGCGCCTGCCGCGCTACGCGGAGCAGCTCGGGGCGTTCGTGCGGTCCGCGCGGGGCTACCTGCGCGACGCGAAGTCGCGCGTGGACGCGGAGCTCGGCGAGGAGCTGTCCGACGTCGACTGGGCCAAGCTCGACCCGCGCCAGTACGACCCGCGCCGGATCGTCCGCGAGGCCCTCCTGGACGACGACCCCCTGCCCGAGCGCGTCTCCCCGCCCCCGCCGCCCGCCCCCGTCGCGCCGCAGGGCCCGGCACCGTTCGACGACGAGGCCACCTGACCCGGTCGTCCGACCGCGGCACGACGGCGATTCGTTCCGGCGCCCGAGCACCTGTCAGAATGGGGCAATGTCCATCGAGGCGACGCACATCGGTCCGGCACCGGTCCCGGAGACCACGCAGGAGCCCGGGAGCCCGACGGGCACCCGGCCACGGATCCTCTCGGGCATGCAGCCCACGGAGGACTCGCTGCAGCTCGGGAACTACATCGGTGCGCTGCGCCAGTGGGTCTCCCTCCAGGACGCGTACGACGCCCTGTACTGCGTCGTCGACCTCCACGCGCTGACGGTCAACCCCGACCCGGAGCGGCTCCGCGAGCGCACCCGCCGTACGGCCGCCCAGTACCTCGCCGGCGGCGTGGACCCGGACCGCTCGGCGCTGTTCGTCCAGTCGCACGTGCCGCAGCACGCCGAGCTGTCGTGGGTGCTGTCGTGCCAGACGGGCTTCGGCGAGGCGGGCCGCATGACCCAGTTCAAGGACAAGTCCGCGAAGCAGGGCGCCGACGGCACGACCGTCGGGCTGTTCACGTACCCCGTGCTCATGGCGGCCGACATCCTGCTCTACGACGCGGCGCTCGTGCCGGTCGGCGAGGACCAGCGCCAGCACCTCGAGCTCACCCGCGACCTCGCGGAGCGGCTCAACGCCCGCTTCGGCGACGGGACCGCCGTCGTGCCGGAGGCCCACATCGTCCGGTCGGTCGCGAAGATCTACGACCTCCAGGAGCCGACGGCGAAGATGAGCAAGTCCTCGTCCAACGGCAAGGGCGTCATCTGGCTGCTCGACGACCCGAAGGTCGCCGCCAAGCGGATCCGGTCGGCCGCGACCGACTCCGGCACGGAGATCCGCTACGACCCGGTCGCCAAGCCCGGCGTGTCGAACCTGCTGACCATCTACTCGGCGCTCACGGGGCGGGACGTCGAGGCGATCGCCGCCGAGTACGACGGCCAGGGCTACGGGCGCCTCAAGGTGGACCTGGCGGACGTCGTCGTCGACTTCCTCGCGCCGTTCCAGGAGCGTGCCAACACCTACCTGGCTGACCCGGCCGAGCTCGACGCGGTGCTCGCGCGCGGCGCGCAGAAGGCCCGCGAGATCGCGGCCGGCACGCTCGCCCGCGTCTACGACCGCGTCGGTCTGCTGCCCGTGGGCGGGACGACCGCGTGAACCTCCCGGAGCGCGAGCCCCACCAGGTGCGGATCGGCATCGCGATCGAGGTGCCTGAGCCGTTCGCGACGCAGCTCCAGGACGCGCGCGCACGGTTCGGCGACCCGCTCGCGCGGTCGATCCCGCCGCACGTGACGCTCCTCGGCCCGACGGTCCTGGACCGCACCGCGCTCGACACGGCGCGCGCGCACCTGGCCGAGGTCGCGTCGACCGCGGCGCCGTTCCGCCTCCACCTGCGGGGGAGCGCGACGTTCCGGCCCGTCTCGCCCGTGGTGTTCGTCCAGGTGGTCGAGGGCATCGCGGAGTGCGAGCACCTCGAGAGCGCGATCCGCACCGGACCGCTCGCCCAGGACCTGCGGTTCAACTACCACCCGCACGTGACCGTCGCGCACGAGGTGCCCGAGGCCGCGCTCGACGCGGCGTTCGACCAGATGGCGACCTACGACGCGCAGTTCGACGTCGCCGGCTTCTCGCTCTACGAGCACGGGGACGACGGCGTCTGGCGCCCCGAGCAGGTGTTCCCCCTCGGCGCGGATGCCGCGGGAGCGACCGCCTCGTAGGGTTCGGGGCGTGACGTCGCCCCGCCCTGCCGCCCCGCGCGCCGTCACCCGCACGCGCGCGCGGGTGGACGCCCTCGTCGAGCGCTGGAAGGACAGCCGGCCCGGCCGCGCGACCTACCGCTACCTGTACGCGCGCGGCGCGCTCCTGTGCGGCGGCATCGCGTACTCCGCGCTGTTCTCGCTGTTCGCCGCGCTGACGATCGGCTACACCGTCTTCATGCGGGTCCTGGGCGGCCGCCAGGAGCTCATGGACGTCGTCTTCGGCGAGATCAACGAGCTCGTGCCCGGCCTCATCGCCCTCGACGGCCAACCGGGTGCCATCCGGCCCGACCAGCTCCTGCTCGACTCCGGGCTCAGCGTCACGAGCGTCGTCGCGGGCGTGGTGCTGCTCTTCTCCGTCGTGTCGTTCATGTACCACCTGCGTGGCGCCGTGCGGACCATGTTCGGCGTGAGCGACGTCGGCCAGAGCCCCGTGCTCGCCCGGGCGCGCGCCCTGCTCGGGTTCTTCCTCCTCGCGCTGTTCCTCCTCGTCTCCGCCGTCGCCGGCATCGCCGTCACGTCCCTCGGCAACCAGATCCTCGAGGCGATCGGGCTCTCCGGCGGGCCCGCCGTCCTCGTCACCGGTGCGGGCCTCGTCGTGAGCGTCCTGCTCGACGCGCTCGTCGTGGTCGTCGTCGTGCGGCTCCTCGCGGGGGTGCGGGTCCGACGCCGCGACCTCCTCGTCGGCTCGCTCACCGCCGCCGTCGGGTTCGGCGTGCTCCGCTACCTCGGGTCGTCGTTCGTCGAGAGCAGCGCCACGCGGAACGCCCTCCTGGCGTCGTTCGCCGTCCTCGTGACGCTGCTGCTCCTCGTCAACTTCACCGCGCGCATCCTCCTGGCCGTGTGCGCGTGGATGGCGAACCCGCCGCGCCCGCCCGACCCGGTGCCCGACGGCGCCCGGCACGCGCGCGACGGCCGTCCCGAGCTGCCCGTGCTCGACGGCGACCCCCCGGCCGACGGCCGCCACCTCCGGGCGCCCCGCCACTCCGTCGAGAGCCCGCGCGACGACGTCGAGCCGTCCACCGAGGAGCACGTCCGCGCCGGCCACGGATCGCACCGCCCGTGGAGCCCCGTGGTCCGCGGTGTCCGCCGGGCCCGTCTGCCGCGGGGGACGTGACCGCAGCGCTCGGGCGGCGGGGCGAGATCGGCACGCGCTGTCGAGACCGCTGCCGAGATCGGCACGCGCTGCCGAGATCGGCACGGGCGGCTGCCGATCTCAGCCCCAGACGCCGATCTCGGTCGCGAACGCCGATCGCGGTCGTGGTGGTCGGTCACGGTGGCGTTCGTCGAGGAGGCCGCGGCGTGACCGGGGGACGACGAAGGGCGCCGACCGTCCGGTCGGCGCCCTTCGGTGCGGTGCGGGGGGTGTCAGAACGCGCGGGTGATCATCGCGCGCTTGACCTCCTGGATCGCCTTCGTGACCTCGATGCCGCGCGGGCAGGCCTCGGTGCAGTTGAAGGTCGTGCGGCAGCGCCACACGCCCTCCTTGTCGTTGAGGATCTCCAGGCGCTGCGTGGCGCCCTCATCGCGGCTGTCGAAGATGAACCGGTGCGCGTTGACGATGGCGGCGGGGCCGAAGTACTGGCCGTCGGTCCAGAACACCGGGCAGGACGACGTGCACGCGGCGCACAGGATGCACTTGGTGGTGTCGTCGAAGCGCTCGCGCTGCGCGGCGGACTGGAGGCGCTCCTTGCTCGGCTCGTTCCCGGACGTGATGAGGAACGGCATGATCTCGCGGTACGACGCGAAGAACGGCTCCATGTCCACGACGAGGTCCTTGACCACGGGCAGGCCCTTGATGGGCTCGACCGTGATCGGCTTGTCGGGGTTGACGTCCTTGAGGAGCGTCTTGCACGCGAGCCGGTTGCGGCCGTTGATGCGCATCGCGTCCGAGCCGCACACGCCGTGCGCGCACGAGCGGCGGAACGTCAGGGAGCCGTCGTGCTCCCACTTGATCTTGTGCAGGGCGTCGAGCACGCGGTCGGTGCCGTGCGCCTGGACGGTGAACTCGTCCCAGTACGCCTCCTCGCCGTGCTCCGACTCGGGGGAGTAGCGGCGGACGCGGAGCGTGACCTCGAACGAGGGGATCTCCCCGGCCTTGGGCTCGGTGGCCGGGCTCTCGAGTGTGGCAGTCATCAGTACTTCCGCTCCATGGGCTCGTACCGGGTCTGGGTGACGGGCTTGGAGCCCAGGGCGACCTTGTAGCCGTCGAACTGCTCGACGTGGTCGAAGTAGCCCGCGACGTGTCCGTCGGCGACGTCGCTGGCGGACGTCGGACGGCGGTAGGCCATGGTGTGCAGCATGTAGTTGGCGTCGTCGCGGTCCGGGAAGTCCTCGCGGTAGTGGCCGCCGCGGGACTCCTTGCGGTTGATCGCCGCGACCACGGTGACCTCGGCGATGTCGAGGAGGAACCCGAGCTCGATCGCCTCGAGGAGGTCGGTGTTGAACAGGCGGCCCTTGTCCTGCACGGACACGTTCTTGTAGCGCTTCTGCAGGTCGCGGATGTCCGCGAGGGCCTGGTTGAGCGACTCGCCCGTGCGGAACACCTGGGCGTTGGCGTCCATGGTCTCCTGGAGCGCCTTGCGGACGTCGGCGACGCGCTCGCCGTCGGGACGGTTGCGCATCTCCTCGAGCTGCGCGACGACGGCCGCGGCGGGGTTCTCCGGGAGCTCGCTGTACGACGCGGTCGCGGCGTAGGCGGCGGCCGTGCGGCCGGCGCGCTTGCCGAAGACGTTGATGTCGAGCAGCGAGTTGGTGCCGAGACGGTTGGAGCCGTGCACGCTGACGCACGCGACCTCACCGGCGGCGTAGAGGCCCTTGACGACGTTGTGGCTGTCGCGCAGCACCTCGGCGTCGACGTTGGTCGGGATGCCGCCCATCGCGTAGTGCGCCGTGGGGTACACGGGCACGGGCTCGGTGTACGGCTCGATCCCGAGGTAGGTCCGCGCGAACTCGGTGATGTCGGGGAGCTTGGCGTCGATGTGCGCGGGCTCGAGGTGCGTGAGGTCGAGCAGGACGTAGTCCTTGTTCGGCCCGGCGCCGCGGCCCTCGCGGACCTCGTTCGCCATGGACCGGGCGACGATGTCGCGCGGCGCGAGGTCCTTGATGGTGGGGGCGTAGCGCTCCATGAAGCGCTCGCCGTCCGCGTTGCGCAGGATGCCGCCCTCGCCGCGGGCGGCCTCCGACAGGAGGATGCCGAGGCCCGCGAGGCCGGTCGGGTGGAACTGGAAGAACTCCATGTCCTCGAGCGGCAGGCCGCGGCGGTAGGCCAGGGCCATGCCGTCGCCCGTGAGCGTGTGCGCGTTGGACGTCGTCTTGAAGATCTTGCCCGCGCCACCGGTGGCGAAGATGATCGCCTTCGCCTGGAAGACGTGGATCTCGCCGGACGCGAGGTCGTAGGCGACGACGCCGGTCGCGGTGACCGTCTCGTCGTCGGGGATCTCGCCCGCGGAGAGGTCGTGGTCGGTGATGAGGTCGAGGACGTAGAACTCGTTGAAGAACTCGACGTCCTGCTTGACGCACTGCTGGTAGAGCGTCTGGAGGATCATGTGGCCGGTGCGGTCCGCGGCGTAGCACGAGCGGCGCACCGCGGCCTCGCCGTGGTTGCGCGTGTGCCCGCCGAACCGGCGCTGGTCGATGCGGCCCTCGGGCGTGCGGTTGAACGGCAGGCCCATGCGCTCGAGGTCGAGGACGGCGTCGATGGCCTCCTTGGCCATGATCTCCGCGGCGTCCTGGTCGACGAGGTAGTCGCCGCCCTTGACCGTGTCGAACGTGTGCCACTCCCAGTTGTCCTCCTCCACGTTCGCGAGCGCGGCGCACATGCCGCCCTGCGCGGCGCCCGTGTGCGAGCGCGTGGGGTAGAGCTTGGAGATGACGGCCGTCCGGACCTTGCCGGACGACTCCAGCGCCGCGCGCATCCCGGCGCCGCCTGCGCCGACGATGACGACGTCGTACTGATGGGTTTGCATCGGGGTCGATGCCTCCTGGGAGAGAGCCGGGTGGAGCGAGAGGAAGACGGGGGCGTGCGGTGGTGCGGTGCTCAGGCCGTGCAGAACGACGCGAGCAGCTCGGCCGGGGCGTTCGCGGGGCAGGGCTCGAACGTGAAGATCACGAGCGTGCCGAGGACCGTGACGATCGTGAAGGCGAGGTACAGCGCGAGCTTGAGGACGAGGCGAGTGCCGTCACGCTCGGCGTAGTCGTTGATGATCGTGCGGACGCCGTTGGTGCCGTGGAACATGGCGAGCCACAGCATGAGCAGGTCCCAGATCTGCCAGAACGGCGAGGCCCACTTGCCGGCGACGAAGCCGAAGTCGATCGCGTGCACGCCCTCGCCGACCATGAGGTTGACGAACAGGTGCCCGAAGATGAGGACGATCAGCACGACGCCGGAGGCGCGCATGAAGATCCAGCTGTACAGCTCGTAGTTGCTGCGCGTGGCCTTGCGGCGCTTGTACGGGTCGCGCGGGCTCGCGACCTCGACCGTGGGTGCGGCGGCCATCAGTGCCCCCCTCCGAAGACGTTCATCAGGTGGCGCGGCAGGAACCCGGCCATCGTCACGACGAACAGGCCGACGACGACCCAGAGCATCGTGCGCTGGTACCGCGGGCCCTTGGACCAGAAGTCGACCAGGATGATGCGGATGCCGTTGAAGGCGTGGAAGACGATGGCCGCGACCAGGCCCGCCTCACCGATACCCATGATCGGCGTCTGGTACGTCCCGATGACGGCGTTGTACGCCTCGGGCGAGACCCGCACGAGCGCCGTGTCGAGCACGTGCACGAGCAGGAAGAAGAAGATGAGCACGCCGGTCACGCGGTGCGCGACCCACGACCACATGCCTTCGCGGCCGCGGTAGAGCGTGCCGGCTGGTGCACTGGGCACTTTGGGGGCCTCCTGTGGCGAGATCAGGGGGAGATGTCACGTTCCGGCCGTGGTCCGGAACTCCCTCAGTCCGGACCCCGGGACCGTCGTCGGCATCGGTCTCAGGGCTTCCACCATAGTGACATCGACGTCATGATGCGGACCGCCGGGGGCGGCGGAACGGCCCCGTGCCGTGGGTTTGTGACTGATCCCACAGCCCGCGGGGGAACTGTGGCCCTCACTATGCTGGCCCTCATGGCCTCTTCGCCGCACGACTCCTCCGGCCCGTCCGGGTCGCCGATCCCCGGCTTCTTCGCCGTCGTCCCCGCGGGAGGCGCCGGCACCCGGCTGTGGCCGCTCTCGCGGGCGGGCTCCCCGAAGTTCCTGCTCGACCTCACCGGCTCGGGGCGCTCCCTGCTCCAGGCGACGGTCGACCGGCTCGTGCCGCTCGCGGGGGAGCAGGGCGTCGTGCTCGTCACGGGAGACCGGCACGTCGCGGCGGCGCGCACGCAGCTCCCGGGCCTGCCGGCCGAGAACGTGCTCGCGGAGCCGTCGCCCCGGGACTCGATGGCGGCCATCGGGCTCGCCGCGGCGGTGCTCGAGGAGCGGCACGGCGACGTCGTCGTCGGCTCGTTCGCCGCGGACCAGGTGATCACGGGTCGTGCCGCCTTCGAGTCCTCGGTGCGCGAGGCGGTGGAGGCGGCGCGCGCCGGGTACGTCGTGACGATCGGCATCGCGGCGTCGCGGCCGTCGACGGCGTTCGGGTACGTGCACAGCGGCGCCCCGCTCGGCGTCGCGGGGGCACCGAGCGCGCAGCACGTGCGCGGCTTCACGGAGAAGCCGGACGCCGCGACCGCGCAGCGCTACCTCGCGTCCGGGGAGTACCGGTGGAACGCCGGCATGTTCATCGTGCGCTCGTCCGTGCTCCTCGGGCACCTCGCGGACCAGCGCCCCGAGCTGCACGACGGTCTGCGCGCGATCGCGGCCGAGTGGGACGGCCCCGACCGCGACCGCGTGCTCGCGGAGCGGTGGCCGGCGCTCGAGCGGATCGCGATCGACCACGCGGTGGCCGAGCCGGTCGCCGCGGTCGGGGGCGTCGCCGTCGTCCCCGGCACGTTCGGTTGGGACGACGTGGGCGACTTCAACTCCCTCGCCGCCCTCCTCCCGTCCGTCGACGGGGCGGGCTCCAAGGTGCTCGGCGACACGGGGCGCGTCGTGCGACGCGAGAGCGCGGGCTCGGTCGTCGTGCCCGCGAGCGACCGCGTCGTGACGGTCCTCGGTCTCGACGACGTCGTCGTGGTCGACACCCCCGACGCACTCCTCGTCACGACGCGGGCGCGCGCGCAGCAGGTGAAGTCGATGGTCGACACGGTGCGCGAGCTCGGGATGGACGAGCTCCTGTGAGCGCCGACGTGACCCTCGCCGCCCGCATCGGGGCCGCCGTCGCGCGCCACGTGGACGAGGTCGTGGCGATCCGCCGCGACATCCACGCCCACCCCGAGGTCTCGCGCGCCGAGACGCGCACCACGGCGCTGCTCGCCGACCGCCTGCGCGCCGCGGGCCTCGAGCCGCGGCTCCTGCCGGGCACGGGTCTCGTGTGCGACGTCGGCCCGGAGCCGGGCACGACCGCCGCGGGCGTGCCCGACGGCGCGGCCGCCCCGGAGGGCCGCGTCGCCCTGCGTGCGGACATCGACGCGCTGCCGCTCCAGGACCGCTGCGGCCTCCCGTGGGCGTCGACCGTGCCAGGCGTCGCGCACGCGTGCGGCCACGACGTGCACACGGCCGTCGTGCTCGGTGCCGGGCTCGTGCTCGCGGACCTCCACGCGCAGGGCGAGCTGCGCCGCGGCGTGCGGCTCGTGCTCCAGCCCGCCGAGGAGGTCCAGCCGGGCGGGTCGCTCGACGTCCTCGCGGCCGGGGCGATGGACGGCGTCGACGAGATCTACGCCGTGCACTGCGACCCGAAGGTCGACGTGGGTCGCATCGGCACGCGGATCGGCCCGATCACGTCGGCGTCCGACGAGGTCTCCGTGACGATCGCCTCCCCGGGCGGCCACACGTCGCGACCGCACCTGACCGGCGACGTGGTGTACGCGCTGGGCCAGGTCATCACGCAGGTCCCCGCGGTGCTCGGCCGTCGGCTGGACCCGCGCTCGGGCGTCAACCTCACGTGGGGGGCCGTCCACGCGGGCTCCGCGCACAACGCCATCCCGAGCACCGGCACGGTCCGCGGCACCCTGCGCTGCCTCGACGTGCGCGCGTGGGAGTTCGCGGGGCAGGTGCTGCACGACGCGGTGGAGCAGGTCGTCGCGCCGTACGAGGTCGAGGTGACCGTGCACCACACGCGGGGCGTCCCGCCCGTCGAGAACGACGAGCGCTGCACCGGCCTGCTCGAGGCTGCCGCGCGCGACGTCCTGGGCCCGGACAGCGTGGTGCTCACCGAGCAGTCGCTCGGCGGCGAGGACTTCGCCTGGTACCTGACGAAGGTGCCCGGGGCGATGGCCCGCCTCGGCACGCGGACGCCGGGCGGGCGCAGCTACGACATCCACCAGGGCGACCTCCAGGTGGACGAGCGCGCGATCGGCCTGGGCATGCGGCTCCTCGCGCGCGTCGCCGCGGGCCAGGACGGGTGAACCGGTCCCGACCCGTGGACAGGGGTGTGTCACGCCTCAGACGCAAAGTGACGCTTGCATAACGAAGCGCCCGCGTTACCGGCAAGTAACGTGCTGGACCCCTCGGGCTGATTAGTCTTCGGTCCTATAGAGGCCGACGGACCGGTCCTCCCGTGCAACGGTGCTCGGGAGGGCCCAGGGGTCCTTCCCTGCGCGGCACTGCTACGAGAACGACAGGAGCTATCAGGTGAAGAGAGCGACTCAGGTCACCGCCCTCGCGGCGGTCGCCGCGCTCGCGCTGGCCGCGTGCGGCGCCGCGCCCGAGGACGACGAGACGAGCGGCGGCGGCGACAGCACCGCGGGCGGCAACTCCGACTTCTCCGCGTGCATGGTCTCCGACGCCGGCGGGTTCGACGACCAGTCCTTCAACCAGTCGGGCTACGAGGGCCTCGAGAAGGCCAAGACGGAGCTCGGCATCACGACGCACGAGGTCGAGTCCCAGGCGGACACCGACTACGGCCCGAACATCGACAGCCTCGTCCAGCAGGGCTGCAACCTCATCATCGGCGTCGGCTTCCTCCTCGAGGACCCGATCCAGTCGGCGGCCGAGGCCAACACGGACGTGCACTTCGCCCTCATCGACTCGGCGTTCAGCAACCCGGGCGCCACGTCGGACGACCCGCCGGAGCCGGTCGAGATCGACAACGCGAAGCCGATCCTCTTCAACACCGCGGAGGCGGCGTTCCTCGCCGGCTACCTCGCGGCGGGCATGACGGAGACGGGCACGGTCGCCACGTTCGGCGGCATCCAGATCCCGTCGGTCGCCATCTTCATGGACGGCTACGTCGACGGCGTCGCGAAGTACAACGAGGACAACGGCACCGACGTCAAGGTCCTCGGCTGGGACAAGGAAGCGCAGACCGGCACGTTCACCGGCGACTTCGACAACCAGGCGAACGGCCAGAACGTCACGCAGGGCTTCATCGACCAGGGCGCGGACATCATCATGCCCGTCGCCGGCCCGGTCGGCCTCGGTGCCGCCGCGGCGGCCGAGAGCGGCGGCGCGAAGATCATCTGGGTCGACTCGGACGGCTTCCTCACGACGGACTACGGGAGCATCATCCTCACGTCCGTGATGAAGCAGATCGGCCCGGCGGTCTTCGACACCGTGAGCGAGTCGGCGGACGGCAACTTCACGAGCGAGCCGTACGTCGGCACGCTCGAGAACGAGGGCGTCGGCCTGGCGCCGTTCCACGACTTCGAGGACGCGGTCCCGGCCGAGCTGCAGGACCAGCTCGCCCAGTACCAGGAGCAGATCATCGCGGGCGACCTCGTCGTCGAGTCGCCGAACGCGCCGTGACGCGACGCTGAACCCGCCGGCCGCCCACGGGCGACCGGCACCGGTGGCCCGGGCCCAGCGCCCGGGCCACCGTCATGACGACGACGGTGTCGTCGGGGCCGCGACGACGCGCCGCGCTCCCGCGGGTGCGGTTCGATGGAGTACCTCGACGGGATCGAGGTCGACACCGCGGTACGACTGCGAAGCACGAGGAGAGGCAGACCGGTGAAGCTGGAGCTGCGAGGGATCACGAAGGTCTTCGGGTCCCTGGTCGCCAACGACCACATCGACCTGGTCATCGAGCCCGGCGAGATCCATGCCCTGCTCGGGGAGAACGGGGCGGGCAAGAGCACGCTCATGAACGTGCTGTACGGGCTGTACGACCCGGACGACGGGCAGATCCTCGTCGACGACGTGCCCGTGCAGTTCGCGGGCCCGGGCGACGCGATGGCCGCCGGCATCGGCATGGTGCACCAGCACTTCATGCTGGTCCCGGTGTTCACGGTCGCCGAGAACGTCGCGCTGGGGCACGAGCCCGTGAAGGGCGCGGGTCTCATCGACGCGCGGCGCGCGCGCCGCCTCGTCCAGGAGATCTCGGACCGGTTCGGGTTCGAGGTGAACCCGGACGCGATGGTCGAGGACATCCCCGTCGGCGTGCAGCAGCGCGTCGAGATCATCAAGGCCCTGTCGCGCGACGCGCGCGTCCTCATCCTCGACGAGCCGACCGCGGTCCTCACGCCGCAGGAGACGGACGAGCTCATCGCGATCATGCGCGAGCTCAAGGCCGCGGGGACGTCGATCGTCTTCATCACGCACAAGCTGCGCGAGGTGCGCGCCGTCGCCGACCGCATCACGGTCATCCGCCGCGGCAAGGTCGTCGGCACCGCCGACCCGAGCGCGAGCGAGACCGAGCTCGCGTCCCTCATGGTCGGGCGCTCCGTCTCCCTCGGGGTCGACAAGGCGCCCGCGGAGAACGGTGACACCACGTTCCAGGTCGACGAGCTCACGGTCATGGACGACGCCGGCACGGCCGTCGTCGACCGCGTGAGCCTGGAGGTCGCGCGCGGCGAGATCCTCGTCGTCGCGGGGGTCCAGGGCAACGGCCAGACCGAGCTCACGGAGACGATCGTCGGGCTGCGCAAGCCGGTCGCGGGCTCGATCCTGCTCGACGGCAAGGAGCTCGTGGGGCGCAGCGTGTCCCAGGTGCTCGAGGCGGGCGTGGGCTACGTGCCCGAGGACCGCAGCACCGACGGGATCATCGGGACGTTCTCCGTCGAGGAGAACCTCGTGCTCGACCTCGTGACGTCCGCGCCCTACTCGCGCGGCGGCGCGCTCGCGCGCGGCACGATCCGCGCGAACGCCGAGCAGCGCATCGGCGAGTTCGACGTGCGCACCCAGTCGGTCGAGACCCCGGCGGGCACGCTCTCCGGCGGCAACCAGCAGAAGGTCGTCCTCGCGCGCGAGATGTCGCGCCCGCTGCGCCTGTTCATCGCGTCGCAGCCGACGCGCGGCCTCGACGTCGGCTCGATCGAGTTCGTGCACCGGCGCATCGTGCAGGAGCGCGACAACGGCACCCCCGTGATCATCGTGTCGACGGAGCTCGACGAGGTGCTCGCCCTCGCCGACCGGATCGCCGTCATGTACCGCGGCCGCGTCGTCGGGGTCGTGCCCGGCGACACCGACCGCGACGTCCTCGGCCTCATGATGGCCGGGGTCCCGCTCGAGGAGGCCGTCGTGCAGGCCGCCGAGCACCACACGACCCTCGGCGAGGCGGACGCCGTCGCCGAGGACGCGCCGTCGGGCGCCGCGCAGGACGCGGCCGCCGCCCGCGAGGAGGAGATCCAGTGACCCAGCAGGCCACGCCCGACGACGCGTCGGCGCTCCCGCCGACGGCCGCACCGCCGAGCGACCCGCAGAAGCCGGAGGCGCCGGCCGGGCAGGGCGTCCTGCGCGAGATGCTCGAGAGCAGCTGGCTCGTCTCGCTGCTCGCGATCGTCGCCGCGCTGATCCTGGGCGGCGTCCTCATCGCGGCGGCCGACCCCGCGGTCCAGGAGGCGGCGTCCTACTTCTTCGCGCGCCCGTCGGACTTCTTCCAGGCCGTCTGGGACGCGGTGTTCGGCGCGTACGCCGCGCTCTTCCAGGGCGCGGTCCTCAACGTCGACGCGCCCGACGTCTCGCGGGCGCTGCGCCCCCTCACCGAGACGATGACGGTCGCGACGCCGCTCATCCTCGCGGGCCTCGGGCTCGGCATCGGCTTCCGCGCGGGCCTGTTCAACATCGGTGCGCAGGGCCAGATCATCCTCGGCGGCATCTTCGCCGGGTTCGTCGGCTGGACGTTCGCGCTCCCGCCGGGGCTGCACCTCCTGCTCGCCGTGCTGGGCGCCGCGCTCGGCGGGGCCCTGTGGGCGAGCATCGCGGGCGTGCTCAAGGCCCGCACGGGCGCCCACGAGGTGATCGTCACGATCATGCTCAACAACATCGCGATCTACCTCGTCGCGTACCTGCTCACGACGAAGCCGTTCCAGGCGCCGGGCAGCTCCAACCCGATCAGCCCGCGCATCCCGGGGAACGCGCAGTTCCCGCTGCTGCTGGGCGAGGGCTTCCGCCTCCACGCGGGGTTCGTCCTCGCGCTGCTCGTCGCGGTCGGCGTGTGGTGGCTCATGGAGCGCTCGACGCTCGGCTTCCGCTTCCGCGCCGTCGGAGAGAACCCGCACGCGGCCCGGACCGCGGGCATGTCGGTCCCGTGGACGACGGTGTGGGTCATGGCCATCGCGGGCGCGCTCGCGGGCCTCGCGGGCAGCGCGCAGGTGCTCGGCACGGAGCACGTCCTCACGGCCGGCGTCGCGGCGAGCTTCGGGTTCGACGCGATCACGGTGGCGCTGCTCGGGAGGTCCCGTCCGCTCGGGACGGTGCTCGCCGGCCTGCTGTTCGGCGCGCTGCGCGCGGGCGGGTTCGTCATGCAGGCCCGCACGGGCACGCCGATCGACATCGTCCTCGTCGTGCAGTCGCTGATCGTGCTCTTCATCGCCGCGCCGCCGCTCGTGCGGGCGATCTTCCGCCTCCCGACCCCGGGCGGCCCGACGCGCGCCGAACGGCAGGCAGCCCGCCGCCGCGCGAAGGCCGTCCCGACCACGACGACCACCCAGGAGGCCGGAGCATGAGCACCGCGACCACCACCCCGGCACCGGCCGCCGCGCCGGAGCGCGCGGCCAAGCCGCTGCCGCCCATCAGCTGGAAGGCCCCGGTCGCGTACGGGGTCATCGGGCTGCTGGCCCTCGTCTTCTTCGCGCTGCTCCCCGCGGGCGGCCAGCAGACGACGTTCCGCCTCTCGACGGCGAAGGACTTCTTCCAGATCGAGCCGATCACGGTGAGCTCCACCGGGGCGGCGCTGTTCCTGTCGATCCTCGCGCTGCTGCTCGCCGGCCTGTCGTTCTGGGCCGCGCGCGACCGGCGCAAGGTCGGCGTGTGGCTGCCGATCGTGTACGGCGTCGCGGTCGTCTTCGCGTTCCTCGCCTGGGCCGGGGCCGGGAAGTCGGCGATCCCGCTGACGGGCCTGCTCCAGGGCTCGCTCTTCCTCGCGGTCCCGCTCGTGTTCGGCGCGCTCTCCGGCGTGCTGTGCGAGCGCGTCGGCATCATCAACATCGCGATCGAGGGCCAGCTCCTCGCGGGGGCCTTCCTCGCCGCGGTCGTCGCCTCGCTCACGTCGTCGGCGTACGCCGGCCTCATCGCCGCGCCGATCGCGGGCGCGCTCGTGGGCGTGCTGCTCGTGATCTTCTCGGTGAAGTACTGGGTGAACCAGATCATCGTCGGCGTCGTGCTCAACGTGCTGGTCGTCGGCGTGACGAGCTACCTCTACTCGACGGTCCTCAGCGCGGACCCGGCGACGTGGAACTCGCGCAACCCGCTGCCCGTCATCGAGATCCCGGTGCTGTCGCAGATCCCGGTCGTCGGGCCGGTGCTGTTCCGCCAGACCCTCCTCGTGTACCTCATGTACGTGGTCGTGATCCTGCTGCAGGTCTTCCTGTTCCGCAGCCGCTGGGGCCTGCGCCTGCGCGCGGTCGGCGAGCACCCGAAGGCCGCCGACACCGTCGGCATCAAGGTCAACGCGACGCGCGTGCGCAACACGATCCTGGGCGGCGCGGTCGCCGGCCTCGGCGGCGCGTTCTTCACCGTCGCCGCGGGGCTCGCCTTCGGCAAGGAGATGACGGGCGGCAAGGGCTTCATCGCGCTCGCCGCCATGATCCTCGGGCGCTGGAACCCCGTCGGCGCGCTCGTCGCGGCGCTCCTGTTCGGGTTCTCGGACAACCTCCAGACGGTGCTCGGCATCGTCGGGACGCCGATCCCGAGCCAGATCATGCTCATGACGCCGTACGTCGTGACGATCTTCGCCGTCGCCGGCCTCGTCGGGCGCGTGCGCCCGCCGGCCGCCGAGGGCATCCCCTACGTCAAGTGAGGACGGCATGACGGACGTGCACGACGGCGGTACCCGGCCGGGCGGGGGGACGGACCCGGACGGGTCCGCCGCCGGGCCGGCCGTCGACTGGGACGCGCTGCGCACCGCGGCGCGCGACATCATGACCCGCGCCTACGCGCCGTACTCGGGCTTCCCCGTGGGCGCGGCCGCGCTCGTGGACGACGGCCGCGTCGTCGTCGGCTGCAACGTGGAGAACGCCGCGTACGGCGTGACGCTGTGCGCGGAGTGCTCGCTCGTGAGCTCGCTCGTCGGCTCGGGCGGCGGCCGTCTCGTGGCGTTCGCGTGCGTCGACCGGCACGGCGCGCCGCTCATGCCGTGCGGCCGGTGCCGCCAGCTCCTGTGGGAGCACGGAGGGCCCGACCTGCTCGTCGAGACGGTGCGTGGTATCAAGACGATGAGGGACGTGCTGCCCGACGCCTTCGGGCCCGAGGATCTGGAGGAGCGCTCGTGACCAGCGACGACGTGGCCACGCAGGACGGCATCGAGGACGACGGCGAGGACCGCGGCACCGAGGGGCCCGCGCCGGAGGCGTTCGACACGGTCGACGTCATCCGGACCAAGCGCGACGGGGCGCGGCTCACGCCCGAGCAGATCGACTGGGTGATCGACGCGTACACGCGCGGCGTCGTGGCCGAGGAGCAGATGGCCGCCCTCGCGATGGCGATCTACCTCAACGGCATGGACCGCGCCGAGATCGGCCGCTGGACGCAGGCGATGATCGCGTCGGGCGAGCGCATGGACTTCTCGGGGCTCTCGCGCCCTACGGCGGACAAGCACTCGACCGGGGGAGTCGGCGACAAGATCACGCTGCCCCTCGCGCCGCTCGTCGCGGTGTACGGCGTCGCGGTGCCGCAGCTCTCCGGCCGCGGCCTGGGCCACACGGGCGGCACGCTCGACAAGCTCGAGGCGATCCCGGGGTGGCGCGCGGCGCTGACCAACGCGCAGATGATGAACGCGCTCGAGCACGTCGGCGCCGTGATCTGCCAGGCGGGCTCAGGCCTCGCGCCCGCCGACCGCCTCCTGTACGCGCTGCGCGACGTCACGGGGACGGTCGAGTCGATCCCGCTCATCGCGAGCTCGATCATGAGCAAGAAGATCGCGGAGGGCACGGGCGCGCTCGTGCTCGACGTCAAGGTCGGCTCGGGCGCCTTCATGAAGGAGCTCGGCTCGGCGCGCGAGCTCGCGCGCACGATGGTCGACCTCGGGACCGACGCCGGCGTGCGCACGGTCGCGCTGCTCACCGACATGTCGACCCCGCTCGGCCTCACGGCGGGCAACGCGCTCGAGGTGCGCGAGTCCGTCGAGGTGATGAAGGGCGAAGGGCCGCAGGACGTCGTCGACCTCACGGTCGCGCTCGCGCTCGAGATGCTCGCCGGGGCGGGCCGCCCGCAGGACGAGGACGACGTGCGCCACGCCCTCCTGGGCGGGCGCGCGCTCGACAAGTGGCGCGAGATGATCGCGGAGCAGGGCGGCGACTCGCGCGCCCCGCTGCCCGTCGCGCGCGAGCGCGAGCACGTCGTGGCCGACCGCGACGGGGTGCTCGAACGGCTCGACGCGTACGCCGTCGGGGTCGCCGCGTGGCGCCTCGGGGCGGGCCGGGCCCGCAAGGAGGACCCGGTGCAGGCGGGCGCGGGCGTCGAGCTCTTCGCCAAGCCCGGCGACACCGTCCGCAAGGGTCAGCACCTCATGACCCTGCACACCGACACCCCGGAGCGCTTCGAGCGCGCGGTGCAGGCCCTCGACGGCGCGTGGTCCGTCGCGGAGCCCGGCACCGTGGTCGAGCGCGGCTCGGTCGTCCTGGACCGCGTCGACTGAGCGTGACGGGCGACGAGCAGGCCCCTCGCGAGCCGGCCGACACGCGTCGGCCGCGGTCGGTCTACGGCGTGGGGACCGAGCCCGACGCACGGTTCAGCCTCGCCAACGAGCGCACCGCGCTCGCGTGGGTGCGCACCGGGCTGGGCCTGGTCGCGGGCGGCGTCGCGCTGACGTCGTTCGCGACGTTCGCGGGCATGGCGGGCCTGCTCGACGTCGTCGCGGGGGTCGCGTGCCTCGCCGGCGCCGGGTTCGCGGGCTACGCGCTCGTGTCGTGGCGCCGCAACGAGCGGGCCCTGCGGCTGCGGCGGCGCCTCCCGGCGCCGAGCGGCCTGCCGGTGCTCGTCGTCGGCGTCGTCGTGCTGGCCCTGCTGCTCGCGGGCTACGCCGTTGGGGCGGCGACCGGAGGGTGAGCGTGCCGTCGGGAGAGCCCGGCGCCGTGTCGCCGCGGGACGAGGGCCTGCAGCCCGAGCGCACGGCGCTCGCGTGGCAGCGCACGGTGCTCGGCGTCGTGGTGGGGGCGCTCGTGCTCGCCGCCGCCGGGCTGCGCTCCGGCTCCGTGGTCACGGTGTGCGCGGCGGTCGCGGTGGCGGTGCTCGCGCTCGTCCCCGCGGTGCTGCGCCCGCCGACCGGCGGGCTCCCGCGCGACGGGCGGCTCCACTCGTGGTCGTTCCTCGTGCGCGTCGGCGGCCTCGTCGTCGCGCTCGCCCTCGTGGGCGCGGCCTGGGCGTTCGGCCGGGTCCTCGGCGGTGCCGCGTGAGGCGCGGGCCGGGGGCGCTGCGGGCGACCGACCTCGCGCGCCTCCTCCCGGCGCGCACCCTGCCGCCGTCCCCGCCGTCCGGCGCCTACGCGCCCGACGCCGCGACCTCCCACGTGCTCGACCTCGCGCGCCGCGCGGGGCACCCCGAGCACCGCGTGCGCGCGCTCGCGACGACCCTCGACGGGCTGCGGCCCGCGGACCGGCGTGCCGTCGTCGACCCGCTGCGCCGGCTCGACCGGCCCGACGAGGGGCCCGTGGTCCGGCCGCTCGAGATCGCGGGCGCGCCCGCGCGCCAGACCGACGGGACGACGTGCGGCTCCGCCGTGCTGGGCCTTCTCGCCGCGGCGGGCGACCCGGTGCTCGCCCTGTGGCTCGCCACCGGGCTGCGCCCGGGGGACGCCGCGCGGCACGACCCGGAGGACGCTCGCGCGCGGGGCGGCGTCGAGCGGTTCCGGACGCTCCAGCAGGCGCTCAAGCGCCGCACGAACCGGCGCGCGCTCGGGCCGCTGCCGTGGCCCGCGGCGCTCGGGACGCCGCCCTGGGGCGCCGCTCGGACCGCACGCCACGCGGACGTGCGGTTCGTGGACCGGGTCGTCGTGGGGCCGGGCGCGGAGCGCGTCGTGCGCGCCGCGCTCGCGGCGGCCGCGCGCGGCGTGCCCGTGCCGCTCTTCACCGGCGGAGACCTCGCGCTCGGGCTCGCGACCGCCGTCCCGCGCCACGTCGTGCTCCTCACCGACGCCGACGCCGGGGCCGGGTGGTGCCGGGTCTACGAGCCGTCGTCGGGCACGCTCCGCACCGTCGCGGCAGGCGCGCTCCTCGACGGTGCCCGGGTTCCCGCCGTGCGCCGCGCGCTCGGGGGCTGGCCGCACGTGTGCTGGGCGCTCCTGCCCGACGGCCGCGCTGGCGAGGGCGCGCGCCCGGCGGCAGGATGGGCGCAGCCGCCACAGCCGTGGTGAGCACGCCGATCGTCGAGGAGGAGTCGCGATGAGCACCGTGCCCGGGAACGACGCATGGCGGGACGCCGGTCTGGACGAGCAGGGCGAGGACGCCGTCAGCCTGGTGGAAGAGGTCGAGGACGACGACCCCGGGGTCAACGACCCCGTGCACGAGGTCGACGAGTACCAGCCGCGGACCCCGCGCCCCGACCTGGAGGGCGAGGCCGCCGAGGCCGACGTCGTCGAGCAGGCGTCCGCCGTGCCCGGCAGCGACGACGACTACGCCTGACCCTCCGCACCCGGCCGGTGCGCTCGGCGCGAGGCCGGGCGTACCGGCCGGTACCGTGAGCGCATGACCACCGAGAACGCCCCGCTGACGGTCGACGTCATCCGCGCGCTGCCCAAGGTCGTGCTGCACGACCATCTTGACGGCGGGCTCCGCCCCGCCACGATCCTCGAGCTCGCCGCCGACGTGGGGCACCAGCTCCCCGCGGACGACGCCGAGGCGCTCGGCGCCTGGTTCGCGGAGTCCGCGGACTCCGGGTCGCTGGTGCGCTACCTCGAGACGTTCGACCACACGATCGCCGTCATGCAGACGCGCGAGGCCCTCGCCCGCGTGGCCCGCGAGGCGGTGCTCGACCTCGCGCGCGACGGCGTCGTGTACGCCGAGCAGCGCTGGGCGCCCGAGCAGCACCTCCAGCGCGGCCTCACCCTCCAGGAGACGGTCGACGCCGTGCAGTCCGGCATCGAGCAGGGCGTCGCCGAGGCGGCCGCGGAGGGGCGGACCATCCGCGTCGGGCAGCTCGTCACCGCGATGCGGCACGCCGACCGCTGGTCGGAGATCGCGGAGCTCGCGGTCGCGAACCGCGGGAACGGCGTCGTCGGGTTCGACATCGCGGGCGCGGAGGACGGCTTCCCGCCCTCGCGCCACGTCGAGATCTGGCGCTACCTGGCCGAGCAGAACTTCCCCGTGACGATCCACGCGGGGGAGGCGGCGGGCCCGCAGTCGATCGCCGAGGCCGTGCACCTGGGCCAGGCGAGCCGCATCGGCCACGGCGTGCGCATCGTCGAGGACATCGCGTTCGACCCGGAGTTCCCGCACAGCGCCGAGGGCGAGCCCGGGACGGCCGCGCTCGGCCTCCTCGCGCACTGGGTGCGCGACCACCAGGTCCCGCTCGAGCTGTGCCCGTCGTCGAACGTGCAGACCGGGGCGGCGACGTCGATCGCCGACCACCCGATCACCCGCCTCAAGGAGCTCGACTTCGCGGTCACGCTCAACACCGACAACCGGCTCATGTCGCGCACGACGATGACCCAGGAGATGGCGCTCCTCGTCGAGCACGCCGGCTGGACCATCGACGACCTCGCGGACGTCACGATGACCGCCGCGTGGAGCGCGTTCGTGCACCACGACGAGCGTCGTGCGCTCGTCGACGACGTGATCCTCCCCGGCTACCAGCAGATCGAGGGAGCGCAGCTGTGAGCGACGCGACCGGCACGCAGCCCCTGGACGCGGCGGGCCTGGCCCGCTTCGTCGACCACACGCTGCTCAAGCCCGAGGCCACCCCCGCGGACGTCGCGGCGCTCGTCGAGGAGGGCGTCCGCCTGGGCGTCTACTCCGTGTGCGTCTCCCCGTCGATGCTGCCCCTGGACCCGGCGACCACGCGCGAGCGCGGGCTGCTCGTCGCGACGGTGTGCGGCTTCCCGTCGGGCAAGCACCACAGCGACGTCAAGGCGTTCGAGGCCGCCCGGTCCGTCCGCGACGGCGCCGACGAGGTCGACATGGTCATCGACGTCGGCGCGGCCAAGGCCGGCGCGTGGGACGCGGTGCGCGACGACGTCGCGGCCGTCCGCGCCGCCGTCCCTGCGGACAGGGTCCTCAAGGTCATCATCGAGTCCGCCGCGCTCACGGACCACGAGATCGTCGAGGCGTGCCGCGCGTCCGAGGCGGCGGGCGCGGACTTCGTCAAGACCTCGACGGGGTTCCACCCCGCGGGCGGTGCGTCGACGCACGCCGTCTCGATCATGGCCGAGACCGTCGGCGGTCGCCTGGGCGTCAAGGCGTCCGGCGGCGTCCGCACGCTCGCCGACGCCCTCGCGATGATCGAGCACGGCGCCACGCGCCTCGGGCTGTCCGGCACCGCCGCCGTCCTCGCGGGGTTCGACGGCGCGGACGCCCCCTCCGCGGGGGACACGGGCTACTGAGCGTCGTGACGGCGGCGGTGACCGTCGTCGCGGAGGGCTGACGAGCCGGGGTCCCCGGTCGCCGGGACGTTCCGGCGACCGGGGACCCCGGCTCGTGGTGGCTCAGAGGCCGAGCGCGCGCGTCATGTCGGCCTTGACGCGGTCGATGCGGTCGCGGGCGAAGGCCCGGGCCGCGGTGAGGTCGTCGTGCGAGGCGTCCGGGGCGACCGGGACCACGACCTCCAGGTAGCACTTGACCTTCGGCTCGGTGCCGCTCGGGCGCACGATCACGCGTGTGCCGTCCGCGGTGAGGATTCGCACGCCGTCCGTCGGCGGGAGCCCGTCCAGGCCCGCGGAGAGGTCGGTGACGTCGGAGACGCCGGCGCCCGCGAGGGTGCGCGGGGGAGCGGCCCGCAGGTGGGCCATCGTCTCGCCGATGCGGTCGAGGTCCTCGAACCGGGCGGAGAGCTGGTCGCTCACGTGCAGGCCGTGGGCGCGCGCCAGGTCGTCGAGCGCGTCGACGATCGAGCGCCCCTCGGCCTTGAGGCGGTTCGCGAGCTGCGCGACGAGCAGCGCCGCGCTGATGCCGTCCTTGTCCCGCACGTGGGCCGGGTCGACGCAGTAGCCGAGCGCCTCCTCGTAGCCGAACACGAGGCCGTCGACGCGCGAGATCCACTTGAACCCGGTGAGCGTCGTCGCGAAGCCGAGCCCGTGCGCGGCCGCGATCTTGCCCAGCAGCCGCGACGACACGATCGAGCAGGCGAGCACGCCTCCCGGCGCGCCCGACGCGGCGACGCGGCGCGCGACGTCGTCGCCCAGGAGCGCGCCGACCTCGTCGCCGTGCAGCATGCGCCAGCCGTTCGACCGGGCCGTCTCCGCGCCCTGGTACGTCCCGACGCGCGGGTCGAGCACCGCGACGGCGCACCGGTCGGCGTCGGGGTCGTTGGCGAGCACGACGTCGGCCGCCGCGTCCTGCGCGACGGCGAGCGCGAGGTCCATCGCGCCCGGCTCCTCGGGGTTGGGGAACGCGACGGACGGGAAGTCGGGGTTCGGGTCGAGCTGCTCCTCGACCGGCACGACCGTCGTGAAGCCCGCGTCGCGCAGGACGTGCGCGACCGTCTCGCCGCCCACGCCGTGCAGCGCCGTGGTGACGACCTTGAGGTCGCGCCGTGCGCCGTCGGACAGCGCGAGGACCGACCGCTCGTAGGCGACGACGACCTCGCGGTCCAGCACGGTCCACCCGGACGACGCGCGCGGGACGGACCGCGCCGGCCCGACGGCCGCGATCGCGGCGGCGATGTGCGCGTCGTAGGGCGGGACGATCTGGGCGCCCTGGCCGGAGTCGGTGACGACGCGGCCGCCCAGGTAGACCTTGTACCCGTTGTCGGCGGGCGGGTTGTGGCTCGCGGTCACCATGACGCCCGCGTCGGCGCCGAGGTGGCGCACCGCGAAGGCGAGGACGGGCGTCGGCAGCGCGGACGGCAGGACGAGCACGTCGAGGCCCGCCGCCGTGAGCACGGCCGCGCTGTCCACCGCGAACGTGCGGGAGCGGTGCCGCGCGTCGAACCCGACGACGACGCGCGGTCGCGCCGCGCCGCCCGCGCCCGCCGGGCCCAGGGCGTCGAGCAGGTAGGCGCCCAGGCCCGCGGCCGCGCGGATGACGACCGCGCGGTTCATGCGGTGCGGCCCCGCCTCCATGCGCCCGCGCAGGCCCGCCGTGCCGAACTCGAGCGGGCCGGAGAACCGGTCCTGCAGGTCGGCCAGCGCGCGGACGCGGACGTCGTGCTTGCGCGGGTCGGGGGAGTCGACGAGCTCGAGCAGGCGGCGCAGCTCGTCCTGGTCGCCCGCGTCGACGTCGTCGTCGATCCACGCCGTGACGCGCGCGAGGAACGCCGCGTGGTCGGTCCCCGGGTCGAAGGTCGGGTCGTCGGCCGGGTCGGCCCGGTGCCCCGCAGTGCGGTCCGTCATGTCACACCAGCTTCGCGATGTCGGCCAGGAGGGCGCTGATCCGGGGTCCCGCGGCCTGGCCGGCCTCGATGACCTCGGCGTGGGAGAGCGGCGTCGGGCTGATCCCGGCGGCGAGGTTCGTCACGAGCGAGACGCCGAGCACCTCCAGGCCGCAGTGCCGGGCCGCGATGGCCTCGAGCGTCGTGGACATGCCGACGAGGTCGGCGCCGAGAACCCCGGCCATCCGCACCTCGGCGGGCGTCTCGTAGTGCGGCCCGGGGAACTGGGCGTACACGCCCTCGGGCAGCGTCGGGTCGACGCGGTGCGCGAGCTCGCGCAGGCGCGGCGAGTACACGTCGGTGAGGTCGACGAACGTCGGCCCCTCCAGCGGGCTGCGGGCCGTGAGGTTGATGTGGTCGGAGAGGAGGACGGGAGTGCCCGCGCCCCACTCCTGGTTGAGCCCGCCGCAGCCGTTCGTGAGGATGAGCGTCTCCGCGCCCGTCGCGGCGGCCGTGCGCACGCCGTGCACGACGGCGCGCACCCCCTTGCCCTCGTACAGGTGCGTGCGCGAGCCGAGCACGAGGGCGTGCCGCACCGAGCCGTCGGCGCGCTCGACCCGGATGGACCGCGTCACCGAGAGGTGCCCCGCGACCGCGGGTGCGGCGAAGCCGGGGATCTCGTGCGTCGGGACCTCCGCGACGACCTCACCGAGCAGCTCCGCGGCGCCGCCCCAGCCCGACCCGAGCACGAGGGCCATGTCGTGGCCCTCGACCCCGGTGGCCTGCGCGATGTGGTCGGCCGCGGCCCGGGCCACGAGGAAGGGGTCGGTCGCGGGATCGTCGAGCGGGGGTGTGCTCGGAGGCGTCGTCGTCATGGTCGCAAGGCTAGTCCGTCCCCGGGCCCGCGACCTGACGAGCACCGCCGTCCCGCGCGGCACGCCGGACCTGCCGGGACGTCTCGCATGCTGACACCGAGGGACGCGACGGCCTGACAGAATGTCCGGCGTGACGCACGTGAGCATGGACTCCTCGACTTCCCCGGACAGCACCCGCATCGTCGTCGTGGGGGGTGGGCCCGGCGGCTACGAGGCCGCCCTCGTCGCCCGTCGCCTCGGCGCCGACGTCACCGTCGTCGAGCGCCACGGGCTCGGCGGCGCGGCCGTCCTGACGGACGTCGTCCCCTCCAAGACGCTCATCGCCACCGCCGACTGGATGACGATCGCCGAGCGC
Organism: Cellulosimicrobium sp. MI9406; assembly: GCF_040595865.1. Lineage (NCBI taxonomy): Bacteria > Bacillati > Actinomycetota > Actinomycetes > Micrococcales > Promicromonosporaceae > Cellulosimicrobium > Cellulosimicrobium sp. MI9406. The sequence goes on from NZ_JALIZI010000004.1 coordinate 424,462, forward strand.
GCCGCCGAGCTCGGCATCCGCCTCCCCGTCGACACGGCCAAGGCGCAGCACCCCGCGATGCGGCGGCACATCGTCGACCTCGAGGCCGTCAACACGCGCGTCATGGCGCTCGCGGCGGCGCAGTCCGCCGACATCCACGCCCGGCTCGAGCGCGAGGGCGTGCGCGTCGTCATCGGCGAGGGCCGGCTCGACGGCCCCGAGCGCGTCGTGGTCGACGCGCCCGACGGCACCGACGGCCCGCTCGTGCTCGACGCCGACGTCATCCTGCTCGCGCTCGGCGCGACGCCGCGCGTGCTCCCGACCGCGCAGCCCGACGGCGAGCGCATCCTCACGTGGACCCAGCTCTACAACCTCTCCGAGCTCCCGGAGCGGCTCGTCGTCGTGGGGTCGGGCGTCACCGGCGCCGAGTTCGCGGGCGCGTACAACGCGCTGGGCTCGGACGTCGTGCTCGTGTCGAGCCGCGACCGCGTGCTCCCCGGCGAGGACGCCGACGCCGCCGAGCTGCTCGAGGGCGTGTTCCGCTCGCGCGGCATGACGGTCATGTCCCGCTCGCGCGCCGAGTCCGCCGAGCGCACCGCGGACGGCGTCCGCGTCACGCTCTCCGACGGCCGCGTCGTCGAGGGCTCGCACGTGCTCATCGCCGTCGGCGCGATCCCCTCGACGAGCGGCATCGGCCTCGAGGAGGCCGGGGTCCGGCTCACGCCCAGCGGGCACGTCGAGGTCGACAAGGTGTCGCGTACGTCGGTGCGGGGGATCTACGCCGCGGGCGACTGCACCGGCGTGCTGCCCCTCGCGTCCGTCGCGGCGATGCAGGGCCGCGTCGCCATGTCGCACGCGCTCGGCGACGCCGTCGTGCCGATCAAGCTGCGCACCGTCGCGGCGAACATCTTCACCGCGCCCGAGATCGCGACCGTCGGGTACAGCGAGGAGCAGCTCAAGGCGCAGAGCAGCAAGTACGTCACGACCGTCCTGCCGCTCGCGCGCAACCCGCGCGCCAAGATGCTCGGGATGCGTGACGGCTTCGTCAAGCTGTTCGCCCACCCGGAGGCGGGGGTCGTGCTGGGCGGCGTGGTCGTCGCGCCGCGCGCGAGCGAGCTCGTGTTCCCCATCACGCTCGCGGTCTCGCACCGCCTCACGGTCGACGACGTCGCGTCGGCCTTCACCGTCTACCCGTCGCTCAGCGGCTCGATCGCCGAGGTGGCGCGCATGCTGCACCACCGGGAGGACTGAGCACCCGCAGGCGGTCCCGGCGGGCGGAGCACCTCAGCCGAGCGCGGCGACCAGCCGACGGGCGCTCGCGGCGGGGTCCTCGGTGCCCGTGACGAACGTGCGGTGCGCGAGGCTCCGCGTGCCCGGGTCGTCGAACCACTCGGCGAGGAAGTCGTGCCCCGCGGGGCGCCAGTCGGTGCCCTTGCCGGCGAACGAACGGGCGCGCAGCACGCCGAGCGCGTGCTCGCGGTCGGTGCTCGGCAGCACGAGGACGACGTGCGGGACGGACGCGAGCGCGGCGCGGACGCGGGCGAGCTGCGCGGGGTCGGTGTACGACGCGTGCCCCGCGCCGAGCGCCAGCACCGAGCCCGGGTGCTCCGCGACCGCGCGCTCCGTCGCGTGCGCGCGGGCCGGTTCCCACTCGCGCTCGGCCGCCACGCGGCCCACCACGCCGACGCGCTCGACGAGGCGCTCGACGCTCCAGCCGACCTCGGGGTAGTAGCGGTCGGCCACGGCGTCGAGGTCGACGAACGGCACCCCGAGCCGCTGCGCGACGAGCGCGCCGAGCGTCGACTTGCCGGTCGCCGCGGGACCGAGCAGGACGAGGACGGGCGCCGGGGGACGAGCGTCCGGCACGTCAGAGCCGTCCGTCGAGACGCAGGCTCCCGTCCGACCACGCGAGCTCGGTGAGCTGGAAGCCGGGGAACGTGTGCTCGAGCACGCCGCCCAGGAGCGCCTGCACGTCGACCGCGACGCGCGCCTCGGGCAGCACGCGCACCGCCTCGGGGGGCAGGCCGTGCGAGCGCAGCGCGCCCTGCAGCGGCGCCTCGACGAAGCCGAGGAGCTTGTGGGCGGGCAGGCCGGCCGCGCTCGCCTCGACCGCGAGCACCGCGGTGCCCGCGACGACGGACTCCACGCGCAGCGTCGCGCGGACGACCGGGACGAGCCGGGCCGCGAGCCGGAGGGCCGACGGCGGGTCGGGCACCTCGCGCAGGTCGACGACGACCCGCACGTCGTCGCCCTCGCTCGCGACCGACCGCACGTACGGCGGCAGACCGCCCGTCGCGCGGGCGATCTCGACGGCCTCGGTCACGGTCAGCTCGATGCGCACCCGTCGACCCTAACCCCGCCGCCCCGCGCCCGGGTCGGGCCGCGGGCGCCGGGCTCCCGGGCCGAGGTGGCCGGGACGGGTCTCAGTCCTGCGCGCGGAGCTCGGTGAGCAGCGGGCGGTGGTCGGACGTCGTGACGTCGAGGACCTCGACCGACCGGAACGTCACCGCGGGGGAGCCGAGGACCCAGTCGATGCGGTGCGCGGGGGCCACGGCGGGCGACGTGAGCGCCGCGGGGTCGCCCGCGACGTCCTGCCCGCTCTCGAGACCGGCGTCCTCGAGGAGGGAGATCTCGTCCCAGCCGGGCTCCGCGTTGAGGTCGCCCGCCAGGACGTACGCGTCCTCGACCGGCTCCGCGGCGAGGAGCGCGTCGAGCTGGTCGAGGCGGGTCGGGGTGTTCTCCTCGCGGTGCTGCACGTGCACCGACGTGACGCGCACCGGGACGCCCGCGGCGTCGACCGTGGCGGAGACGGCCGAGCGCTCCTGGGGGCCGGCGCCGTAGGGGAGGGCGTGGCGCACCACGTCGGTGAGGTCGCCCCGCAGCGGGTCCCAGAGGATCGCGTTGCCGAACTGGCGGTCGGCCGCGGGCGCGAAGACGACCCGCATGCCCGTGGCGCGCGCGAGGTAGGTCGCCATGTCGGCGCCGCCGCCGAGCACCCAGCCGCGGGACACCTCCTGGAGCGTCACGACGTCGGCCCCGGACGCCGCGATCGTCGCCGCCATCTCGTCGAGCCGGACCGACGGGTCGGCGCTCACGCCGTAGTGCAGGTTCCAGTCCAGCAGCCGGAGGTCGCCCACCGGGTAGTCGGCGACGGCGGACGTCGTCGTCGGCACGTGGACCTGGGAGACGCCGACGAGCGCGAGCAGCGCGACAGCGCCCCCGAGGGCGAGCGCGAGCGGCCCGCGCTCCCGAGGGGCGGGCCGCTCGTCGTCCGGGGTCGGCGCGGCGCGGTGCGCACGCCTCCCCGCGACCACGGCGGGGACGGCCACGGCGAGCGCGGCCGCGACGGGCAGCAGGGTGTGAGGGAACGGCAGCGGGACGTCGTACTCGAGCTGGTAGCCCAGCAGCGGGACGGCGACGCCGAGACCCGCGGCGCTCGCGGCGCCGGCGAGCCGGAGCCACGTGAGCGGCAGCGCCGGGCGGGTCAGCGCGAGGGCGAGCGTGCGCCCCGCGACCGGGACCAGCAGCACGAGCAGGGCGAGGAGCACCCAACCCCACGCGCCCGGCCCGTCGACGCGGGGGACCGCGAGCAGGACGACGGCGACGCCCACCACGAGCACCGCGGGCGGGAGCCACCCCGCACCGGGACCGGACCGCGCGGGGCGCGGGACGGCCCAGGCCGTGAGCAGCGCGGCGACGGCGAGCCCGGCGACCGCGAACGGGAGCGCGACCCCCGTCTGCGCCGCCGCGAACGCCGGGTTGACCAGCACCTGCACGGCGAGCGCGACGAACGGGCCGAGCACCCACAGCCCGCGCGACCCCGGCAGGGCGTCGCGCCCGCGCAGCACCCACGCGCAGGCGAGCGCCGCGCCCGTGACGACGACCGTCACGACCCACGCGCCGACGTCGGCCCGCCAGTAGGCGTCCCACGTCCCCAGGAGCGCGCTCAGCGCCGCGGCGAGGAGCGCGCCGAGCACGACGCCCAGGGCCACGAGGCGGCCCCGTGCGAGGCCGTCGGCTGCGCCCGCGCGGGCGCCGCTCGCGAACCCCGCCACGAGGACGAGCACGCCGATCCCGAGCGCGACGGTCGCCAGGCCCACGCCGTACCGGACGAGCCCGAGGTCCGCGCCCGAGGCGATCGCCGTGCCGAGCCCCTGGAGCACGAGCCGCGCCAGGACGAGCGCGGAGACGGCGAGCAGCACGACGCGGCCGGTGAGCTCGAGCCGCGCGGCGATCATCGCGACGAGCAGGCCCGGCGCCGCGTACGTCGCGAGGGCCGTCAGGGCCACGGTGACGACCCCCGCGGAGAACGCGTGGTCGAGCAGCGGGCCGCTCGACCGCACGAGCTCGACCACCGTCGCCGTGACGGTGACGACGAGGAGCAGGAGGGCGAGGTCGGCGCGGTCGCGCGGGACGACGGGGGCCGGCGCGGGGGTCACGAGGTGTGACGCTACCGCCCCGGGCGCGCGCGGCACAGGGCGGCCGGCGTCCGGGCGGGCGGGTCGGTGCTCGGGACGGCGCCCGGGCCCTCAATCCTCGGGCGGGCCCTCCAGCAGGGCGCGCAGCCCCGGCCAGGCGTCCGCGAAGGCCGGGAGGAGGTCGAGGCCCGCGACGTCGTCGACGGGGACCCACCGCACCTCGATGCTCTCGGCGTCGGTCGCGCGCGGCTCGACCGGCGTGCCGTCCACGACCTCGGCGAGGACCGTCGTGTACCGCCACGGGCCGTGGTCGAGCACGCGCTCGCCCACGACGCGCACGGCCGCGGGGTCGATCCCCGCCTCCTCCTCCGCCTCGCGCAGGGCTCCCTGCGCGGCGGTCTCGTCCGGCCCGACGGCGCCCCCCGGCACGCCCCACGTCCCGCCCTGGTCGGACCACGGGGCCCGGTGCTGGAGCACGACGTCGGTCGGCCGTCCGGCGCCGTCGCGCCGGGCGAGCAGCAGCCCGGCCGCCCCGAACAGCCCCCAGTGCCGGCGTCCGCACGCGCACTCGACCCAGCCGTCGCCGGGCTGGAGGTGGCGGGGGAGCCTGGTCGGCGGCTCGTCGGGGTCGCGGGGGGCGGTCGGGATCGTCACGAGCCCCATGCTGCCAGCCCGGTGCCGCCCCGCCGCGCGCGGCGGTGCGCCGTCGGCGAATTCCGTGGACCGTGTGGGTGGCGCCCGGCACGATGTCCGGGTGAGCCATACGCCGTACGAGAACACCGACGCCGCGCCCGCGGACGCCGTCGACCGTCCCGCCGAGGACGACACGCTCGCCCGGCCCCGGTGGCGCCGGGACACAGCGGTGTTCCTGTCGGGGCAGACGGTGTCCCTGTTCGGCTCGATGCTCGTCCAGTACGCCGTCATGTGGCACCTGACGATCGAGACCAAGTCCGGCTCGGTGCTCGCGCTGAGCACGCTGTTCGGGTTCCTGCCGCAGGCCGTCGTCTCCATCTTCGGCGGCGTGTGGGCGGACCGGGTGAACCGCAAGGTGCTCGTCATCGCCGCCGACGCCACGATCGCCGTGACGACGCTGGCGCTCGCGCTCCTCATGCTCGGCGGGGCCGACGACCTCTGGCTCATCTACGCCGCGCTCGCGGTCCGCTCGACGGGCGCCGGCGTCCAGACCCCGGCCGTCGCGGCGCTGCTCCCGCAGATCGTGCCCACGAGCAGGCTCCTGCGGGTCAACGGCATCAACCAGTCGATCCAGTCCGCGATGATGCTCCTCGCGCCCGCGGTCGCCGCCGCCCTGTACGCGAGCCTGTCCCTGGTCGCCGTGTTCTTCGTCGACGTCGTCACCGCCGTGGTCGGGATCGGGCTCCTCCTGCTCGTGCCCGTCCCGACCCTCGCGCGCGCCGCCGCGGGCGAGCGTGCGGGGTACTTCGACGACCTCGTCGAAGGGTTCCGCTACCTCGGGTCGCACCCGTTCGTCCGGTGGGTGCTGGGCCTCTACGCCGTCGTGTTCCTGCTCATCGTCGCGCCGTCGTACCTCACGCCGCTCATGGTCGCGCGCACCTTCGGCGAGGAGGTCTGGAAGCTCACCGTCAACGAGGTCGCGTTCTCCGTCGGGATGCTCCTCGGGGGCGTGCTGCTCGCGACGTGGGGCGGCCTCAAGAACCGGATCGCGATGATCGTCGGCTCGACGTTCGTCTTCGGCCTGCTGTCGGTCGCGATGGGCGTCTCGACGAACATGTGGGTGTTCTTCGTCTTCATGTTCCTGCTCGGGCTCTCCGTGCCGCCCTTCTCCACGACGTCGATGACCGTTCTGCAGGAGACCGTCGAGCCGGAGCGCCAGGGTCGGGTCTTCGGGTTCGTCGGCATCGTCATGGCGGTCTCGATGCCGCTCGGCATGGTCGTGTTCGGCCCGCTCGCGGACCGCTTCTCCGTCGAGTCGCTGCTCGTGGTCGCCGGGGTCCTCATGTTCGTCGTCGTGACCGTCGCCGTCGCGCTGCCCTCGGGACGGCGGGCGATGCGCGCCGCCGCCCAGCCCGGCTGACGGCAGACAGACGGCGAGCTCGGCACCCGCGGTCGGGATCGGCAGTCGGTGCTACCGAGCTCGACCTCGGGTGCCGAGCTCGGTCGGAGGTGCCGATCTCGGGACGCTCGTGCCGACCCCGGTCGGTCACCGGGGCGGGACGCGCAGGTCAGTCGACGATCTCGCAGATGGCGGTGCCCGAGCTGACGCTCGCGCCCGCGGTCGCCGAGAGCGAACGGACGGTGCCGGCGCGGTGGGCGAGGAGGGGCTGCTCCATCTTCATCGCCTCGAGCACGACGACGAGGTCGCCCTCGGCGACCTGGGTGCCGTCGGCCACGGCGACCTTGACGATGGTGCCCTGCATGGGCGACGCGAGCGTCGTGCCCGAGCCGCCGCCGTTGGACTTCGCGGCGCTGCGGCGCGCGGGGCGGCGGGCGGCGTTGGCGGTGCGGGCGCGCCCGGCGGCCATGCCGAGCCCGGCGGGCAGCACGACCTCGAGCCGCTTGCCGCCGACCTCGACGACGACGCGCTCGGTCGCGAGCGGCTCGTCGTCCTCGTCCGCGGGCGCCGCCGGGGCCGGCGCGAGCGTGGCGAGCCGGTCGGCGAACTCGGTCTCGATCCACCGGGTGTGCACGCGGAACGGCTCGTCGTCGGTGGGGACGAACGCCTCGGCGTCGAGCACGGCGCGGTGGAACGGGACGACGGTCGGGATGCCCTCGACCTCGAGCTCGCGCAGGGCGCGGCGGGCGCGCTGGACGGCCTGCTCGCGCGTGGCGCCGGTGACCACGAGCTTGGCGATCATCGAGTCGAACGCGCCGGAGATGGTGTCGCCCTCGACGACGCCGGAGTCGACGCGCACGCCCGGCCCGGACGGGAAGCGCAGGCGCGTGATGCGCCCCGGGGCGGGGAGGAAGTTGGCCGCCGGGTCCTCGCCGTTGATGCGGAACTCGATCGAGTGGCCGCGCACCTGCGTGGAGGTGTACCCGAGCGGCTCCCCGGCGGCGATGCGCAGCTGCTCGCGCACGAGGTCGATGCCGGTGACCTCCTCGGAGACGGGGTGCTCGACCTGCAGGCGGGTGTTGACCTCGAGGAAGGAGATGGTGCCGTCGGCGCCGACGAGGAACTCGCACGTCCCGGCGCCCACGTACCCGGCCTCCCGGAGGATGGCCTCGGACGCCTTGTACAGCTCGGCCTCCTGCGCGGCGCTGAGGAACGGCGCGGGAGCCTCCTCGACGAGCTTCTGGTGGCGACGCTGGAGCGAGCAGTCGCGCGTGGACACGACGACGACCGTGCCGTGCTCGTCGGCCAGGCACTGGGTCTCGACGTGCCGGGGGGTGTCGAGGTACCGCTCGACGAAGCACTCGCCGCGCCCGAACGCCGCGGTCGCCTCGCGGACGGCCGACTCGTAGAGCTCGTCGATCTCGTCGGTGGTGCGGGCGACCTTGAGGCCGCGGCCTCCGCCGCCGAACGCTGCCTTGATCGCGATGGGCAGCCCGTGCTCGGCCGCGAACGCGTGGACCTCGCTCGCGTCGGCGACCGGGTCGGGCGTGCCGGGCACGAGGGGGGCGCCCGCACGGTGCGCGATGTGGCGGGCGCTGACCTTGTCGCCGAGCGCGTCGATCGCGGCGGGCGGCGGGCCGATCCAGACGAGCCCGGCGTCGAGCACGGCCTGCGCGAACTCGGCGTTCTCGGCGAGGAAGCCGTACCCGGGGTGCACGGCGTCGGCACCGGAGCGGCGCGCGACGTCGAGCAGCTTCGCGATGTCGAGGTAGGTCTCGGCCGCGCGCGTGCCGCCGAGCGCGAACGCCTCGTCGGCGAGGTGCACGTGCAGGGCCTGGCGGTCGGGGTCGGCGTAGACCGCGACGGACGCGATGCCGGCGTCGGCGCACGCGCGCACGATCCGGACGGCGATCTCGCCACGGTTGGCGACGAGGACCTTGCTCAGGGGGCGGGTGGGGTTCGCGGGCACGGCTCACGGTAACGCGTGCGCACGGCGCGGTTCACGCTCCTGCGCGCGGTACCGGACAAGATTGGAGAACAAGCCAAGCCGCGCCGAGGGCGGTTGTCGGAAACCTCCATAGCGGCCCGTCCCTGGGCTCCGTGAGGTGCGCGGCGTTGTCCGGCCTCGACAACGGGCGCCGCGCAGCACGTCAGGCGCGCAGCGCGTGCCAGGCCACGCCGACCTCGCGCAGGAGCGACCGCACGAGCGGCAGGCTGATCCCGACGACGCCGTGGTGGTCGCCCTCGATCCGCTCGACGTACGGCCCGCCGAGGCCGTCGACCGTGAAGGCGCCGGCCACGTGGAGCGGCTCGCCGGTGGCGACGTACGCGTCGATCTCGTCGTCGGCGAGGTCGGCGAAGTGCACGACGGTCGAGCTCGTCGCGCCGACGGCGGCGCCCGTGCCACCGGCGTCGGCCGGGCGCAGGTCCACGAGCCAGTGCCCGGTGTGCAGGACGCCGGCACGGCCGCGCATGGCGCGCCAGCGGGCGCGCGCGTCGTCCGCGTCGGCGGGCTTGCCGAGCACCTCGCCGTCGAGCTCGAGCATCGAGTCGCACCCGACCAGCAGCGCGGCGTCGTCCTCCGGCGTCCCTGCTGCGGCCGGGTCGAGCGTGCGCACGACCTCCTCCGCCTTGGCGCGCGCGAGCACGAGCACGGCGTCGACGGGCGCGAGCCCGCCGCGCTCCGCGGCGGCGTCGCGCAGCACGGCGTCCTCGTCGACCCCGGACACGCGCACGAGCGGGTCGACGCCGGCCGCGCGGAGCGTCGCGAGGCGGGCGGGGGAGCGGGAGGCGAGGAGCAGTCGGAGCACCCGCGCAGACTACCCGGCGCGGCTCGCCGCCCTGGCTACGCGAGGAGCAGCGCGGCGACGAGGAGCACGACGGGCGAGCCGACCGTCGTGACGAGGATCGCGTCGCGCGCGAGGATCTCGCCGCGCCCGAACCGCGCCGCGTAGTTGTAGACGTTCTGCGCGGTGGGCAGCGCGGCGAGCGTCACCGCCGAGGCGACGGCCGCGTCGTCGAGCCCGAGCACGAGCCGGGCGACGACGAACGCGACCACCGGCATGACGACGAGCTTGGCGGCGCTCGCGACGCCCACGGCCGCGCGCGGCTCGCCGCGCCGCAGCGGTCGCGTGCCGTGCAGCGACATGCCGAACGCGAGCAGGATCATGGGGATCGCGGCCCCGCCGAGGATGTCGAGCGGGGCCATGACCGCGACCGGCGGCGTCCAGCCGCTCACGGAGACGACGGCGCCCGCGAGCGACCCGAGGATGATCGGGTTGCGCACGGGCTGGGCGAGCACGAGCCGCCACGACGCCCGTCCGCTCGTCGTCACGTCGAGCACGAGCAGCGTGACGGGCGCGAGCACGAGGAGCTGGAGCAGGATCACCGGCACGACGGCCGTCGCGTCGCCCAGCACGTAGACCGCGACGGGCAGGCCGATGTTGTTCGCGTTCACGTAGCCGGAGCCGACGGCGCCGACCGTCGCCTCGGGGGCGGGCAGCCGCAGCCAGAGCCGGTCGACGACCACGAACACGCCGGCCGTCACGACGGCGGACGTCGCGGCGACCGCGAGGGGCGCCTGGAACAGCGCGGCGACGTCGGCCCGGGCGAGGACGGTGAACAGCAGGGCCGGGCTCGCGACGAAGAACCCGACGCGGTTGAGCGCGGTCCGCGCGTCGGGACCCCCGATGCCCAGGCGCGCGGTGACGTACCCGGCGGCCACGACGACGGCGATGACGGCGAAGCCGGTGAGGACGGCGCCCACGGGTCAGGACGCCCGGACGCCGGCCGGCCCGGGACGGCGCGCCGCCGTCCCGGGCCGGTCGTGCGCGGGGGTCACGACGAGAGCGCGTCGCGCAGCACGTCGAGGCCCACCGAGCCGAGGTTGAGCGCACGCTCGTGGAACGCCTTCGCGTCGAACTGCTCGCCGCGCGACTGCGCCGCGGCGCGTGCGTCGTCGCGCGTGGCCTCCCACAGGCGCTGCCCGACCTTGTACGACGGCGCCTGCCCCGGCCAGCCGAGGTAGCGGTCGAGCTCGAACCGCACGAACGAGTCGGGCATGTTGACGTTGGCGCGCAGGAACGCGAGCGCCTTGTCGGCGTCCCACGTGCCGCCGCCCCACTCCTGCGGGGCGGGGAGCCCGAGGTGCACGCCGATGTCGAGCACGACGCGCGCGGCACGCATGCGCTGCGCGTCGAGCATGCCGAGGCGGTCGCCGTCGTCGTCGAGGAACCCGAGGTCCGCCATGAGGCGCTCCGCGTACAGGGCCCAGCCCTCGCCGTGGCCCGAGACCCAGCACGCGAGGCGGCGCCACGTGTTGAGCGTCGCGCGCGCGTACACGGCCTGGCCGCACTGCAGGTGGTGGCCGGGAACGCCCTCGTGGTAGACGGTCGTCTTCTCGCGCCACGTGTTGAACTCGGTGACGTCCGCGGGGACGGACCACCACATGCGGCCCGGGCGGGAGAAGTCGTCGCTCGGCGGGGTGTAGTAGATCCCGCCGGTCTGCGTCGGCGCGATCATGCACTCGAGGTCGAGCACCGGCGCCGGGATGTCGAAGTGGACGCCGTTCAGCGCGGTGACCGCGGCGTCCGACGTCTCCTGCATCCAGGCCTTCAGGGCGTCCTTGCCGAGCAGCTTGCGGCTCGGGTCGGCGTCCAGCGCCGCGACCGCGTCCTCGACGCTCGCGCCGGGGCCTGCGATGCGGCGCGCGATCTCCTCCTGCTCCGCGACGACGCGCGCGAGCTCCTCCAGACCCCACGCGTACGTCTCGTCGAGGTCGACCTCGGCGCCGAGGAACGTGCGCGAGAAGAGGGCGTAGCGCTCACGGCCGACGGCGTCCTCGGCGCGGGCCTGCGGGGCGAGGGTCGTCTCGAGGAAGTCCGCGAGCCGGCCGTACGCCTCGCGCGCGGCGGCGGCGCCGTGCTCGAGCTCCTTGCGCACGAGCGAGCACGCGGCGGAGTCGTCGAGGACGGCGTCGGCCTCGGGGCCCGAGACGAAGGTCGTGAAGAAGGAGCCCTGCGGGTCGGCGAGCTCGCGCGACTGCGCCACGCCGATCCGCACCTGGCGGATCGCGGCGACGTTGCCGCGCGACGCCGCCTCCGCGAGCGACGCCATGTAGCCGTCGATCGCACCGGGAAGGCCGTTGAGGCGGGCCGCGATGTTCTCCCACGCCTCGACGGTGCCCGTCGGCATGATGTCGAAGACGTCGCGCAGCTCCTGCACGGGCGACGCGATGTTGTTGAGGCTCGCGAGCGGCTCGCCGGCCTCGTGCAGCTCGAGCTGCAGGCCGATGCGCTCGCGCATCGCCGCGAGGGTGACGCGGTCGACGTCGTCGACCGGCTCGAGGCCGTCGAGCTCGCGCAGCACCGCGCGGTCGGCCTCGGCGCGCGCCTCGTGCCCGGCGGGGGACAGGTCGGTGACGAGGTGGTCGTAGCCGGACAGGCCCATCGAGGTGGCAGCCAGCGGGTCGAGCTCGGCGACCCGCGTGACGTACGCCTCGGCGACGGCGTCGATCGGCGTGGGGGTGCGGTCGGGGGTCCCGGCGGAGGCGCCGGCGGGGGTGGTGGTGGTGTCGCTCACCCGGACGAGACTACTCGGCGCGGGGCGAGGGTTCCGTGCGATTTTCCGGCTCGTCCGGCCCGCCCGGGTGTGCCCCGTCGTCCGCGGCCGGGACGCCCCCGCGCAGCGCGGCGAGCAGGTCGTCGGCCCAGTCGCGCTGGTAGCGGACGAGCAGCACGCCGGTCGCGTCCTCGTCGTCGGCCGCGTGCCAGACGGCGACCGGGTCACCCGGGCGCGGGGCCGCCGTGCCGGTGGGCACGACGACGCGCACCGGCCGTGCCGTCGCCACGCCCGATCCCGTCGTGACGACGAGCGTCCCGCGCACGTCGTGCGCACCGGGCTGCGGGTCGTCGGTGGCCGGCGCGGGCACGGTGAGCGTGCCCGTGGCCCGGACGGGGTCGGCGAGCAGCGCGTCGCGACCGCGCGCGAGGCGCGCAGCGGCGCGGTCGTCCAGGTAGCGCACGAGCGCGAGCACGGCCGTCAGCAGCAGGCCGAGGGTGGCGACGACGACGAGCGCCTCCGGCACGGGCCAGCCGCGCGCCGCGCCCGCGCGCTGGTAGACGAGGAGCGCGACCGTCGGCACGAAGGCGACCGCCCAGGCCCAGCGTCGCCACGCGGCGACGGGCGCGACCGGCGGCAGCGCCGTCGGGTCGGCCTCGACGGCGTCGGCCGTCGGAGCCTGCTCCACGAGCACCGCCCGCTCGGGCAGCCGCCGCACGCGCGGGGAGGGGCCGGGCGTCGTCACGAGCGCAGGCTCCAGCGCCAGGAGTCGGCGTTGTGCCGCCCCGAGCGCCCGCCGAAGCTCTTCGCCGTCGCGCCGTCGCCCGTCCCGCGCAGCACGCGCGCGCGGTTGGTCCACTCGTCCACGGGCGCGACGTCGTCGGGCTCGTCGCCGGCCGCGGCCGCCGCCGCGAGCCCGGCCACGAGCGCGGCGACCTCGAGCTCGTCCGGGGCGCCGCGCACGACGCGCACGCTCGGGGTGGTGCCCACCGGCTGCTGCTCGCTCACGCGTCGTCCTCGTGCTCGTCCGTGCCGCGGCCCACGCCCCACTCCGGGACGTCGTAGCCCGCCTCGGTGAGGCGCGCGTGCGCCTCGTGGCCCCACGAGTCCAGCAGCCCGACGACGTCGTCCAGGTCCGGCCCGCCGGGGTGCGAGACGACGACGTACTCCAGGGTGAACGTGTCGTCCTCCAGGTCCGCCGGGGCGGCGTCCGCGTCGTCGGCCTCCTCGCCCTCCGTCGGCTCCCACACGGACGACGTGAGGTCGGGGTGGATGCCGAGCGCCTCGTGCAGCACGTCGAAGAGCTGGGCGTTGAGCGCGCCGACGCGCGCCTCGAGCGCGAGGACGCGCGGGTCCTCGTCCGCCTCCGACGCCCCGAACTCGGCGCGCACCCCCACGGCGGTGCCGACGTACTCGTGCAGCGCCGCGGCGAGCGCGTCGACCGCGGCGTGCATGGGTGCCGGGTCGACCGCGCCGAGCGGCGCAGGGCCGTGCGTGGCGTCCTCGTGGCTCATGACCGTCCTTCTCTCGGGCCGCTCGTGCGGCGGGTCGTCGGGTGCGTGCGGTCCGCGGCGCTCACAGGGGGATGTTGCCGTGCTTCTTGGGCGGCAGGCTCGCGCGCTTGGTCCGCAGGGCCCGCAGCGCGCGCACCACCTGCACGCGCGTCTCGGACGGGCGGATCACCGCGTCCACGTAGCCGCGCTCCGCGGCGTCCCACGGGTTGACGATCGCGTCCTCGTACTCCGCGACGAGGCGTGCGCGCTCCGCCTCGACGTCGTCGCCCGCGTCGGCCGTCCGCTTGAGCGCCGCGCGCTGCAGGATGTTCACCGCGCCGCCCGCACCCATGACCGCGACCTGCGCCGTCGGCCACGCGAGGTTGACGTCCGCGCCGAGCTGCTTGGACCCCATGACGATGTAGGCGCCGCCGTACGCCTTGCGCGTGATCACCGTGACGAGCGGGACCGTGGCCTCCGCGTAGGCGTAGATGAGCTTCGCGCCGCGGCGGATGATGCCCTGGTGCTCCTGGTCGACGCCCGGCAGGAAGCCCGGGACGTCCACGAGCGTGAGCACGGGGATGTTGAACGCGTCGCACGTGCGCACGAACCGCGCCGCCTTCTCGGCCGCGTCGATGTCGAGCGTGCCCGCCATCGCGAGGGGCTGGTTCGCCACGACGCCGACCGACTGGCCCTCCACGTGCCCGAACCCGACCAGCACGTTCTTCGCGAACAGCGGCTGGACCTCGAGGAACGCGCCCTCGTCGAGCACGTGCTCGATCACCGTGCGCATGTCGTACGGCTGCGAGTCCGAGTCCGGGACGAGCGCGTCGAGCTCCTCGTCCTCCTCCGTGACCGCGAGCTCGACGTCGTCGGGCAGGAACGACGGCGCGTCCGACAGGTTGTTCTGCGGCAGGTACGACACGAGGTGGCGCACGTAGTCGATCGCGTCGTCCTCGTCGCTGCCCAGGTAGTGCGCGACACCGGACTTCTCGTTGTGCGTCAGGCCGCCGCCGAGCTCCTCGAAGCCCACGTCCTCGCCCGTCACCGCGCGGATCACGTCCGGCCCGGTGATGAACATGTTCGACGTCTTGTCGGCCATGACGATGAAGTCCGTGAGGGCGGGGGAGTACACCGCGCCGCCCGCGCTCGGGCCGAGGATGAGCGAGATCTGCGGGATCACGCCCGACGACGCGACGTTGCGGCGGAAGATCTCCGCGAACTGCGTGAGCGCCGCGACGCCCTCCTGGATGCGCGCCCCGCCGCCGTCGGAGATGCCGATGAGCGGCACCCCGGTGCGCAGCGCGAGGTCCTGCACCTTGGTGATCTTCTGCCCGTGGACCTCGCCGAGGCTGCCGCCGAACACCGTGAAGTCCTGCGAGTACACGCACACCTGGCGGCCGTCGATCGTGCCGTGCCCGACGACGACGCCGTCGCCCGCCAGCCGCTTCTTCTCCAGGCCGAAGTTGTGGGAGCGGTGCTTCGCGAACGCGTCGAGCTCGACGAAGCTCCCCTCGTCGAGGAGCGCGTCGATGCGCTCCCTGGCCGTCTTCTTGCCGCGCGCGTGCTGCTTGGTCCGCGCCGCCTCCTCGGGCAGCCCGACCGCCTCCGCGCGACGGCGGTCGAGGTCGGCGAGCTTCGCCGCGGTCCCGGTGAGGCGGGGCGCGTCGGCGCTCTCGGTCGTCGCGGGCGAGGTCGTCGCAGAGTCCGTCACGCACCCGAGCCTAGTTGGAGGATCGCACCCACTCGATGCGGCCGCCGCCAGCACCGCGGGGGCCCGGGTTGGTGGGTCCCCACAACTCGGCCGGTCGCAGGTCGGCCGGTCCCTGCCTCGTGCGGCGCCCGCGCCGTGCGCGAGGATGGCGGGCATGGCGACCGCGCACGACCCCGAGACCCCGTCCGGCGACGAGCGACCCCCGCTGCGGGCCGACTTCCTGCGCGAGCTGCTCGTGGCGCCCGCCGGGCCGCTCGCCCGGCTCGAGGTCGTGCCCGAGTCCGCGTCCACCAACGCGGAGCTCGCGGCCGCCGTCGCGCACGACCCGGCGGCGTGGCCCGCTCCCGCGCTCCTCGTCGCCGAGCACCAGCCCGGGGGCCGCGGCCGGCTCGGCCGCTCGTGGACGACGCCGCCCCGCACCGCCCTGCTCGGCTCCCTCCTGCTGCGGCCCGGCGTGCCGCGCGAGGCCCTCAGCTGGCTCCCGCTGCTCGCCGGGCTCGCGACCGCCCGCGCGCTGCGCGCCACCGCCGGCGTCGAGGCCGTCGTCAAGTGGCCCAACGACGTCCTCGTCCCCGACCCCGGCGCGGGCGAGCCCGCACCGCTGCGCAAGGTCGCCGGCATCCTCGCCGAGGTGCTGCCCGACGGCGGGGTCGTCGTCGGCGTCGGCCTCAACGTCGCGCAGCGGCGCGACGAGCTGCCCGTCCCGACCGCCACCTCCCTCGCCCTCGTCGGGGCCGCGACCACCGACCGGGAGGTCGTGCTCGTCGCGCTGCACGAGGCCTTCGGCGAGGTCCTCGCGCGCTGGCAGGACGCCGGGGGCGACGCGCACGCCGCCGGGCTCGACGCCGACTGCGCCGAGGTCAGCGCCACGCTCGGCACGCGCGTGCGCGTCGAGCGCGTCGCGGGCGGGGACGTCGTCGGGCTCGCGACCGGGCTCGCCCCCGACGGCGGCCTCGAGGTCCGCCTCGACGACGGCACGACGGCCGTTCACCACAGCGGCGACGTGCACCACCTGCGCCCCCACGACTGACCGGCCCACGCCTGACACGCCTGACCCGAGATCGGCGGTCCGCGGCCGGATCGGCGGTCGTGCGTGCCGATCTCGCGTGCGCCCGCCGACGTCGACGAGCCCGGCCGAGGAATAGGATCGCCGGGTGCCAGTGGACCCGGAGAACGAGCTCACCCCCGCACCGTCCGCGACGACCGCGGAGGACGGCGCGCCGACCACCGAGGCCGAGGCGACCGAGGCGGTGCTCGACGAGGCGCTCCTCGGTGGACCCCGCACCCTGACCGTCGAACGGCTCGCCGAGCGGGCCGGCGTCGACGAGGACCGCGTCCGCGCCTACTGGCAGGCGCTCGGCCTCCCGCTCACCGAGGGTGAGGAGCACGCCTTCACCGAGCGCGACGCGCAGGCGCTCGCGGACGTGTTCGCGTTCGCCGAGCAGGAGCAGCTCGACCAGCGCGCGCTCACGACGCTCATCCGCTCGACGGGGCACACGACCGAGCGCCTCGTGCTGTGGCAGGTCGAGGCGCTCGTCGAGCACCTCACGCGGCGGTTCGACCTCGACGACACGAGCGCGCGCCTGCTCGTGCTCGACCGGCTGCCCGAGCTCGCGCCCGTCCTCGAGGAGCAGCTCCTGCACGCGTGGCGGCGCCAGCTCGCGGCCGTCGCCG
The DNA here is from genome assembly GCF_040595865.1 of Cellulosimicrobium sp. MI9406. Lineage (NCBI taxonomy): Bacteria > Bacillati > Actinomycetota > Actinomycetes > Micrococcales > Promicromonosporaceae > Cellulosimicrobium > Cellulosimicrobium sp. MI9406. The sequence continues at coordinate 441,331 of NZ_JALIZI010000004.1, forward strand.
GCAGGTTCGCGGTCGAGTTCTCCGACGCCCGTGCGACGGCCGTCGACGAGCACGAGCTCCCGCTGCCGCGCGCGGTCGGGTTCGCGGACATCGTGTCCTTCACGCAGCGCACGCGCGGCCTCGGCTCGAGCGAGCTCGCCGAGTTCGTGCAGCTCTTCGAGACGAGCGCGCGCGACGTCATCACCGCGGCGGGCGGGCGCGTCGTCAAGACGATCGGCGACGCGGTGCTCTACGTGGCCGACGACGTCGCGACCGGCGCGCGCGTCGCGCTCGGCCTGGCCGCGGCGGGCGGCCGTGAGGAGGACGTCGACGTGCCGCCCGTGCGCGTGAGCCTCGTGTGGGGCCGCGTGCTGTCCCGGTTCGGCGACGTGTTCGGCCCGAGCGTCAACCTCGCGGCGCGCCTCGTCGACATCGCCGACCCGACGACGGTGCTCGTCGACCGCGAGACGGCGGGCCTGCTCGCCGGCGACCAGCGGTTCGCGCTCACGGCACAGCCCGAGACGGAGGTGCAGGGTCTCGGCACGATCGAGCCCGTGCGCCTCCAGTGGGCCTACCGCGGCTGACCGGCTGCGCCGGGCGCGCGGCCGCTGAGGTGCGCGCGGCAGGACAGGGCCCGGTCAGACCGCCTCGAGGAGTCCCGGGCCGTCGTTCGTCACCGAGTTGACCAGGGTCGAGATCTCGCGCGCGACCATGGGGACGTCGTCGTGCGGGCCGCCGAGCCCGAGGAGGTCGGCGGCGCCCCGCGCGTCGACCGCCGGGTCGAGCCACGCGTCCCAGGCGTCGGACGGCAGGGCGAGCGGCATGCGGTCGTGGATCTCGGCGAGGTAGGGCGCCGCGTCGGTCGTGATGATGGTCGTCGAGACGAGCCAGCGGTCCGGGTCGTCGTCCGCCTTGGTGCGGTCGCGCCAGAACTCGTAGAGCCCCGCGAACGCGGCGCTGCGCCCGTCGTCGGGCGCGATCCAGTACGGCTGCTTGGGGACCTTGCCCCGGCGCGCCGGCGCGCCCGCGGACCCGGCGGGGGACGTGCCGTCGGGCAGGACGCGCCACTCGTAGTAGCCGTCGGCGGGCACGAGGCACCGGCGCACGCCGAACGGCTTGGCGAACGCCGGCTTGTCGAGGATCGACTCCGCGCGCGCGTTGATCATGCGCGCGCCGCCCTTCGGGTCCTTCGACCACGACGGCACGAGGCCCCAGCGCGCGAGCCGCAGCGAGCGGCGCACCTCGCCCGTGTCCTTCGCGGCGCGCTCGACGACGATCCGCACCGGGTCCGTCGGCGCGAGGTTCCACGACGGCGGGAGGAGGCGCGCGTCGTCGGCCACGTCGGCGATCGCGAACTCGTCCGCGAGGTCCTGGGCGTCCCGGAAGGAGGCGTAGCGTCCGCACATGCCTCCAGGGTGCCGCACGCCACCCACGCTCGCGTCGGGCCGGCGGGCGGGCGCACGGGAAGGGCCGCCGGGCTGGGCGCGCGACGCGCGGGCCTGCGCCGGGGGAGAGCAGGGTCACGCCCGTGAGCCCGGTCCGCACGCGATCGAATCGTTACGATGGGAGTCATGCCACCCTCCTCGGTCGACCCCGCCGTGCCCCGACCGAGATCGTCCGCCCGCTGGGTCCTGCTCCTCGGCGCGCTCGCCACGCTGCCCGCGCTCACGGTGGACATGTACCTCCCGCTCCTGCCCGAGGTGGGCGCCGAGCTCGGTGCGCCCGACTCCCTCGCGCAGCTCACGCTGTCCGGCATGCTCCTCGGCGGCGCCGTCGGGCAGCTCGTCATCGGGCCGCTCTCGGACCGCTACGGCCGTCGTCTGCCCGTGCTCGTCGGGCTCTCGCTGCACGTCGTCACGTCGATCCTGTGCGCGTTCGCGCCCAACATCGGCATCCTCGTCGGCCTGCGCGTGCTCCAGGGGTTCTTCAACGCGTCCGCGTCCGTCGTCGCGATCGCCGCCATCCGCGACCGGTTCACCGGGTCCGAGGCCGCGCGCGTCCTGTCGCGGCTCATGCTCGTCATCGGGCTCGCGCCGCTCCTCGCGCCCTCCATCGGGTCGTTCATCGGCGCGCACGCCACCTGGCGGGCGGTCTTCTGGGTCCTCGCGCTCGGCGGCGTCGTGCTCGGCGCGATCGTCCTGTTCTTCATGCCCGAGTCCCTGCCGCTCGAGCGTCGTCGCCCCGCCGGAGCGCGCACCGTCCTGCGCGGGTACGCGGGTCTCCTGCGCGACCGGCACTTCGTCGCGCTCGCCGTGCTCCCCGGTCTCGGGCAGGCCGTGCTCATGAGCTACGTCGTCGGCTCACCCTTCGTCCTGCAGGAGGGGTACGGGCTCAGCCACGGGCAGTTCGCGCTCCTGTTCGCCGTGAACGGCATCGGGCTCGTGCTGTCGGCGCAGGCGAACGCCGCGCTCGTCCGCCGCGTCGCGCCCGTGCGGCTGCTCCGGACGGCGCTCGTGGTGCAGGGCGTGTTCGCCGTCGGCCTCCTCGTGGTCGCCCTGACGGGGGCGGGCGGCATCGTCGGGATCGTCGCCGCGCTGTTCCTCGTCCTGTCCATGCAGGGCCTCATCCCCGCGAACGCCTCCGCGCTCGCGCTCACGCGGCACGGCGAGATCGCCGGCACCGCCGCCGCGGTCATCGGCGCGTTCCAGGCCGGCGTCGCCGGGCTCGTGAGCCCGCTCGTCGGCGTCCTCGGCGGCGACGCCGTCGCGATGTCCACCGTCATGCTCGGGGCGGTCGTCGCGTCGATCCTCGTGCTCGCGCTCGCCACGCCGGCGTTCCGCCGCGGGGGCTGGCACACGCCCGTCTGACCCGGTCTTCGCCGCCCTTTCACACGTCCTCCCGCTGGTCCGGCGCACGCATTCGCGCACGACCCTCTACTCTCGGACCGTGCCAAAGACCGCCCCCGCCTCGCCGCCCGCACGCGCGAGGTCCCGCGCGACGCAGGAGACACGCTCCCGCAAGGGGGCGACGGACAAGCCCGCCGGGGGCCCGCACCACGCCCGCGCGCTTCGCTCGCACCGCGTCGCCCGGGCGATCGGGCTCGTCCTCACCGGCGCGTTCGTCTTCCTGGCCGTCGGCGCCGGAGCCGTGTACCTCGACCTCAAGTCGAAGATCACCGTGAGCGACGTGTCCGAGTACGTGGTCGGCATGCCGACCGAGGAACCGCCGAAGGACCCCTCCGACCCGTTCGCGGGCAAGGCGCTCAACATCCTCGTCATGGGCACGGACTACCGCGACGCCGAGAACGCCGCGCTCGCGGGCGAGGAGGAGGGCATGCGGTCCGACACCACGTTCATCGTGCACGTGTCCGGCGACCGCACGCGCATGGAGGTCGTGTCGATCCCGCGCGACTCGCTCGTCGACCTGCCCGCGTGCAAGCTCCCCGACGGGTCGATGTCCTCGCCCCGGCGCAACACCATGTTCAACGAGGCGTTCCAGATCGGGTCGGGCGGCGTCGACGACATGGAGGCGGCCGCCGGCTGCACGATCTCGTCGGTCTACAGCCTCACGGGGGTGCCCATCACCAACCACGTCGTGGTGAAGATGACCGGGGTCATCGGCGTGGTCGACGCGATCGACGGCGTGACCATGTGCTTCCCGGAGCCCATCGTCGAGAACCCGAAGTACGGCACGCTGAACCTCCCCGCCGGTCAGTACACGCTCAACGGTCACGAGGCGATCGGCTTCCTCCGTGCGCGCCATGGGACGGGCATGGGCCTCGAGGTGGGCTCCGACCTCACCCGCATCGCCCGGCAGCAGGCGTTCATCGACTCGGCGGTGCGCGAGCTGCTCTCGCAGAACATCATCACCAACTCGCCCCAGCTCTACGGGGTCATCGAGGCCGTGCTCGGCTCCATCAGCGCGGACCCGACGATCGCGGACCCGACGGCGCTCGCCGGGCTCGCGTTCAGCCTGCGTGCCATCAAGCCCTCCGAGGTCGTCTTCACCCAGGTCCCCGTCGTGGACGCGGCGAGCGACCGCAACCGCGTCGAGTGGACGGCGGAGGCCGACGCGATCTGGCAGCGGCTGATCGACGACGCGCCCCCGCCCGGCCACGAGCCCGTCACCGACCCGCGCGACGACGCCACGGCCCCCGCGGACGGCGCGACCGACCCCGGAGCGGGGACGGACCCGGGCACCACCGACCCCGGGACCGGTGCCGTCGACCCCGGCACGGGCGCGACGGACCCCGGTGCCGGGACCGACCCGGGAGCCAGTGAGACGGAGGAGCCACGCGACGGCGTGTGCGCCTGACCTCGCTCAGGGCCGCGACGCGCCGAGCGCGGCCAGGCGCCGCACGGCCTCGTGCAGGACGTCCTCGCGCTTGACGAACGTGAACCGGACGCGGGACGCGAGCGCGCGCGCCGTCGTCGACCCCTGGGTGCAGAACGCGCTCACGGGGACGGCCACGACGCCCGCGAGGGCGGGCAGCTCGCGGCACAGCGCGGTGCCGTCCTCGAATCCGAGCGCGGCGCCGTCGGCGATGACGAAGTACGTGCCCTGCGGCACGACGACGTCGAACCCGGCGCGGACCAGGCCCTCGCACAGCAGGTCACGGCGTGCGGCGAGCGAGTCGGCGAGCGCGCGCGGGGTCTCGTCGTCCGCGAGCGCGTCGGCGATCGCGGGCTGGAACGGCGCGCCCGACGTGTAGGTGAGGAACTGCTTCACCGTGCGGACCGCCGTCACGAGCGGCTCGGGGCCGTGCAGCCACCCCACCTTCCACCCCGTGAACGAGAACGTCTTGCCGGCCGAGGAGATGGTGATCGTCCGCTGCCGCATCCCCGGCAGCGTCGCGATCGGCACGTGCCGGGCGTCGTCGAACGTCAGGTGCTCGTACACCTCGTCCGTGACGACCACGACGTCGTGCCGGCGCGCGACGGCGGCGATCGCGTCGAGCTCGTCGAGGTCGAGGACCGTGCCCGTCGGGTTGTGCGGCGAGTTCACGACGATCAGGCGCGTCCGGTCGGTGACGGCGGTGCCCAGCGCGTCCACGTCGAGCCGGAAGCGGTCGGGGCCGGGGAGCAGGGGGACCGTGACGTGCCGCGCGCCGGCGAGCGCGATGCACGCGGCGTGGGAGTCGTAGAACGGCTCCAGCGTCACGACGTCGTCGCCCGGCCCGGCGAGCGCGAGGATCGTCGCCGCGAGCGCCTCGGTCGCGCCCGTCGTCACGAGCACCTCGGTCTCCGGGTCCGGGTCCAGGCCGTAGTGGCGGAGCTGGTGGCTCGCGACGGCGTTGCGCAGCTCGAGGATGCCCGGGCCCGGCGGGTACTGGTTGTGGCCGTCCTCGATCGCACGCACCGCGGCGTGCTTCACCGCGGCCGGGCCGTCGACGTCCGGGAAGCCCTGCCCGAGGTTGATCGCCCCGCTGCGCTGCGCGAGCGCCGTCATCTCGGCGAAGATCGTCGCCGCGACCGCGCCGTCGGCGCCCAGGAGGCCCGTGGCGCGCGCGGCGGCCTGCCAGCGGCCGGGCGGGAGGTCCGTCATGGCCCGACCCTAGCCGTCGCGACGACCACGATGTGGGACGCCGGGAGGGGGGTCCCCTCTCGACGGCGCGGGATTCCGGGGCGCCCGCGACCTTGTCCACAGGGGCGGTTCACGGGGGCGCGTCCATGCCCTACTCTCTGGCGCAGATCGTTGACGACCGGCGGGGCAGCCGGCCGACGGAGCAGGGGGAATGCTCGACATGTCTACGGACACGCACGCCGTCGGCGTGCTCGAGGGCGAGGTGCGCGAGCTCGTCCGACGGCGCGGGGTGGACCCCGCGCGCGACCGCGCGGCCGTCGACCAGCTCGTGCGCGACGTCGTCGCGGACTACGAGACGCGCAGCGCGCTCGGGGCCGTCGCGCCGCTCGCCGACCCGGCCGCCGCCGGTCGCGCGGTCGTCGACGCCGTCGCCGGGCTCGGGCCGCTCCAGCCGTACCTCGACGACCCGGAGATCGAGGAGATCTGGATCAACGCGCCCTCCCAGGTGTTCGTGGCGCGCGGCGGCTCGTCGGAGCTGACGACGACGATCCTCACGTCGCAGCAGGTGCGCGACCTCGTGGAGCAGATGCTGCGGTCGTCCGGGCGTCGGCTCGACCTGTCGAGCCCGTTCGTCGACGCGTGCCTCCCGGGAGGGGAGCGGCTGCACGTCGTCATCCCCGACGTCACGCGCAGCGAGTGGGCGGTGAACATCCGCAAGCACGTCGTCCGGGCGTCGCACCTGGACGACCTGGTCCGGCTCGGCGCGCTCCCGCCCCAGGCCGCCGCGTTCCTGGACGCGTCCGTGCGGGCCGGGCTGAACATCCTCGTCGCGGGAGCCACGCAGGCGGGCAAGACGACGATGCTCAACGCCCTCGCCGGGTCGGTCCCGCCCGCGCAGCGCGTCGTCACGTGCGAGGAGGTGTTCGAGCTGCGCTTCGCCGTGCGCGACGTCGTGTCGCTCCAGTGCCGGCAGCCGAGCCTCGAGGGCACGGGGGAGATCCCCCTGCGGCGCCTGGTGAAGGAGGCGCTGCGCATGCGCCCGGACCGCATCGTCATCGGCGAGGTCCGCGAGGCGGAGAGCCTCGACCTGCTCGTCGCGCTGAACGCCGGAGTTCCGGGGATGTGCACGATCCACGCGAACTCCGCCCGGGAGGCGATCACCAAGATGTGCACGCTGCCCCTGCTCGCGGGCGAGAACGTCTCGGACCGCTTCGTGGTGCCGACGGTCGCGTCCGCGATCGACCTCGTCGTGCACCTGGGCGTCGACGCAGACGGGCGTCGCGGCGTGCGCGAGATCCTCGGTGTGACGGGCCGCGTCGAGCAGGGCGTCGTGGAGGCCGCGGAGATCTTCGTGCGTTCGGGCGACCGGCTGGTGCGGGCGGGAGGCTTCCCGCCGCGCGCGGAGCGCTTCGCGCGCGCGGGCATCGACCTGGCAGCGGTCCTGCGGGCGGGCCCGGCCAGTGCCGACGTGCTCGACGGCGCCGCGCCGACGAGGGTGGGCTGACCGTGGGCGTGGCGGTGGGCCTCCTCCTCGGCGCGGGGCTGTTCTGCGTCTGGTGGTCGTTCTGGGCGCCCGGGCCCCCGCGCGTGCGTCGTGCCGACGGGTGGGCAGCGCGCACGCAGGACCTGCTCGTCCAGGCCGGTGCACCGGCGGTGACACCCGGTGCCCTGGTGGTCGCGAGCGTCGGCGTCGGGCTCGTCGTCCTCGTGGCCGGGGCGGTCCTCGCGCGCTCGTGGACCATCGCGGCCTGCTTCGCCGTGATCGCCGCGGGTGCGCCCTCCCTCCTCGTGCGGTCCCGCGCCCGGCGGCGGCGTGCACGGCTGCGGGAGGTGTGGCCCGAGGTGCTGGACCACCTGTCCTCGGGCGTGCGCGCGGGGCTGTCGCTGCCCGAGGCCGTCGGCCAGCTCGGCGAGCGCGGTCCGGTCGAGCTGCGCGAGCCGTTCACCCAGTTCGCGCGGGACTACCGCGCGTCCGGCCGGTTCGGGGAGTGCCTCGACCTGCTCAAGGACCGGCTCGCGGACCCGGTCGCCGACCGCATCGTCGAGGCGCTCCGGATCACGCGGGACGTCGGCGGCACCGACCTGGGACGCCTCCTGCGCACCCTGTCGACCTTCCTGCGCGAGGACGCCCGCACGCGCGGTGAGCTCGAGGCCCGCCAGTCGTGGACCGTGAACGGGGCGCGACTCGCGGTCGCCGGCCCGTGGGTCGTGCTCGGCTTCCTCGCGACACGCCCGGAGACGGCGGCCGCGTACAACTCCATGGCGGGTGCGGTCGTCCTCGCCGCCGGCGCGGCGTGCTCCGCGGCGGCGTACCAGCTGATGCTGCGGATCGGGCGGCTGCCCGAGGAAGAGCGGGTGCTGCGATGAGCGTCGTCGACGTGTCCTGGACCGGTGCCGCGCTCGGCGCGCTCGGCGGGCTCGGTGTCCTCCTCGTGGTCGCCGGGCTCCGGGGGCGGTCGATCCGCCTCGACGAGCGGCTCGCGCCCTACCTGCGCACCCACGACCGCACGTCCGTCCTGCTGCGCGACCACCCTGTGCGATCACCCTTCCCGACCCTCGAACGACTCCTCGCGCCGCTGCTCGCCGACGCGGGACGCGCGCTGGAGAGGTTCGGCTCGACGGCGTCCGACGTCCGGCGCCGCCTCGACCGTGCCGGCCGCGGACGCAGCGTCGAGCAGTTCCGCGCACGGCAGCTCGTGTGGGGCGTCGTCGGGCTCGGCGGCGGGACGGCGCTCGCCGTGCTGCTCGCGGCGACGCAGGGGTCGTCCGTCGCCGCCCTGGTGATCCTCGTGCTGCTGTGCGGCGTCGGCGGGGTGCTCGCGTGCGACCACGCGCTGACCCGCGCCGTGCGACGTCGGGAGGAGCGCATGCTCGCCGAGTTCCCCACGGTCGCCGAGCTCCTCGCGCTCGCGGTGAACGCGGGCGAGGGGCCGGTCGCCGCGCTCGAGCGCGTCGCGACCACCGCGCACGGCGAGCTCTCCGGCGAGCTGCGCACGACCCTCGCGACCGTGCGTGCCGGGACCCCGCTCGCCCGGGCGCTCGAGCAGCTCGCCGACCGCACCGAGCTGCCGAGCCTCACCCGATTCGCGGAGGGGGTCGCGGTGGCCGTCGAACGGGGGACCCCGCTCGCCGACGTGCTGCGTGCGCAGGCGCAGGACGTGCGCGAGTCGGGACGCCGCGCGCTCATGGAGGCGGGCGGGAGGAAAGAGGTCGTGATGATGGTCCCCGTCGTCTTCCTCATCCTTCCCGTGACGGTGGTCTACGCCGTCTTCCCGTCGCTCGCGACCCTGCGGCTCGGCTTCTGAGCAGCGGCCCACGACCGTCCGGCACGACCGTCCGGCACGACCGATCGAAACGACGACGAAGGAGAAGCATGCAGGGGTGGAGTCGAGGGAACCAGGCCGTGCGCGCCGCAGCGCGCGGTGCGCTCGGGCGGCTGACCGGTCAGGACCCGGAACGCGGTGACGTGCCAGGCTGGGTGCTCATCACCCTGATGACGGCCGGGTTGGTGATCGCCCTGTGGGCCGTCGCCGGGCCGGCGCTGACGCAGGCCTTCAGCAACGCCATCTCGAGCGTCGGCGCCCCCTGAGGTGGTGCGTCGCGGTGGCCCGGGAGTCGGCGTCGAGGACCCGGAGCGGGGCTTCGCCGTCGTCGAGTTCACCCTCGTCTCCGTCCTCGTGCTCGCGCTGTTCCTCGGGGTCGTCCAGGTCGCGCTCGCCGTCCACGTGCGCGCGACGCTGGTGGACTGCGCCGCGGAGGGCGCCCGCGTCGCAGGTCGTGCCGACCGTGGCCCGCACGACGGCGCGGCCCGCACGCGCGACCTCGTCGTGTCCGCGCTCTCGGCGCGGTACGCGCAGGACGTCGTCGCGCGCCAGACCGTCGTGGACGGTCTGCCCGTCGTCGAGGTCACGGTGACCGCGCCGCTCCCGGTCGTCGGGCTGCTCGGCCCGGCCGGAGCACTCACGGTCCGCGGTCACGCGCTGGAGGAGGCCCCGTGACGCGCCTGCTCGCTCGGCTCCGCGCGAGGCTGACGGGGCAGCGCTCGGACCGGGGGAGCGCGGTCGTCGAGTTCCTCGGCGTCGCCCTCGTCCTCCTCCTGCCGGTCCTCTACCTCGTGCTCACGGTGGGTCGGGTGCAGGCCGCGACGTTCGCCGTGGAGGGCGCCTCCCGCGAGGCGGCGCGCGCGTTCGTCACGGCACCGTCGAGCGACGACGGCGCCCGGCTCGCCTCGGCGGCCGTGGCTCTGGCGCTCGGCGACCAGGGGTTCGCCCCGAGCGCGGGCGGTCTGACGATCGCCTGCTCGTCACAGGTCTGCCTGGAGCCGGGCGGCGAGGTGACGGCGCACGTCCGGCTCGACGTGCCGCTCCCGCTCGTGCCCGAGCTCGTGCGGGAGGTCGTCCCTCTCGCGGTCCCCGTGGAGGCGCGGCACGTCGCGTCCGTCGACGCGTACGCGGCGCGGCGGCCGTGAGCGCCCCGTCGCCCGCGAGCGCCGCGTCTCCCATGAGCGCCCCGACACCCATGAGCACCCCGTCGCCCCTGGGCGCCACGACACGCGGAGGCGCGCCGGTACCCGTAGGCACGCCGGCACCCACAGGCGCCCTGACGCCCGCGGGCACCTCGACACCTCTGAGCACGGCGGCACCTCGGGGCACCCCGACACCCGGGGGCGCACCCGGACGCGGTCGCGGGCGGCGGTCCGGCGCGGTCGTGCGCGGGTCGGCGGCGCTCGTCGCGCGGCTCCGGGGCTCGGACGAGCGGGAGGAGGACGGCCGCATCCTGCTGCTCACGAGCGCGTTCGTCGCGTTCGCGCTGCTCCTCGTGACGGTCGTGGTGAGCGCCACGGAGGTGCACCTCGAACGCAAGCGGCTCTACGCGCTCGCCGATGCGCTCGCCCTCACGGCGGCCGACTCGACGACCCCTGAGACGTTCTACTCCGGCGGCGCCGCGCCGCCGGTCGAGGGTGCCGTCCTCACGCTGACCGACACCGGGATCCGCGCGGACGTCGACGACTATCTCGCCCGGAACCCCGCAGCGCTCGCCGGTCTGAGCGAGGTCGTGGTGACCGACGCGTCGACCGGCGACGGGCGCACGGCGTCGGTCGGCCTCGCCGCGCGGGCGCGACCCGCGATGATCAGCTGGGTGACCGGGGCGTGGAGTGATGGCATCATCGTGCGTGCAGAGTCACGTGCCAGAGCGTGGTGAGCACCTGTTGCTGTTCGACGAAGAACGTCCAGGGAAAGGAATACCGCAACGTCGCGTGAGCGCGCTCTCGCGCCTTTGTTCACTTTCTTAACTTTGGATGGCCACTTCTGGTTCGGCCCTGTCAAAACCCCAGGTTCGCCGCTATGGTGATCCGGTCCGACAACAACTCCAACGATGGAGAGCTACAACATGAACGCACGAGCAACGAAGAAGCTCGTCGCCGGGGGTGCCCTCGGTGCGATGCTCATCGGCACGGTCGCCCTCGCGTCCGCTGCCTCCGCCGACCAGGTGGGCGACGACACGAACGTCGACGTCTCCGTCGAGATCGAGTCCAACGTGGAGCCGGGCAACCTCGCCCTCACCGTCGCCGCGAACTCGACCACGCTGACCGAGGCCGACGAGTCGTCGGTCGAGGGCACGCGCGAGTTCAACGGTGCCCTCCCGGAGGTCACCGTCACCGACACGCGGACCGAGGTGCCCGAGGGCGCCTACTGGTACGTGCTGGGCAGCGCGTCGGCCTTCACGGGCGACGCGGGCGAGATCGGTGCCGACAACCTCGGCTGGGCCCCGACCCTCGTCGACGGTGGCGACACCGGCCTGGTCTCCGAGGGCGAGCCGGTCGAGCCCTCCCTCGAGGACGGCCCGGGTCTCGTCGACCAGGAGCTCCTGGTCTCGACGTTCGACTCGGCCGAGGTCAACCCCGAGGGTTCCTGGACCGCCGGCGCGAACCTCACGCTGCGCACGGGTGAGGACGTCGCGCCGGGCGCGTACAACTCGACCATCACGCTGTCCCTGTTCGAGGACTGAGCCGTCCCGACGTCCCGGTGACCGGTTCCGGCCGGGCACCGACCGAGTAGTCACACGACGGGTCGCACCGTCCCGCACGACCACGGTCGTGCCGGGCGGGCGACCCGTCGTCGTACGGAGAGAAGCCCCTGCGTGATCCCCGCACCAACGCACCCCGCCCGCACCGGGTCCCCGTCCCGCCGTCGCGGGCGTCGTCTCGTCCTCGCCGCGACCGCCCTCGCCCTCGGCCTCCTGCCAGCGACCCCGCTCGCCGTCGCCGCGTCCGCGACGACCGCCGCCGCGAGCGCGCACGCCGGCGTCGCGAGCGCGCAGGCCGACGTCGTGAGCGCTCTGCCGACGGCACTGCCCCTCGACACCGAGGACCGCATCACGTGGGGCGCCAAGCCCGCGGACGCGAACGGTCCCGACGGGCGTCGCGGCGTCGACCTCGTCGCCGACCCGGGCACGACGGTCGAGGAGCACATCGCCGTCTCGAACTTCAGCGACGTGCCGGCCACGTTCGCGCTCAAGGCCGCGGACGGCTACCTCACCGCCAACGGGCGCTTCAACATGCTCTCCTCGGACCAGGAGTCCACCGACGCGGGGACGTGGTTCACCGTCCAGGAGAGCGTCGAGGTGGGACCGAAGGAGACGGTGGTCGTCCCGTACACGATCGCGGTCCCCGAGAACGCGACCCCGGGCGACCACCCGGCGGGCATCGCCGCGTCGGTCACGAGCACGGGCGGCGGCGAGGGCGGTACGAGCGTCGGCGTCGAGAGCCGTGTCGGGTTCCGCGTCACGACGCGCGTCACCGGCGACATCCAGCCCGCGCTCGCCGTCGAGGACGTCAAGGCGTCCTACGCGCCGTCGTGGAACCCGTTCGCCGCGGGCGACCTCACCGTCTCCTACGACGTCGCCAACGACGGCAACGTGCGCCTCGGCGCCGAGGGTCAGGTCGCGACGTCCTCCCTCTTCGGCGCCGTGACGGACGAGGCGACGGCGGAGCCGCTCGGGGAGGTCCTGCCGGGCGGATCCCTGCGGAGCAAGGTCGCGTTCGCCGACGTCTGGCCGCTCGGGCCGGTCAGCACGACGATCACCGTGACGCCGATCGTCGTCGGCGACGACCAGGTGGACGCGCCGCTCGACCCGGTGACGGTCACCGTCACCACGTGGGCGGTCCCGTGGCCGCAGCTCCTGCTCCTCGCGATCGTCGTGGTCGTGATCGTGGGCGTCCGGGACGACCGCCGACGCCGGCGCCAGCGCCTCGAGGCGATGCTCGCGAAGGCGCGCGACGAGGGCCGCCAGCAGGCGACGACCGCCGAGCCGGCGCCGTCGACCGCGGGCCGGTCCGCCCCCCAGGGCGGCACGAAGGACTGACGGCGACGCGCCGTCGGGCGGCCCTCGCCCGGTGGCACCGAACCCCCGCGGCGGCCCGCGCGCGGACCCCGCGCGCGGTCCCCTCGCCGTGGCCTCGCGCGACGGCGCCGACCGCGCGCGGGGTCGCGTAACCTTGAACCTCGTGGCCACCATCGACTTCCCGTCCGAGATCAAGGCGCTGCGGAGCACGCTCGAGTCCATCGAGAGCGTGAGCGACCCGGAGGAGCTGCGCGCGACGATCGCGAACCTCTCGGAGAAGGCGTCGGCGCCCGACCTGTGGGACGACCCCGACGCGGCGCAGAAGGTGACGTCGGCGCTCTCCGCCGCGCAGTCGGAGCTGGACCGGGTGAAGAAGCTCGGGCAGCGCATCGCCGACGTCGAGACCCTGGTCGAGATGGGCCAGGAGATGGAGGACGAGGACACCCTCGTCGAGGCCGAGAACGAGGTCGCCGCCATCCGCAAGGATCTCGACCAGCTCGAGGTCCGCACCCTGCTCGCCGGCGAGTACGACGCGCGCGAGGCCGTCGTGACGATCCGCGCGGGCGCCGGTGGCGTCGACGCGGCCGACTTCGCGGAGATGCTGCTGCGCATGTACCTGCGCTGGGCGGAGCGCCACGGCTACCCGACGACTGTCCTCGACACGTCGTACGCGGAGGAGGCGGGGCTCAAGTCTGCGACGTTCGAGGTGAAGGCGCCCTACGCGTTCGGCCACCTGTCGGTCGAGGCGGGCACCCACCGCCTCGTGCGCATCTCGCCGTTCGACAACCAGGGCCGCCGCCAGACGTCGTTCGCGGCGGTCGAGGTGATCCCGCTCATCGAGCAGACGGACTCGATCGAGATCCCGGAGTCGGAGATCAAGGTCGACGTGTTCCGGTCCTCGGGCCCGGGCGGGCAGTCGGTCAACACGACGGACTCCGCGGTGCGCATGACGCACATCCCGACGGGCATCGTCGTCTCGATGCAGAACGAGAAGTCGCAGATCCAGAACCGCGCCGCGGCTCTCCGCGTGCTCCAGTCCCGCCTGCTGCTCGTGCGCCAGGAGGAGGAGAACGCGAAGAAGAAGGAGCTCGCGGGCGACATCAAGGCGAGCTGGGGCGACCAGATGCGCTCCTACGTGCTGCAGCCGTACCAGATGGTCAAGGACCTGCGCACCGAGCACGAGGTGGGCAACCCCTCGGCGGTGTTCGACGGCGACATCGACGACTTCATCGAGGCCGGGATCCGCTGGCGCCGCGGGGTGCAGAAGGAGGCCTGACCCTCCGCGGCCGCCCCGGGCCGATTGATCCGAGCAACGGATCGATGCACCCGGGCGCGGCGTGTCCGCCCCGCCGGGCCGCAGACGCATGCCTACCCTCGGGATCGTGCGACGAACCCCGTTCGTCCACGGATCGACCCCCGACCCGAGGAACGTGCCGCTGTGATCCGCTTCGAGAACGTCACCAAGGTCTACGCGCGCGGCGCGAGGCCGGCCGTCGACGACGTGTCGTTGGAGGTCCGGCGCGGCGAGTTCGTCTTCCTCGTCGGTGCGTCCGGCTCCGGCAAGTCGACGTGCCTGCACCTCGTCCTGCGCGAGGAGCGCCCGACGAAGGGCAAGGTCTTCGTCGCGGGCCGCGACCTCGGGTCGATGTCGAGCTGGAACGTCCCGAAGCTGCGCCGCCAGATCGGGGTGGTCTTCCAGGACTTCCGCCTGCTGCCCAACAAGACCGTGTTCGAGAACGTCGCGTTCGCGCTCCAGGTGATCGGCAAGCCCCGTCACACCATCGCGATCACCGTGCCCGAGACGCTCGAGATGGTCGGCCTCGCGGGCAAGGAGAAGCGCCGCCCGCACGAGCTCTCCGGTGGTGAGCAGCAGCGCGTGGCCATCGCGCGCGCCATGGTCAACCGCCCGCCGATCCTGCTCGCCGACGAGCCGACCGGGAACCTCGACCCCACGACGTCCCTCGGGATCATGCGCCTGCTCGACCGCATCAACCGCACCGGCACGACCGTCGTCATGGCGACGCACGACGAGGAGATCGTCAACCAGATGCGCCGCCGCGTCGTCGAGCTCGACACCGGCACGCTCGTGCGCGACCAGGCGCACGGCTCGTACGGCGCGCGCGGCCAGGTCATCCCCGACCCGGCGACCGGACCGGCGCCCGAGTCGGCGCCGACCGCCGTCGTGCGCCGGACCGCACGCCCGTCCGCGGCGCCCGACCCGGCGCCGTCCTCGGCGCAGGACCCGGCCGAGGCGCCGGACCGGACGCCGGCGACCGGCGCGACGCCCGCGGTCGACGCGTCGGGCCGGCCACCGCTGCCCCGGCGACGCTCGACGCGTCGCCATGTCGACGCGACGGCGGGGGAGTGAGCGGCGTGCGACTCCAGTTCATCCTCGCGGAGCTCGGCCAGGGCCTGCGGCGCAACGTGTCCATGGCCGTCTCCGTCGTGCTCGTCACCTTCGTCTCGCTCACGTTCGTCGGGTCGTCGCTGCTGCTCCAGGCGCAGATCGGCAAGCTCAAGGACGACTGGTACGACAAGGTCGAGGTGTCCGTCTTCCTCTGCCCGGCCGGGTCGCCGTCGCCCACGTGCGCCGCCGGCGAGGCCACGCCCGACCAGATCGCGGCGATCGAGGACCTGTTCGACACGGAGCTCGGCGACGAGATCCAGACGGTCTACTTCGAGTCCAAGGACGACGCGTTCGCGGCGTTCACCGAGCGCTACCCCGACGGGTACCTGGGCACGCAGCTCACGGTCGACGACATGCAGGCGTCCTTCCGCCTCAAGCTCACCAACCCGGAGAACTACGAGGTCGTCAACGACGTCGTGACGGGGCGGCCGGGCGTCGAGGTGGTCGAGGACCAGCGCCGCATCTTCGACTCGCTGTTCCTCGCGCTCAACCGCGCGTCCCTGCTCGCGGCCGGTCTCGCGGCGGTCATGCTGCTCGCGGCCGTGCTGCTCATCACGACGACGATCCGCCTCTCCGCGCTCAGCCGACGGCGCGAGACGGGCATCATGCGGCTCGTCGGGGCGTCGAACCTGTTCATCCAGCTCCCGTTCCTCCTCGAGGGCGCGATCGCCGCCGTGCTCGGCGCGGTCCTGGCGGTCGGCGGGCTCTGGGTCGGCGTGAAGTACCTCGTCACGGACTGGCTGTCCCAGTCCGTGACGTGGGTGGCCTACGTCGACGAGGCGGACGTGCTGCGCATCGCACCCGTGCTCGTCGGGATCGCTTTCCTGCTGGCGGCCGTGTCCTCGGTCGTCACGCTCAACCGCCACACGAGGGTGTGAGATGACCCGGGACCTCCGCCGCGCGACAGCGGCTCTGATCGCCACGACCCTGCTCCTCGTGGGGGGTGTCGCCTCGGCGTCCGCCGACGACATCGACGACCGCCGGGCCGCGGCGGAGCGTCGCCAGTCCGAGATCCTCGGCAACCGCGAGCAGCTGCAGTCCGAGCTCGAGGACACGGACTCGGCGCTCGCGCAGGCCGTCGTCGACCTCCAGGCCATCGAGGCGCGGCTGCCCGTCGCCCAGGCCGAGCTCGACGCGGCCCAGGCCGAGGTCGAGCGGACGCAGCGCGAGGCGGAGCTGCTCGCGCAGCGGCTCGAGGACGCGCTGGGCCAGGAGGCCGCGATCAGCGCCGAGATCGAGCGCGGCGCGACCGAGGTGGCCGACGCCAAGTCGAGCATCGCCGAGATGGCGCGCCAGGCGTACCGCGGCCAGGGCGACGTCTCGAGCCTCGGCATCGTCACGGGTGCGCAGAGCACCGAGGAGTTCATCGCGGAGTACGCCGTCTCCTCGACGGCGGCGCGCAGCCAGTCCCGCTCGCTCCAGGAGCTGCTCGAGGCCGAGTCGGTGTCGCGCAACCGCGAGGCGCGCCTCCAGGCGGTGCGCGAGACGGTCACCGACCTCAAGCAGCAGGCGGACGAGAACCTCGTCGCCGCCGAGGCGGCGCGCACGGCCGCGGCCGACCGCAAGGCCGAGGTCGAGCAGCTCATCGTCGACCAGCAGGCCAAGAAGGCGACGATCGAGGAGCGCAAGTCCGCGGCCGAGGCCAAGGTCGCCGAGAACGAGGCCGCGCAGCAGTCCCTGCAGAGCGAGATCAAGGGCATCATCGCGGAGCAGGCCGAGCGTGACCGCAAGGCCGCCGAGGAGGAGGCGCGCCGCCAGCAGCAGAGCCAGCAGTCCGGCGGCGGTGGCGGGGGCGGTGGCGGCGGCGGGTCGTCCTCCGGCGGTGGTGGCGGCGGAGGTGGCGGTTCGTCCTCCGGCGGCGACCGCGGCAGCATCTCGAGCTTCCTGTCGTACCCGACGGCGGTGCCCTACGTGACCTCGAGCTACGGGATGCGCCTGCACCCCATCCTCGGCTACTACCGCCTGCACGCGGGGACGGACCTGCGCGCCTACTGCGGCACGCCGATCATGGCGGCCGGGCCCGGGACGGTCGTCCACGCCCAGTGGCGCAACGGCTTCGGCAACCAGGTGCTCGTCAACCACGGCACGGTGGGCGGCAAGAACCTCATGACGAGCTACAACCACCTCACGCGCTTCGCGGTGTCGTCCGGCCGGACCGTCAACAAGGGTGACGTCATCGGCTACTCGGGCAACACCGGCCTCTCGGGGGCGTGCCACCTGCACTTCGAGGTGTACGTCAACGGGTCGACGATCGACCCGATGTCCGTGCTGCGCTGACCGGGCCGGGTCGCGCTCCGGGCGTCGCGCCCGACCCGCCCCGGCCCCCGCGCGACCGCACCCGGGGGATAATCGGTACCGGGCGCCGTCGGGCACCCGTACGCTGGGGCGCCCGCACGGCTCGGGGCCGACGCACGGACGGTGCCCCGGACGAGCACCCGGGCGACAGCACCGACAGCAGAGAAGGACGGTAGGACACGGATGGCGAAGGACAGCGGCCGCAAGGTCGTCGCCAGCAACCGCAAGGCACGCCACGACTACGTGATCGAGGACGTGTACGAGGCGGGGATCGTCCTGTCCGGGACCGAGGTCAAGGCGCTGCGGATGGGCAGGGCGTCGCTCGTCGACGGCTACGTCGCGGTCGACCGCGGCGAGGCCTGGCTCGAGAACGTCCACATCCCCGAGTACACCGAGGGCACGTGGAACAACCACGCCCCGCGCCGCAAGCGCAAGCTGCTCCTGCACAAGGAGGAGATCCTGCGCCTCGAGTCCAAGACGCGCGAGAAGGGGCACACGATCGTGCCCCTCGCGCTGTACTTCCTCGACGGCCGCGCCAAGGTCGAGATCGCGCTCGCGCGTGGCAAGAAGGAGTACGACAAGCGCCAGGCGCTCCGCGAGAAGCAGGACAACCGCGAGGCGCAGCGCGCCATGCGGCAGCGCGAGCTGCGCTGACGCCGCGCGGGGCGTCCCGCACGCGGTCCCGTGCCCGACGTCGGCCCTACCCGCTGGTGACGCCGTCGCCCTCGACGTACGGTCGAGGGCGAGACGAAGACCGCGAACCAGGAGGCCCCATGGTCAAGCTCCGCCAGTACATCCCGCGCCTCGCGGCGGGGGCGTACATCCTCAACTCCGGCCTGAGCAAGCGCGGTGCCGACGAGGAGACCGCGCAGGGACTGCACGGGATGGCCGCCGGCACGTACTCGTTCCTCGGGGACGTCGAGCCGAAGCAGTTCACCAAGACCCTGTCGACCGCCGAGATCGCGCTCGGCGCGGCCCTCGTGGCGCCCTTCGTCCCGACCGGTCTCGTCGCCGTCGGGCTCGGCGTCTTCTCGGCCGGCCTCGTCGGCATGTACCTCAAGACGCCGGGCATGACGCGCGAGGACGGGGTGCGACCCACCGAGCAGGGGACCGGGCTCGCGAAGGACGTGTTCCTCCTCGGGATCGCCGGCGGGCTGCTCGTCGACTCGCTGAGCCGGAAGAAGTAGCCGCGACGCGGGTACCGGCGGCGCACGACCGCCGGTACCCGGCCGCGCGGAAATATCCGTGCGGGGCACGGCGTTGATCGCGTAGGCTGGACCTGCTGCACGAGGTCCGGGTCCGCCCGGGCGCCGCGCAGTGCTTGACAACTGCACAGGGGGTGATCGGTTTCGACGGTGGTCGTGCTTCGAGGAGAAGCGGGCCGAGGATGCAGGCTTATCTCGTAAACGATGTCTGCAAAACACAGGTGCCGATAACAAGCGCACCGACTTCGCCCTCGCCGCCTGAGCGAGCCCCGAAGTCCGTCAGCCCGAGCTAGCTCTCGACTCGGATCCTGGCGTCATCTAGAGAGCCACTGCTCGCAGTCCTCGTCACCGGGGCTGCGGGGACTTTCAGGTGACTGAGCCCGTCCGCATCTTGTCTGCGTGAGTGCGGGGGCCGAGAAAAACGACAGCAGACTGCGCCCGGAGAAGTCCTCGATCGGCGTCACCGGACCGGGGTTCGATTCCCCGCACCTCCACCCCTGCGGCGACGGCCCGCACCCCTCTCGGGGTGCGGGCCGTCGCCGTCCCGGCGCTCGTTCGCGTCACCAGCCGTGGCGCTCCCAGGCCGCCGCCGCCTCGTCGCCCTCGAGCCACTCGAGTCGCAGCCGCCGCCCCCGCACCTCGAGCCGGGCGTCGTCGTCACGAGGGAGCGGGGGCGCGCCGGGATCGTCGCTGTACAGGTCCTCGTCGCCGTCCGTGCCGTCGAGGTGGACCCGCCACTGCACGCGCGGCTCCGGGTTGACGTGCCGGGGGAACGTCTGCGGCCCGACCGTGTCCCAGTGCGTGCACACGCGCGTCACGAGGTGGCCGGCGAGCCGGGCCGTGCCCTCGTCGTCGGCCCACAGGCGCGCGACGCGACCGGTGCCCTCCGGGGCGACGGGCTCAGTCACGGGCGGACGCCCCGACGAGCGGAGCCTGCCCCGACGACGGCGCCTGCGGGTCGTCGTCCGGCCCCGTGCCGCCGTCGTCGGCCGGGGGAGCACCGCCGTCCTGCGCACGACGGCGCACCCGGCGCAGCACCCAGCGCACGACGAGCAGGACGAGGCCGACGACGACGAGCCACGGGAGCAGCGCGCCGAGGACGACGACCAGGCCGTTGAGCGTGGTCAGCAGAGCGTTCCAGCCGTTCTGCAGACCGCCGAGGAAGCCGCCGGGAGCGAGCTGCTCGGCCGGCACCACCTGCACGACCGTGACGTGCAGCGTCGACATCGAGACCTGGTCCGTGAGCGCGGCGCGCTGCGACTGGAGCGACTCGAGCTCTGCCTGGCGCGTCGTGAGCTCCTGTTCGGCGGCGAGCAGGTCCGCGGTCGTCGCGGCGTCGCCCATGAGCGTCCGCAGACGCTCGACCGACGTGGTGAGCGCCGCGACGCGGGCGTCGAGGTCGCGCGCGGTGCCGGTCACGTCGACCGCCTCGATCGCGAGGTCGCGCACCTCGCCGACCTGACCGAGCGCGTCCACGGTCGCGGTCGTCTGGGCCGCCGGCACGCGCACGGTCAGCTCGGCCGTGGGCCGCGCGTCGCCCTCGGGCTCGGACTGCCGACGGCTCTCGACCCGCCCGCCCGCGCTCTCCGCGAGCTCGGCGACCTGCTCGGCGGCCGCCGACGGGTCCTTCGCGACGACGGTCACCGAGCCGGTCGTGACGATCTCGCGGTCCGCCTCGACCACGGCGTCCTCGTCGCCGGTCGTGATCCCGGCCGGGGCGCCGGACGAGGCGTCGGTGCCGTCGACCACCGCCGCCTCGGACCCCGCGCCGGAGTCGAGGGCGGCGTCGCCGGCGCCCGGCGTCGCGGAGCAGCCGGCCAGGAGCGCGCCGCCGAGCACCAGCGCGACGACGACGGCGAGAGGGCGAGTGGTCCGCATGCTGCGAGGGTAGGGGGCCAACCGCGCGAACCGGACAGCCGCACCCACATCGTGACCGTCTTGTGAACTGTCCGTGATCCGACCGTCGCCGGCGCCGTGCGGACGTACCGGTCCGCGCGCGAGGATGGGCGCGTGCTCGTGTGCTGCGGACTCGTGACCCTCGACGTCGTCCAGGTCGTCGACGCCCTGCCCGGACCCGACGAGAAGGTCGTCGCGCGGTCCCTCGCCGCGACGTTCGGCGGCCCGGCCGCGAACGCCGCGGCCACCGCCGTCGCGCGCGGCGTCCCGACGACCCTCGTCACCGCCGTGGGCCACGGGCCCCTCGCCGCGGTCGTGCGGTCCGAGCTCGAGTCCGCCGGCGTCGCGCTCGTCGACGCGGCGGACGGCGTCGCCGGGGCGGTGCAGCCCGCGGTCTCGACGGTGCTGGTCACGCGTGCGACCGGCGAGCGCGCGGTCGTGAGCACCAACGCCTCCGGCTTCGGCGACCTCACCGATGCGCGTCTCGCGGCGCCGGGTCGCACGGCGGACCTGCTGGACGAGCTCGGCCCCGGGGACGTGCTGCTGCTCGACGGTCACCACCCGGGGCTCGCGCTCCGGGTCGCGCGCCGCGCGCGGGAGCGCGGGTGCGCCGTCGTGCTGGACGGGGGCTCCTGGAAGCCCGACGCGCCCGCGATGATCGGGCTGTGCGACGCCGTCGTCGTGTCGGCGGACTTCCGGCCGCCCGGCGTCGCGACGGACGACGTGCTCGACGCTGTCGCCGCGCTGGGCCCTCGGTTCGTCGCGCGGACCCGCGGTCCGCGGCCCGTCGAGGTGCTCGACGCGGGGGAGAGGTACGAGGTCGCGGTCCCGCGGCCAGGCCGCGTGGTCGACACCCTGGGCGCGGGCGACGTGGTCCACGGCGCGTTCGCCGCGGCGGCGGCGCGCGGGTCGTCGTGGCGCGCGGCGCTGGAGGACGCCGCGCTGGTCGCGTCCCGCTCGGTCGAGCACGCCGGCGCGCGGGGCTGGATCGCCGCGACGTCGTGACGCGCGGGGGCCGTGGGACCAAGGTCCCGGGTCGCGGCCTCCTCGGCTACATTTCGGTCACGAAGCCGGGAGAGAGTTGACAGCCACTTAGTAAAGGCAGTCTACTAACAAACATGACAACGGCAGTCACCGGCACCGGCACACCGAGGAGGCGACTGAGCACAGGGCTCAGGCCGACCTCCAAGGTGCTCCCCGAGCACGCTCGGGCCCACAACCGGTCGCTCGTGCTGCAGCACCTGTTCCACGAGGGCCCCACGTCGCGCGCCGACCTCGCGCGCGCCACCTCCCTCACCCGCGTGACCATCTCCGACCTCGTCTCCGTGCTCATCGCCGAGGGCCTGGTCGAGGAGCTCGGCGTCCGCCCGGGGCAGCGCGTGGGCAAGCCCGCGATCCTCGTCGGCATGCGCACGAGCGCGTACCAGATCGTCTCCGTCGACCTCACCGACGACGAGGTCCTGCGCGGCGCCGTCGTCACGCTCACGGGCGACTTCGTCGTGCGGCAGAGCCTCGCGGTGGACGGCCGCACCGGCACCGAGCTCGTCGACCTCCTCATGCGCTTCTGCCGCGGCCTCATCGCGTCCGCGACCCAGCCGGTCATCGGCGTGGGGATCGGGTCGCCCGGCGTCGTCGACGCCGAGGGCCGCGTCATCGAGGCGCCGAACCGCCGCTGGTACGACGTCCCGCTCGCGGCCCAGCTCACGGAGCGGCTCGGGCTCGCGGTCCACGTCGCCAACGACGCCAACATCGCCGCGCTCGGTGAGTTCACGTTTGGGGGAGCGGCCGGGGACGGCCTGCTCGTCCTCACGGTGGGCGAGGGCGTGGGCGCCGGCATCATGGTCGACGGCGCGCGCGTGCACGGGCACGCCGACGCCGCCGGCGAGCTCGGCCACGTGACTGTGGTCGAGGACGGCGAGCCGTGCGCCTGCGGGCGCCGCGGCTGCCTGGAGACTGTCCTGTCCGTGCCGGCGCTGCGCCGCGCGGTGGACGGGCTCGACACCGAGGCTTCCGACGCCGTGCTGGCGTCGGTGGGCAGGACGCTGGGCATCGCCCTGGCCCCTGTCGTCAGTGCGCTCAACCTCGCGGAGGTGCTCGTGAGCGGTCCTGCGGACCTGCTCGACGGCCCCCTGCGCGAGTCGGCGTTCGAGACCATCCGCTCCCGCACCATGCCGGTCATCGGCAGCGGGCTGCAGGTGCGGATGGCCACGCTCGACGAAGACGTCGTCCTCGCTGGGGCCGCCGTCCTCGTCCTCTCCGGACAGCTGGGGGTCTCGTGAGCCGACGACGCTCCGCCTGACCCGCCCTGCCCGACCGGGGCGCGGGCCACGACCCGCCCCTCACGACCTCCTGGGACCCCCAGTGCAGCACCCCCAGGAACGCAATAACACAGCAGCACCCCTGCACACGCTCGATTACGCAGGACTCCTGCCACACCTCCGGTGGGGGCATCGCCGCCACCACCAAGAATCACCGAGAGGAAGCACCCAGTGAAGAGGAACCGTCTCGTCGCCGCCTCCGTGGCGTCGACGATCACCCTGGCGCTCGCGCTGACCGCCTGCAGCACCGGCGGCGGGAGCGACGACAACGGCTCCGGCGACGGCGAGTCCGCCTCCGGCGACATCCGCGTCTGGCTCAACGGGTCGGACACGCCCGACGCCGCGCGCGACTACCTCAAGACCACGTTCGAGGAGGAGAACCCGGGCAGCACCCTCACGATCGAGGAGCAGTCCTGGACCGGCCTCGTCGACAAGCTCACCACGTCGCTCTCCGGCTCCGACAGCCCGGACATCGTCGAGGTCGGCAACACGCAGTCCCCGGCCTTCACGTCCGCAGGCTTCTTCCGCGAGATCACCGAGGACGAGTTCCAGTCCCTCGGCGGCGACGACCTGCTCGGCGGCTTCGTCGAGGCCGGCGACTGGGAGGGCAAGCACTACGCCCTGCCGTACTACGCCGGCTCGCGCGCCGTGTTCTACACGCCGCAGGTCACCGGCTCCACCCCGGTCCCGACGACGCTCGACGAGTACGTCGAGACCGCGAAGTCGCTCAAGACGGACACGGTCTCCGGCGTCTACTGGCCCGGCCAGGACTGGTACAACGCTCTGCCCTTCGTCTGGGAGAACGGCGGCTTCATCGCCGAGCAGAACGACGACGGCGAGTGGGAGGCCGGGTTCTCCTCGGAGGGCGGCCTCGCCGGCCTCGAGCAGGTCCAGGACCTCATGACGAACGCGTCGCTCGCGCCGAAGGACGGTCAGGAGACCGACCTCCAGGTGCCGTTCTGCGAGGGCCAGGTGGCCTACGTGTCGGCCCCGACGTGGATCGCCGGCACCATCAAGACCTCGGCCACGCCCGAGGACCCCAAGACCACCCCCGGGTGCCTCGAGACCTACGGCTCCGACCTCGCGGCGTTCCCGCTGCCCGGCAAGACCGCGGGTGAGCCGGCGGCCGTGTTCGCCGGTGGCTCGAACATCGCCGTCGCGGCGAAGTCCAACAACCCGGACCTCGCGTACAAGGCGTTCGAGATCATGATGAGCGACGAGTACCAGACGATCCTCGCCCAGGCGAACATGATCCCGGCGAAGAAGTCCCTCGCGAGCGAGGTGCCGCAGGACAACCCGATCGCCCAGGCGGGCGTCGAGGCGGCGCAGAACGCTCGCCTCACCCCGGCGTCCCCGAAGTGGGCCGACGTCGAGGCGCAGAACGTGCTCCAGAGCGCCTTCACGAAGCTCGCCAACGGCGATGACGTGCAGACGGTCGCCGAGGAGCTCGACGCGAAGATCGAGTCGATCCTCAACAGCTGAGCCGGTCCGACGGTGCCTGGTGACCGCCAGGCACCGTCGGAGGCTCGAGCCGTCAGGGGTGGGGACTCCTTCGCCGGAGCCCCCACCCCTTCCCATGACGGGCCCCGGAGGCACGTCGCCTGCGCACCACCGCGCAACCCCTGACGGAGTGAGGAAATGAGCTCAACCACCCTCGAACCCCGCACCGAGCGCTCCGGCGCGCCCGTGCGGCCACCCAAGAAGCGGCGTCCACCGATCCTGCCGTGGACGCTCCTCGTCCCCAGCCTCGTCGTGCTCGGCATCCTCGTCGGATACCCGCTCGTGCGGCTCGTCATCATGTCGTTCCAGAAGTACGAGCGGGCCCAGCTCATGGGTCAGCCCGCCGAGTGGGTCGGCTTCGACAACTACGTCCAGGTCCTCACCGACGTGGACGGCTTCTGGACCGTGCTCCTGCGCAGCTTCCTGTTCATGGTGGCGTGCGTCGTCCTGACCATGGTGCTCGGCACGCTCATCGCGCTGCTCATGATGCGTCTCGGCAAGGGCTTCCGCCTGCTGGTCTCGGTCGGGCTGCTGCTGGCGTGGGCCATGCCGGCGCTCGCCGCGACCATCGTCTGGGGCTGGATCTTCGACACCCAGTACGGTGTCATCAACAACCTGCTGACCGCGATCACGGGCGACAACTGGATGGGCCACTCGTGGCTGCTCAACCCGCTCCAGTTCTTCCTCATCGCGACGATCGTCATCGTGTGGGGCGCCGTGCCGTTCGTCGCCTTCACGATGTACGCGGGACTGACGCAGATCCCGGGCGAGGTCCTGGAGGCGGCCCAGCTCGACGGCGCCACGCCGGTGCAGCGCTTCCGGCTCATCATGGTCCCGTACGTCCGCAGCATCATCACGGTGCTCATCGTGCTGTCGATCATCTGGGACCTGCGCGTCTTCACGCAGATCTACGCCCTCCAGGGCGTCGGTGGCGACCGCGACAAGACGAACACGATCGGCGTGTACATCTACCAGATGGGCATGGCCCAGGGGCACTACGGTCTCGCCGGCGCGATCTCGGTGATCTTCGTGTTCATCATGCTCGGCATCTCGTTCTACTACGTGCGCCAGACGGTCCGGGAGGAAGAACTGTGAGCACCGTCCAGACCACCCCCCGCGCCGCGGTCCGGCACGCTTCCCCCGCGGCGGGCACCGCCCCTCGCGTGAGCCGCGAGAAGCAGCGCAAGAAGCTCGCGAACGTCGGCTACGCGATCCTGGCGATCATCGTCTTCGTCTCGTCGGTCTTCCCCGTCTACTGGATGATCAACACGTCGTTCCTGCCGTCGAGCCTCGTGCGCGGGACGGAGCTGAAGTTCTTCCCGACGCCCGACGTCTTCACGCTGAACAACTACGTCACGGCGATCACGGACGAGACGCGGGCCCCGTTCATCCCGGCCATGGGCAACTCGCTCACGGTGACGTTCTTCACCCTCGTCATCGCCATGGTGCTCGGCTTCCTCGCGTCGCTCGCGGTGACGCGTTTCCGGTTCAAGGGTCGCCGGACGTTCATCCTCGCGATCCTCGTGGTCCAGATGATCCCGGGCGAGGCGATGATGATCTCGATCTTCCGGATCATCGACAACTGGCAGATGCTCAACACGATCGTCGGGCTCGGGATCGTCTACGTGTCCGGCGTGCTGCCCTTCACGATCTGGACGCTGCGCGGGTTCGTCAACGGCGTCCCGGCGGACCTCGAGGAGGCCGCCATGATCGACGGGTGCTCGCGGGGCAAGGCGTTCTGGAAGATCACCTTCCCGCTCCTGGCCCCCGGGCTGGTCGCGACGGGTGTCTTCGCGTTCATCCAGGCGTGGAACGAGTTCGTCATGGCGCTGATCATCATGCAGCGCCCGGAGGCCATGACGCTGCCGGTCTGGCTGCGGACCTTCCAGCAGGCGACCCAGGCGACCAACTGGGGCGCGCTCATGGCCGGCTCGGTGCTCATCGCCATCCCGGCCGTGGTGTTCTTCCTCATCGTCCAGGGTCGGATGACCGGTGGCCTCGTCTCGGGTGCGGTGAAGGGCTGACGTGAGCGACCTGAGCACGGCTGCCTCGCTCGACGGCGAGGCGGCCGCAGCCCTGGCCGGACGCCCCGGCCCCGGGACCGCGTCACGGCGCGGTCCCGGGGGCCCGGGCAGCGCGGTGGGCCTCGACATCGGCGGCACCAAGGTGCTCGCGGCCTTCCTCGGCCCGGACGGGGTCGCGCGCGAGACGCTGCGCCTGCCGACGGTGCGCGGACCGGAGGGCGTCGTGTCCAGCGCGGCGCGCGCGGTCCGCGAGGTGGTCCGCCGCGCCTGCGGTGACCTCGCGGACGTCGACGGCGTCGGCGTCGGGGTCCCCGGGCTGGTGGATCCCGCCGACGGCTCCGTCGTGCACGCGGTGAACCTCGGCATCGAGGGCGGACGCTTCGCCCTCGCCGAGGCGCTGTCCGCGGAGCTCGGCGGCGTCCCGGTCCAGGTCGACAACGACCTCAACGTGGCCGCCCTCGGTGCCTCGCACCTGCGCGGCGCGGAGGGGGAGGACCTCGCGTTCCTCGCGCTCGGCACCGGGCTCGCGGCGGGCATCGTGCTCGGCGGCGAGCTGCGCCGGGGCGTGAGCGGCGCGGCGGGGGAGATCGGGCACATCCCGATCGACCCGCGCGGCCCCGAGTGCGCGTGCGGGCAGCGCGGGTGCGTGGAGGTCTACGCGTCGGGCTCCGCCGTGTCGGCGCGCTGGCCGTCGCGCCACGGCCGGCCGGCCCCTGCCGAGCTCTTCGAGGCAGCGGCCGCGGGCGACCCGGACGCGATCCGGATCAAGGACGAGTTCGCGTCCGCCGTCGCCTCCGCCGTCCGGATCCTCGAGCTGACGGTGGACGTGCGCCACGTGGTGCTCGGCGGCGGCGTGTCCGCGCTGGGCCAGCCGCTGCTGGACGCGGTCCGCGACGCGCTCGACGCGCAGTCGAGCACGTCCCCCTTCCTGTCCTCGTTGCGTCTGTCGGAGCGGGTCTCCCTCGCTCCGTCGGACGTCCCGGTCGCCGCCGTGGGCGCTGCTCTCGTCGGCCGTCGAAAGGTGTTGTGATGGAGGTCGTGATCGCTCCGGCGGAGCGGTTGGCGGTGCTGGCTGCGGATGCCGTGGAGGCGGTGGTGCGGTCGGGGCCGGGGGCGGTGCTGGGGTTGGCGACGGGGTCGTCGCCGTTGAAGGTGTACGACGAGCTGGTGCGGCGTCATGTGCAGGAGGGGTTGTCGTTCGCGGGGGTGCGGGCGTTCATGCTGGACGAGTACGTGGGGTTGCCGGTCGATCA